>JANQMT010000079.1:0-10874 GCA_028279945.1 Clostridia bacterium
ATTGATGAAACCGTAACCATGTTTATGATTTGGACAATGTCAATGGGATGGTGTACGGTTTATTGGGACAATGAGCATGCAGTATTGGAATTTGTGATGAAAAAGATGCCCCACCGGTTCAAGCAAATTATGTACAACATTACAAATGTCATCGTAATAGTGATATCGATTGTCTATATTATGGGATCGAGAAACTTATTTGCCATGCAGTTGAAGATGATACCTGTAGGAGGACTCCCTTTTCAAAAAGCATATTATTATGCATTGCCGGTTCTGGTTATGAGTATTATTATGCTGATTTTAAGCGCTTATAAGACGATTGCATATATGATTACAGGTAATGGTAAATTGGTTGCACCGGTGCAGGAAGAAGACATAATCATTAAAGAACTTGAGGAAGCCGGGTTAATGAAGCGGACTGAAAATGGAGGTGATTTTAATGAATGGCGTAATTGATCCTTATCTAATGTTATATTTTATTGCATTTATAGTAATGATTTTGCTTCAGGTTCCCATAAGTTATGCAATGGCAGCTTCCAGCCTTCTATATGCACTAATCAACCATCAAAATTTTGTTATGTTTGCTCAGAAAACTGCAAATTCATTTGCAGACTTTAATATGCTGGCACTTCCTGCATTCTTGTTTGTGGGTATTTTCATGAACGAAATAGGGCTGACCGATCGAATATTTGGAATGGCAAAAAAATGGCTGGGACATTTGCCAGGAGGTCTTGCTCACTCCAATATTATGGCAAGCATGATCTTTGCCGGCATGTCCGGCTCAGCATTGGCAGATGCAGGAGGATTAGGGACTATTGAAGTTAAGGCCATGACGGATGCGGGATATGATAAGAATTTTTCTATTGCCGTTACAGCCGCATCTGCGGGAATCGGTCCCATTATTCCACCAAGTATTAATTTTGTTGTATGGGCGTTTCTTTCCAAGACTTCCACATTGGCTATGTTTCAAGCCGGTATGGTTCCGGGGATTTGTATGGGAATTGCTATGATGGCATGGGTGGTATTTGCAACAAAGAAGTTTAAAATCAAAGCCCCGGTTATTGAGCGATACAATTGGGGAGAAAGATTTAATGCTACTGTTCATGCTTTGCCTGCACTTGGGGGACCGGCAATTCTGGTTCTTGGGATTATGACAGGCATCTTTACGCCTACAGAATGTAGTGTTGTGGCAGCAGCCTACTGCGTATTTCTCTCCATATGTTTGAAACGTTTTTCAATGGATATGTTAAAAAAAGCTTTGAAGGATACCCTTTCAAGTTCCGGTATGGCTATGGCTCTGTGTGCAACAGGCTTGATATTTAACTGGATGATTGTTACAAGTGGTTTAATGACTGCCATGACAAATTTTATGCTTGGATTGGGCAATCATATTTTAATATTGCTTGTCCTTAACGGTATCCTTTTGTTTCTGGGATGTTTTATAGGATCCATGCAGATTTTGATTATGATAGCGCCTCTACTCATGAATATCGCCAATGGAATTGGAATGAGTTATGTTCAAATCGGTGTTATGGCAGTTCTTAATGTAACACTTGGACTGATAACACCGCCTATGGCTCCTGCATTATTTGTAACTGCAAAAGCAACAGGCGGATCCTTTGATGCATCATTAAAATATACGGTTCAGTTTCTTATTCCGTTAATTATTACACTTATTATTGTTACTTTTTTTGAACCACTTACCATGTGGTTACCCCGATTATTGGGGTCCATGTACTAAATATATTAAAGAGGAGGGTTACATATGAAAAAAACACTTAACATGATGCTAGTTCTTTTATGCTTAATGCTTATATTTTCGGGTTGTAGTTCATCTGGAGGGGATGCTTCCAATGAAGGTGATGTTCCAGAAGCAAAAGCAAGAGTTGTTAAATTTGGTAATGCAGGTGCAATTGGTGAGCCGGCACCTGAAGCGTGTCAGATGTTCTGCGATTTAGCAAATGAGGCACTTGAAGGTCAGTTTGTTTTTGAATTTTATCCTGCAGAGCAGCTGGGAAATGAAGGCACTATGATGGAAAATCTTCAGGTGGATCTTCAGCAGGGTATGATGTGTTCTCTTGATTCGCTGGCAGCATATGCTCCTGATATTAACATTCTTTCTATGGCATTCGCATTCGAATCCAGCGAACATATGTTAAATTATTTACATTCTGACGTATCCGAGCCAATTTGGACTAAGTTAGAAGACAATGGGTTCCATATGGTGAATTTTGAATTTCAGAAAAATCCACGTATTTTCTTCTCCAAAAAACCACTTTATTCACCGGCAGATATGGTAGGTATGAAATATCGTATACCAAATCTTCCCATCTTTGAAAAGAATGCACTTGCAATGGGTGCAACTCCAACTGTTGTTGCTTGGAGCGAATATCCATTTGCGCTGATGCAGGGAGTTGTAGACGGTGGTGAGTGTTCAAAAGATTCTTATAAGAGTGCGGGGCTTTTTGAATCTGCAAAATATGTGTCGGAAGTTGATTATGCTTATCCGGTTGAATGTGTTATCTTTTCTAAACAGTTTTGGGACAGCATAACTCAAGAACAGCAAGAGATAATTAGTAACTGTGTAGACCAGGCAGCAGAACAATATAATAAAACCATCAAGCAAAAATGGGAAACCGATAAAGAATGGCTTATTAATGAAGGTGAAGTTACCTTTGTTGACATTGATCGTCAGGCGTTTTTAGATGCAGCGGCTCCATTAGCGGATGAACTTGAAGCAGAGGGATTTTTCGATACAGAAGACCTTTATAATAAGGTACAGCAGTTTAAATAAGATAGTAAATAATTAGCGAGATACCGCAGGGGTTCTCACAGTAGAGGATGAGAATTTCTTTAACTGAGAAAATTCCTGCGCTATTTTTTTAAAAAAACAAGTTTATGGAAATGGGGGGTACATAATTGGTTAAAGTATTAGGCATTGGAGATAATGTGTGTGACGTATATTTGAATACAAATATGATGTATCCAGGCGGACAGGCTCTAAATTTTTCTGTATACGCAAAACAGCTCGGAGTGGATAGTGAGTACCTTGGGGTTTTCGGTGAGGATGCTGTTGCAGAGTACATACAGGAAACATTAGATAAAAAAGAAATCGGATGGTCTCGCTGCAGACATTATCCTGGTGAAAACGGTTTTGCACAGGTCACAATTGTAGATGGTGACCGTGTGTTCAAAGGAAGTAACAGAGGGGGCGTTTTACAAGGTCACTATCTTGAGCTTAATCAGGATGATTTGGATTATATTAAGGAATTTACGATTGTCCATACCAGCAATAATTCTTTTTTTGATGCTCAGCTGCCGAAGTTAAAGAATTTGAGTCCTTTAATATCCTATGACTTTTCAGTTCAATGGAATGAGGAAGATCGAATTAAACGTGTTTCTCCGTTTATAGATTTTGCTTTCCTTTCTTGCAGTGACATGTCTGAGGAAGAAGCAAAGGAACTTTGTCTTAAGATTCATGATGAAGGTTGCGGCGTGATAACTGCAACACGAGGGAGTAAAGATACCGTTGTTTATGATGGAACACGATTCTATAAGCAACAGCCCAATTATGTAAGGGCAGTTGATACGATGGGAGCAGGTGATTCATTTGCAGCTTGTATGCTGATTAAGATAGCAGAAGGAATAGAAAAAGACGGAATAGAAAAATGGCATAACAGCGTATACCGAGAGAATGTTTTGCCAGATGCATTAGAGGATGCAGCAGCATTTGCGTCAACAACCTGTCTGGTTAATGGTGCTTTTGGCTGCGGCGTTAAGGTTCCCGAAAGCATAAGAGCACGTGTTTTGGAGGAATTTTGATGAGAATTTCTAAGAATCGTTTTGCATTAGGAAGCTATCAATATATGCGTTACCCGCTGGATTATTTTTTAGATACGGCAGTGATGTTAGGCATTGGACATGTAGAACTTTGGGCAGCAGCTCCTCATTTGTGTTTGGATGTGATGGATGAAAAATCGTTGCGAATTATTAAAAATCAATTGCAGGAAAGAGAGCTATCTGTGGTTTGTATTACACCTGAACAATGTTCATATCCGGTAAATATTGCTGCAGAGGAACAAGCCCTTCGAAGATTTAGTATCAATATACTCTGTATTGCCATAGATGTTGCTGCTGAACTGGAAAGTTCTATGGTACTTGTTACAGCAGGATGCGGCTATTTTAATCATTCTAAAGATGATGCATGGAGACGTGCATCCGATTCTCTCAAATACCTTGCAAAGACGGCTCATAGGAAAGGTATAAAGCTGGTATTGGAAACATTGACACCTCTTTCTTCAAATATTGTCAATACGCCTTTACAACAGATGAAAATGCTTTCGGAGATGCCATCGGAAACGATGACAGCTATGTTGGACATCGGCCAGATGGTTTATATGAATCAGACCATAGAGGATTATCAAAATATCTTAGGTAAAGAGCTTTCTCATGTCCACCTGCATGATTCATATCCGTCAATACATATGGCTCTTGGAGATGGGAAACAGCCAATACCAGAATATTTGAGACTTCTGGAAAAAGGGGAATACCAAGGGTTTTACTCATTTGAATGTAATGATTTGTGTTATAGGGAAAAGCCAAGAGAGGCTGATAAAAAAAACCTGGAGTACCTTAAAAAATGCAATATCTTAATATAAATAATAAGAACTTGACACTAATTTATAAATGATATACTATATAAAATATGTACTATAACATCATATAACATTATATAATGTTATTGAAAAGGAAAACGAGGTGACTTATATGGCGTATATGATAGGGGTTGATGTTGGAGGGACCTTTACCGATTTTTCAGTTTTTAATAAGGAGACAGGAGAGCTGTTTAATTATAAGGATAGTTCAACACCAGAAGATCCTTCTAAAGCAATTGTCAGAGGCGTAGAAGATATTCTTAGAATGAAAGAGACAAAAGCAGATGAAGTCTGTTACCTTGCCCACGGAACTACTGTTGGAACAAACGCTCTTATTGAAAAAAAAGGTGCAAGACTTGCATTGATTACAACAAAAGGATTTAAAGATTTAATGGAAATTGGTAACCAACGCCGACCATCGCTATATGATTTACAAGCACAAAAACCATTTTCATTGATACCATCCGGTCTTAATTGCGAAGTCACAGAGCGCATCTTACACGATGGTTCTATTGAAACCCCTTTGAATGATCAAGAAGTTCGTGATGTTGTTCGCACCTTAAAATACAAAGGCGTGCAGTCTATTGCAGTTTGTACTTTGTTCTCTTTTATTAATCCTATTCATGAAGAGCAAATTGAAAAGATTATTAATGAAGAATTCCCTGAAGCATATGTTACGGTTTCCAGTAAATTAGCACCTGAGTTCCGTGAATATAGTCGAATGAGTACGACGGTGCTCAATAGCTATTTGGGCCCTATTATGGGAAAGTATGTTCATAATTTTCAGCATTCCATTCGTGATCTTGGTATTCAAGTTGAACCATATATAACTCAGTCTAATGGAAGTATTATTTCAATAAAAGAAACCATTGACTGTCCAATAAAGACGGCGGTTTCCGGTCCAAGTGCCGGCGTTATAGCAGCGGCATACGTTGGAAAACAATGTGAAGCAGATAAAATTATTACATTTGACATGGGTGGGACCAGCGCAGATATCAGCCTGATTGAAAATTACATACCGCAGATATCTAATGAACGTGATGTTGAAGGATACCCGGCGCGTATACCGATGATAAATATTATTACAATTGGTGCCGGCGGTGGTTCAATAGCTCAGATAGATGAAGGCGGTGCACTCAAGGTTGGGCCAAAGAGTGCGGGTGCTACTCCCGGACCGGCTTGTTATGGCCGTGGAGGGACTTTACCCGTGGTTACGGATGCAAACATTGCAGCCGGAAAGCTGAATCAAAAACGAATTCTTGGCGGTCGTATGGAAGTCTACTTAGATAAGGCTTACAAGGCGTTGGATGAGAATATTTGCGCCAATAGTAATTTGACGAGAGATGAAGCGGCAAACGGAATTATTACAGTTGTTAATTCTAATATGATTCGTGCTATCCGCAGCGTATCCGTAGAGAAGGGTTATGATGTGCGAGAATTTAGTTTGATGGCATTTGGAGGCGCAGGGCCATTACATGCATGTGAGGTAGCTGAAGAATTGGGAATTTGCGAAGTGCTTATTCCGCCTTCTCCGGGAACACTTTGTTCCTTAGGATTGTTGCTGGCTGATACGAAGTTTGACCTTTCACGTACCATGATTCTTAAAGGTGAAGAAAATAATATGGATGAGTTTAACAAACAGTTTGATAATATGGTTGCACAGGGGACAGAACTCCTTGATCGAGAAGGTGTTCAAGAGGAAAGACGTTATTTTGAATTTTCTATTGATATGCGTTATCATAGGCAAAATTTTGAACTTAATATACCAATTTTAACAGGAAAAATAGATGCCGATATATTGAAACAAGCAATTGCAGACTTTCATACTGAGCATAAGCGGAGTTATGGCTACTGCAATGAAAATGCGGTTGTTCAGTTTGTCAGTTATCGTATATCCGCAATTGGTAAGATTGATAAGCCGGAAATGGTTCCGGAGGAGTTGCATCCGGAGATACCCGTACCCGAACAAATTGAGATAAGAAATGTTTTATTCCAGCAGCAAAAGGAATATATTAAAACGCCGGTATATAACCGTACAGACTTTGTACCAGGGCAAAAGATTGAAGGTCCATGCATTGTGGAGCAAATGGACACCACAGTGGTTGTTCCTATGAGATGGACCATTCATGTAGATGCCTATAAGAATCTGAAGATTCAATATTCATCTTTAGAAAAAGAGGTGAAGTGAGATGACTAAACAAATTGATACGGTAACCGTTGAAGTAGTCCGCAACTTGTTAATGTCAATTGCAGAGGAAACTTACGGCATTATTATCAGAAGTGCATATTCTACAAATATGAAAGAACGTCGTGATGTATGTACTGCCGTAATAGATCCGGATGGTAATTCTGTTGCCCAAGTAGAAAGTCTTGCAACATTACTTGGATCTATGCTGAGCGTAGTGCCTAATATATATGAGAAATTTGGAAAAGAAAACATAAAACCAGGAGATATGTTTATTGCAAATGATCCATATCATGGGGGAGGCAATCATCTTCCAGACATTGTAATTGCTGCACCGGCTTTTGCAGGAGATAAGCTGATCGGATGGATAGCCAATATTGCCCATCATTCGGATATTGGAGGCAAAGTACCTGGATCTACTTCCGGTGATGCCGATAGTCTTTTTCAGGAAGGCATTCGTATTCCGGTCATACGTATTAGGGAAAACAATGAGTTGATACCTAGTGTGATGGATTTGCTTTTAGTTAACACTCGTGTTCCCCAAGAACGAGAGGGTGATCTTACAGCGCAAATATCTGCAAACCTGATAGGGATTCAAAGAATCAAAGACGCTTATGATCGTTACAATGATGTTCTAATTGAATGTATGAAAGAGTTGATTGCATACTCAGAACGTCGTGTACGGGCTGTTGTTGCCAAGCTTCCGGATGGAGCATATGGTTATGAAGATTATGTGGATGGCTGTGGTGAAAAGTATCCGGAGCCTTTGCCTATCAAAGTTAAGGTTACGATTAAGGATGATGATTTGACATTGGATTTCACCGGGTCAGCCTGCCAGATTGAAGCGCCCATAAATGTTCCATGGCCATGTACAAAAGCAGGTGCTTTTTTTGCGGTGAAGGCCATGCTTGGTCAGGATATCCCTGCAAATGAGGGGATTAATAATGCCATTAAGATTATTGCGCCCAAAGGATGTATCCTAAACCCTAAGGAACCGGCGCCAATAGGTGCCCAGATTGATTGCTTGCAGCGTGTTCCGGATGCTATTTTTGGAGCACTAGCACCTATTTTACCTAATGAAGTGACTACTGCCGGAAATGGTGCATGCACAACAACGATTTTTGCCGGTAAGGGAGAAATTGGGACTGACAGCGTATTTATATTTCATGAAGTTATTGCAGGTGGGGGCGGTGCGTCCCGTAATTATGACGGTTTGTCCGGCGTACAGGTTAATATGACCAATACTTCTAACATGCCCATTGAAGCCACAGAAATGGAATTCACCAAAATTCTCGTGCGTAAATATGAAATCAAAAAAGATTCAGGCGGCGCAGGTGAGAATCGAGGAGGTCTTGGCATTGAGCGAGAAATTGAAGTGCTTCAGGACAACATTCTGTATACAGGGCTTGGCGATCGACACAAATTTAGTCCGTGGGGATTAGAAGGCGGACTGGAAGGCGGCACCGGTTTTTTTGGGAGAATAGCAAAAGAAGATGGAAGTATAACCAGAATGGGGCACAAGACATCCAGCTTACCCCTTAAGAAAGGGGATATTATCAGGGTTATAACGCCTGGTGCAGGTGGGTATGGTGATCCTAAAAAACGACCGGCAGAAAAAGTGCTTAATGATGTGATTCAAAACAAAGTATCGTTGGAAAAGGCAAAAGAACTTTATGGTGTTGTAATCTGTAGGTCGAAAGAAAGTGATTATTTCATTGATGAAGAAAAGACTGCAGCTTTAAGATAATTAAGAAAGAGAAAGGAAAGGGAATTATGATAGGTGGTATGAATAAGGTAATAGATACCGTTGATGAAATTAAAAAGATAATGGATAAACGAGGAGGACTTAAAAATGTGAGTTTTGTTGCTTGTGGAGGCTCTTTTGCATCATCGTATCCTGCGCGGTACATGATGAATGCAGAGAGCACGACTTTATATATTGCAGGCTATAACAGCAATGAATTTGTTTATGCTACTCCAAAAAACATTGATCAAAACTCCTTAGTAGTCTGCACGTCTACTAAGGCTACTCCAGAAACCGTTGAAGCGTTAAAAGTTGCAAAAAAGGCTGGCGCAGTTACAATCGGACTTACCGGCTATGAAGATTCTCTTACTGCTCAAAATGCGGATTATGCAATCATCTATTATAATAAGGATGAATGGTATGATGATCCATCACTGGTTCATCAAAATAGCCAGGGTACCGCACTTAAGCTTGGATTTGAAATTCTGAAAGTTTTCGAAGGATATAAAGGATATAACAAAGCGATAAACGCATTTGAACAACTATCTGAAGTTTATGGCGCAGCTTACGAAAATGTAAAACCTCATGCAACAAAATTTGGAATGACTTATAAAGATGATAAAGTGTGGAATGTAATAGCAAGTGGTACTGCCTGGGAATGTGCATATGCAGATGCATTTTGCTTTTTTCAAGAAATGCAGACGGTTCACTGTGTACCAATTCACTCAGGGGAGTATTTCCATGGGGCTTTTGAAACAACGGATAAGGATCTTGCGATTCTCCTTATAAAGAGTGTGGGACGTACACGTCACCTGGATGAGCGAGTAGAACGTTTTCTAGATCAGTTTGGAGGTCATCACTATGTGATTGATGCCCAAGAACTGGGACTCGAAAAGTTGGATTCGGAAGTAGCAGAATATTTTAATGCGTTACTAATCCATCCAATTACTAAGCAATTCATTACAGCGATGGCAGATATCAGGATGCACCCCATGAGTTATCGCCGATATATGTGGAAGTTTAACTATTAGTTGGATTATTGAGTACACACCAGAGCTGTTGTATAATGATACAGCAGCTTTTTTTGATTTTTTGAAAATTAATTCATGAATTGAGCAAACTATATATTGCGGGGGATATCATATATTGTATTAATAATATATATATGATATTATGATGTTTAAGGTTGTTAATATCTGCCTGTTTGAAAAAAGGAAATGTTATTGGAGGGTCAAGTTTTTGTTAGATTATGATAGTATAGTTCCGCTTTACGAACAAATTGCAGTGAAGATTAAAGAAGATATTGAGAAAGGAATTTTGGGTGCTCAAAAACGTCTGCCTACAGAAGGGCAGTTGGCAGAACAATATAATGTAAGCCGAATTACCATTCGCCGTGCAATATCTGAACTGGTTGAGCAGGGATTGGTAAACAGAAAGCAAGGAAAAGGAACATTTATTTGTGTGCCTAAGATGCATAAAGATTTTAAACGTCCAGGCATCGGTTTTACTGAGATGTGTGAGGAAAATGGCAAAAAGGCCAGTTCTAGAGTATTGGAAGCTGGAATGGTTGTTC
The DNA here is from genome assembly GCA_028279945.1 of Clostridia bacterium. Lineage (GTDB taxonomy): Bacteria > Bacillota > Clostridia > Peptostreptococcales > JAAYPU01 > JAKSCF01. The sequence continues at coordinate 10,158 of JANQMT010000079.1, forward strand.
CCAATGATCCACAAACGATTGAGTGGTTGGGACTAAAAAAGGGAGAAGAAGCATTACGTATCCTTCGGGTTCGTTTGGCAGACGATGTACCTTGTATTTTAGAAGAAAACTTTTTCCCTAAAAAGTACAGTTATTTATTAAATATAGATTTGAATGGTTCAATATATCAATATCTTCGAGAAGAGAAAAATATCGGAATTGTAGCTGGAGAATTAATCTTGCATATCGTTCGTGCAGATCAGAAAATTGCTCATTTGTTAGAAAAACCTCGGAATACCCCTTTGCTTAAGATTACTGGTCGGACGTTCTGTTCAAATGGCGAAATTTTGCATATGTCAACAACCATTGGATATGGAGAAGATTTTGACTATATTATTCGATAACATAAATCATAAGTAATGGTAAAAGGATACGAAAGGGAGTCGAAAAGATTCTCTTTTTTTATTTCATAGAGAAATTTGTGAAACCCAAATTTGACACTTTCAACCCAATATCCTAAAATGAACATAAATCAAATTCAAATGCTAGGAGCTAATAAAAATGATTCAAGAGGTACAAGCCAAAAGCATTCTCAATAAAAACAAACACCCTTCCGGCTGGTTTGGTATGGAGTATGGTATGAACATCTATAGAGGCTGCCAATACCAATGTATTTACTGCGATTCCAGAAGTGAATGCTATAGAATAGAAAATTTTGATGATATTATCGTCAAAGTC
>JANQMT010000082.1:0-17835 GCA_028279945.1 Clostridia bacterium
GACTATAGAATTGTGGCATGGTGTACGATGTAATTTCTCAGAACGGGACTTAACAACTATTTTTTAAAAAAATTTTTTTCAAAAAAGAGGTGAATTCAAGCACGCCTCTTTTTTTACTGTTTTTACCTTGAATGATTATCATGATTTCAATAAAAAATAATAATAAAACATTTTTAATAAGAGGTGAAAATAATGGCAAATAATAGACTCGTAGAACCCAATGCAAAGAAAGCTTTAGAACAAATGAAGCTTGAGATTGCAAATGAGTTAGGAACAAATGACATTCCAATTCCTACACAAAAAGGCGAAATGACATCCAGACAATATGGTTTTTATGGAGGCCCTGTTGGAGGTGCTATGACCAAAAAGCTTGTTGAAATGGGAGAACGAGAATTAATGAATCAAAACAAAAACAAATAATTGGGAAACGTGAGGTGTACAAATAATGAAAGACAAAAATGCTCAAAAAGCGCTTCAAGACATGAAAATGGAAATGGCCAATGAATTGCTTGCACGAGTGCAAAATGGTGGTAAAATCGGCGGCACTATGACAAAGCGTTTGGTAGAAATGGGAGAAAAATCATTAACTGAAAGAAAGTAAGGTGAAAAAATGGCTAAAAATAAAAACCGTTCCTATGATTATGGGGAAATACCATCAAGAAACTTAGTAAAAATGGGAGAACAAGCTCTTGTGGATCAAAAGAAAACGGATGAAAAGGAAGAGAAAAATATATTTAAATACGGCATCAATAATTTGAAATAAAAAATTTTGTTTATACTTTTTTAACATTTGCATTGCTTATAGCAATGCTTTTTTCAGTTTGCCCGGTATGAACATAAGTATTTGTGGTTTTCATTATATGAAAAAATAATTTATGTGATACAATGTATTCTAATATGGATAACAATGATTAGTTACTGATTTTACATGATCGGATTGGATACAAAATATAGGAGCGTACAATGTTAAATAACCCAAAAATCATCAAAACTGACCAATTGCATAAGTTTCAATTAAAATGCTTTTTTTCTATGATAATATTATACACTTTTTACTTTTCTGCAAATTATAACTTGAGTACTGCTGCCAAAACCATACAAGATGAGTTTATGTTTTCAAGCAGTCAATTCGGAATTTTATTTACTGTTTTTACCATTACTTTTGCGTGTGGACATTTCATAGCAGGTTTTTTAGGTGATCGATATAGTCCTAAAAAAATGATGATAATCGGAGCATTAGGAGCAGTTTGTTCTAACTTTTTATTTGGATTTTCCAATACTTTATTGATGTTTGGAATATTTTGGGGAATGAATGCATTGTTTTTGTCTATGGGCTGGTCCCCCGGATGCAGTATACTTTTTAAGTGGTTCCCTGAAAAACGGTTAGGTTTTTTTATGGGGATTTATAATGCATTTTCTTTTTTAGGCGGTGTTATCGTCTTTCCTTTAGCAGCATTCTCAATTTCCCGCTGGGGATGGAGAGCAGCATTTTTTATTCCGCCACTTCTCTTGCTGGCTTGGTTATTAGTATTTGTTATTAATGTAAAAGATAAACCTGAAGATGCCGGATACACAGCTGAGTGGAGAAAAGAAACCGAATCAGAACAAATCACAATTACCGGAAAGGACTATCTGAATGTTCTAATGAATCCAACTATGAACTTAATCTATCTAGCGGCTATTTGCAGTCAATTTGTGCGATGGGGGTTAGTCAATTGGGTAGTTAAAATATTTTCTGAGCCCATAAATGCCGGTGGATATGGTATGACCCTTGTCTTTTCTGCAACCATTGCATCCTTAATACACTGGGGTGGTGCGTTCTTCTCCATATTGCTTGGATATGCATCAGATAAAGTCTTTAAAGGAAAGCGATGGCAGACTATTTTTATAGGATATATTGCAAGTGCTGTATCGTTATTTCTAATGTTTGTATTAGGAGCTGATATCGTTAATATGCCAGGCGGTGTTGTTTTGCTAGGCGGATTACTTTTAGTAGCCGGAGGATGTATTCAAGGGTTACAGGCACCAATATTTAATTTGCCCGGAGATATATTAGGAAATAAACTAGGTGGAACAGGAGTCGGTATAACCAACGGATGGTCTTATATTGGGGCATCTCTGTCAGGCGTTGCATTAGGTAGTTTATTGGACGTATATGGATTCATGAGCGGAATCTTATTAATGGGCATAGTATCGTTAGTGGGTGCAGGGATTATTCTTTTGGTGAAAAGGTAATAACAAAACATGATAGTATGATGGTGATTGAATTTGTTAAACTAATAGCTGGGAAGTTTTTTTGGTTGAAAAATATGGAAAGGTGAAGTTGTGTTCCGTATAGAACACGAGATATGATAAGAATGGAAAAAAGAGTGGAGCTCCTTTTACCTGTAGGAGGATTAAAACAATTGGCGGCGGCTGTAGAAAATGGAGCGGATGCAGTATATTTAGGCGGACAGTCCTTTAATGCCAGGCAATATGCCGATAATTTTAGTCATGACATGTTAAAAGAAGCGATTGAATATGCACATATAAGAGGCGTTAATGTTTATCTCACAATGAATACACTAATCACTGATCAAGAGCTTCAGAAAGCTTTAAATGAGGTGGGCAAGGCTTATACAGCAGGCATTGATGCTCTAATAGTTCAGGACATGGGCTTTGCATATCAAGTTAAGGAATATATTCCGGATTTACACATTCATGTCAGTACCCAAGGCAGCATTTATAATTTAGAAGGGGTACAAGTATTAGAGGAGATGAATTTTAATCGGGTGATATTAGCTCGAGAGCTTTCGATACAAGAAATTAAAGGTATAACGCAACATTCCGGTATGGAAATAGAAGTTTTTGTACATGGAGCGCTTTGTATTGGATATTCAGGGCAATGCTTGCTAAGCAGTCTTATTGGCGGGAGAAGCGGGAATCGAGGAAAGTGCGCACAACCTTGCCGATTGCCTTATCAAATGACTCAATCACAGGGTAAGCCTGTAACCGAAAAGAACTATTTAATGAGTCCTAAAGATTTAGCCTCAGTTAACCTTCTACCCCAACTCATAGAAGCCGGAGTAATATCGCTAAAAGTGGAAGGGCGCATGAAATCTCCGGAGTATGTAGCGGCTGCAGCAAAGATATATAGAAGGTATTTGGATTTAAGCTTTGAGGAAAAACAAGAGTTTATCAGTGAAGATGACCATAAGATATTGATGCAAGTTTTTAATCGTAATGGTTTTACAACCGGATACTTGGAAGAGAAAAAAGGGTATGGGTTAATTTCCAGAGAAAGCCCCAAGCATTGGGGGGTTTTGGCAGGACAAGTACTGTCCTATAATAAGAAAACTAAGCTTATGAGGGTAAGGCTGTATGAGCCGTTGGCCATTGGTGACGGCGTAGAAGTAAGAAATGAATATTTACCGGGAAATATTGTTACCTATATGGAACATAGAGGAAATAAAATTAATGAAGCACAAACCGGAGATATTGTAACCATTGGTGAGATAAAGGGCCCTGTTTTTGATGGGGATAAAATATATAAAATTACGGATAAAAAACTAAACAAAGAACTGCAAGAATCTTTTACGGGCAATCAACCTATAAAGAAAATACCCATTAGTGGTGAATTTATGGGTAAAAAAGGTGAACTTATTCAGCTTATAATCACAGATAATCAAGGCAATAAAGATATTGTTTATAGTGAAAAAACAGTAGAGGAAGCCATAAAGAAAGCAGTTACGAAAGAGGATATCATAAAACAACTCAGTAAAACAGGTGCTACGCCCTTTTATTTTAAAGATTGCAAAATAGAGATTGAAGAAAATAGTGCAATATCTTTATCAGAAATTAATGGATTGCGGCGCAGAGCCTTAGAGCGTTTAGAGGAAATGCGCAAGAATAAATATATACAACGTAAAGTACCCGTTATAAAAATTGATTTTAAAGATCATAAAAAGAGGGCTGAGCAAAAAATGTCAATATCCGTTTTTTTATGGACGGGGAATCAATTGGATGCTGTAGCCAATGAAGCAATCGACAGAATACTTCTTCCTCTTAATCAATGGATGCAAGACGATTTCAGAGAACGTGTTAAAATGTTTAAAAATAATAATATTGAAATAATGGTATGGTTACCACCAATAACAAGAGGCAATTACGATCAATGGTTAAGAAATAATAATGAACAAAAGAATTTTGACGGCTTGGATGGTATTCTAATAGGAAACCTCAGCCATATTAAAACTCTGCAAAATATAGATATCCCTATGTATGGAGATTACTCTCTCAATATTTTTAATTCAAAATCCATGAAATTTTTTAAAATGTTAGGCTTATCAGGCGTAACGCTTTCTCCTGAATTAACCTTACAGCAGATAAGAAATATGGAGAGTATGGATATAGGAGTGGAAGCAGCAGTTTATGGCCGCTTGCCGTTAATGATCAGCGAGCATTGCCCCATAGGAAGTGAAATAGGAAAGAAATCGAAGCAATGCGGGCTTTGCCATCAGCCATACTTTCTTTCTGACCGAAAAGATAAAAAGTTTCCACTATTATTAGATTCTATGGACTGTAAAAGTACGATCTTAAACGCAGATAAATTATGGGTGCCTGATCTGATACAGCCGTTATCTGAAGCAGGTGTTTCTACTTTTAGATTGTATTTTTATGATGAAAGCCCTAAAGAAATAGCAAGAAGAATTCAGACCTGTAAAGATGCATTAAACCATAAATCTTTTAATTTCAAAAGAGGAGAAGGCTTTACGAAAGGACATTATTTTAGAGGTGTAGAATAAATAGTTTGAAAAAAAGCTGTTCATAAAATATTGCTATGAACAGCTTTTTTTTAAAATTTTTTTATTTTTTTCATTCCGATTACAGCAGCACCTATAGCACCTGCATATTGAGCTAACTCATGGGTTACAACTTTAAGGCCAAGCTTTTCTTGAAGTTCGAGACTAATGGCATGAGACTGTGCTAATCCACCACTAAAGAATATTGAGCCATCTAGAGGTAATCTTTTAGCAAAAGCAGCTGTACGTTCACAAATTGAGCTAATGACACCTTTAGCTATAGCATTTGGAGAAATATCTTGTGCCAATAAGCTGATAACTTCACTTTCAGCAAAAACAGTACACATGCTGCTGATTTTTATAGGCTGAAAGTTTAATACATAACTGTCCAAATCAGAAAAATCCTGCTGTAAAATCCTTAGAATGACTTCTACAAAGCGGCCTGTTCCTGCAGCACATTTATCATTCATCAAGAAATCTTTAATGTTTTTATCCCTATCTAACAAAATGACTTTGCTGTCTTGTCCGCCAATATCTATGACAGCATTTATATCCGGCTGTAAAAAAGCCGCCCCTTTACCATGACAGGTAATTTCAGTGATACGTTTATCTGCTGTTTCCAACAACTCTCGTCCGTATCCTGTGGTAACTGTATATACCGTGTAATCTTTTTTTAAAGTGTTATAAATATGTCTTATGGTTTGCTTTGGGTTTGCACCTGTAGGAAAAATAATTTTATCCAATATCTTATTATGATCAAGCAAAACGCCCTTGGTTGTTGAGGAGCCTGAATCAATACCGAGGCTTAACATGCTACAACATCTCTATGAATGCAGTCATTCTAGTATTGAGTTGGCCTATATCGGATGTAGAATAATCGGTTTCAATACTGATATATGGAATTTCTTTTTCTTCATTAACGAATTGTTTAACGTTCATCGTCTCAATTGCATAGGTATGACATGCTTGTAAGACGATATCAACAACTGCATCTACTTGATAGGTATCAATAGCTCTATCCAATAATTCAAATCTTTTATGATTGGGTGACATACACGAACATCCAATATTAAGATATTTTTTTGCTAAGGCTTCAAATACATCTGGATTTGTTTCATCAACTAATTCATCAATGGCTTTTGCACCCATACAATTTTCATAGAATACGACAGTAGCACCATTTTCTTCTATAGCCTTAACAACCTTTTCGGTTACACCGCCGATGGGGCATCCTGTGATTAAGATTCTTGGTTTACTGTCAAGTTTTTGGCCTGAGTAATAATCTTTTTTAATTTTTTCTGTTAATTCCGAAACTTCTTTTATTGTTTCTTCACGGTCAAACTTAAAAGTACTTCCGTAAAGCACTTTAAGAATATCACTGCCGCTAATTGCTGGAGGATTAAGTTGTCCAAGTTCATAAAAATCTTTTAAGGCCACTCTTTCTCTATTCTTTAAATGAATTGCTTCTCGAATGCTTTCATCATCGATTGTAGTATCAAATTGAGATTCTAATACCTCCTTTAGTCTGACAATCTCTTGTTTCCACATATTCAATGAGGCTTCGGTTGTCGGATTATTGGGTAATTGCATAACATGTACGGGTTTATATTCCGCCATTAATTCAAACATTTTCTTTTTACCATCACACGTTGTTTCTCCAATGACTATATCGCTAAAATAAAAATAAGGACATTTATCAGTTTTTCCAAAACCATAGCTTGATTTAATAAGTGGACATAGATTTCGCGGTAAATCCTTTTCAGCCTCTCCGATGGTTTCATCTGATGTTGCACATAGTGAAACTGCGGCAGCGCCCATTGCTAATGGTAATTCTTGTGGCATAAAGGTGCAAAATGTACCTATCATTGGCCGATTTTCCTCTTTAAATGTCTTGGCTGAGATAAAACCATTTCTTCTAGCTTCTGAGAATGCTTCAAATATTGAGGGAAGTTCTTTTCGAATATGCATACATGCCTCCTATAATTGTATTGATTTATATGATATATTGTTCTAACATATCATAGATTAAATTGACAATCCAATTAAACTATCTAATGATACAGGAGGAATGTATTAAAAAAATTTATAGATAGATTGAAATAAAAATGCATTTATTATATATTTAAAAATAAACGAAATCAAGGTATTCCCACGCTGTATAATGAGTATATGCTTAATTAAAATAAAAAGGGGATGCGGTAATCACTTAATTCGTCTAATACCTGGTTCATTAAATCCGGACGATCGGTAATAATCCCATCTGCGTTTAATTTTATTAATGCTTTCATCTCATCCTTATTATTAATGGTCCAAAACTGTACACCGATATTACGTTTTTGCAAAGATTCTATATACTTTTTATCTGCAAGACAAAAAAACTTCACCTTTGTTGGTATTTGAACAACTTCATAAGGTGTATGCGAGATTAAACCGGAGAGATGAAATAAGTATGCGAAATAATATTTGATACTTTCTTTTCTGGAAGCCCCTGTCATGACTTTCCCACCGGTAATTTTTCTAAAATAACGTATGGTTTTATAATCAAAGCTGCTGACCATAAGGCGTGGAGGCAGTTTAAAAGCGTCTAGCATTTGTTTTAATACTTTTGAGGCTTTTTCTCCTAACCGGCCTTTATCTTTCATGTCTAAAATGATAAGATAATGTGAGTACTTTTGTATAATGTCAATAAGTTTTGGAATTTTTATATAAGTCCGCCTATAAGGAAAGTTTCCATCCAGGTCTTGAAAGCGGTAAGCAAAATTAAAAATCTTCAGCTCTTCATATGTATAATCTGCTACAGCCCCTTGACCATTACTTGTTCTATCAATGGCAGCATCATGGTGTGCAACTAAAACACCGTCTTTAGTCAGGCGAACATCAATTTCCAATGCATCTACCCCAAGTGCCGCGGAACCGTCAAATGCAGGCATTGTGTTTTCAGGAAACAATTGTTTAGACCCGCCGTGAGCAATAATCAGGGGCTTGCATAAATGATCTAAAGTTCTCATGGCTTCACCTATTTAAAATAAATTTAATATGGTAAAAAGATTTTAAAATGCTGTAAATAACGAATATTTAAAAATGAAAAAATAGATAATAAACATACATGATCAAATGCTATTGGTTGTGGGGAGCTTATTTCATGTGAGCATTTATTCTTTCAATTTGTTTTTCCAGTTGATCTATTTTTTGTTTTATTGCCATAATTTCGTCGGCTTTCATTTTTTGGCTTATTACGATAATTTCTTCATCCGGAGCAGCTGCACCCTCTTCTATTCGCCGCAAAATCCCTGTAGCTGCACAGAAAGCTAAAACTGAAGCGATTAAACTTACAAATGTTGCGAAAACACCCAAACGATCAGGGTTGGTAAAACAAGACATTATATTACCCCTCTCATGTGTAATTATTACAATATTACTCGTATTATTAGTATATGAGGGGAATGGACCCATTGCTATTATTTATTGGGAAAATTGATTGTCTACTATGAATTATATAAACTGAAAAACTCTAGTGAAATCAAAGATTATTAGAGTTTCCACTCTGCGAATCGCAACTCTAACTAATCGAAGATTAGAGAGTTCGACTTGTATGAGACCTACATCAGAATCAGAGATTCTGTGTTAGGGCTTCAAGATTGGAGAGTTTCTGTATGAGACCTGCGACGTAATCGGGCAGTAGAGAAGACGAAATTAGAAATTTCTTTCTCTTTGCATGAGACCTACATCGGAATCAGGCAGTGTCGAAGACGAAATTAGAAATTTCTGTCTCCTTGCATGAGACCTGCGACGTAATCGGAGATTACTGCTAGGGCTTCAAGATTCTGTGTTAGGGCTTCAAGATTACTGCTAGGGCTTCAACTGAAAAACTCTTAGCCAATCAAAGATTGGAGAGTTTCTGTATGAGACCTGCGACGTAATCGGGCAGTAGAGAAGACGAAATTAGAAATTTCTTTCTCTTTGCATGAGACCTACATCAAAATCAGAGATTTTGTGTTAGGACTTCAAGATTACTGCTAGGGCTTCATGTTAGGTCATAAGAGGAGGGATAACTGGTGTTGGATATTAAGGATATATATCGTGCGCAAGAAAATATTGAAGGTATCATTAATAAAACAATTCTAGAAAAATCTAATACTTTTTCAACGATGTGCCAAGGTGAAATTTTTCTAAAATATGAAAATCAGCAAAGAACCGGTTCTTTTAAAATACGAGGTGCATATAACAAAATTGTTTCTTTGAGCGAAAAAAATAAACAAAGAGGGGTTATTGCGGCCAGTGCCGGTAATCATGCTCAGGGTGTAGCCTTAGCAGGTGCCGTTGCCGGTATTGATGTTACCATTGTCATGCCTTTGCATGCGCCTTTATCTAAAATTAACGCCACAAAGGGGTATGGTGCAAAAGTTGAATTATATGGACACTGTTATGATGATGCATACTTTAGAGCATGCCAAATTAAAGAAGAGACTAAAGCTACATTGATTCATGCTTTTGATGATTACAATATTATGGCAGGTCAGGGCGTTATTGGATTAGAAATTATACAGAAGCTTCCGGATGTAGATATGATTGTAGCGCCAATAGGCGGCGGCGGGCTGCTCAGTGGTATAGCTACGGCAGTAAAATCCTTAAAACCAAAAGTTGAAATTATTGGAGTTGAAGCAAAAGATGCTGCCAGCTATATGGCCTCAAAAGAAGCAGGACAATGCGTGTCATTAGAATCTGTTCATACCATTGCAGATGGTATAGCGGTAAAAAAGCCGGGGAAAAAGAACTTTGATATACTCAATAAATATGTGGATCAAGTGGTTACTGTGGATGATGAAGAAATTTCTAATACAATATTACTCTTATTGGAAAGAGAAAAACAATTAGTAGAAGGCTCAGGGGCAGTAAGCTTAGCAGCGATATTGAATCATAAAGTGAAAGTAAAGCATAAAAAAGCAGCAGCTCTCTTAACAGGCGGGAACATAGATATGAACTTTATTCATAAGATAATCGAAAAAGGCTTGGTTAAGGCAGGCAGGAATACCAACATCAGTGTTGTAGTTCCTGATAAGCCGGGTGTTCTTCATAAATTGACCCATATTATTGCATCACAAGGAGCCAATATACTCAATGTCAATCATGATCGATATGATAAAAATATATCATTGGATACAACCATTATACAGATTCGGTTAGAGACCAACGATGTAGAGCATGGCTTAACCATTAAAGAACTTCTAAAAGAAAAAGGATACAAGGTCATTTAAGATGTAGGGGCTGGTCTTCGCACCTTATAAAGTACCTGTTGCTTAATATAAACAAAGTGCAAGGATTTTAAATTTTCCTTGCACTTTATGTATTCGTATTAACTATTTAAAAATACCGAAAGGTTTTCCTACCGGAAGGAATTCTTTTTCAAAATGTGTATTTAAAACTGCTGCAGCAGATCCATAGAAAGACACCATAGCAATTGCAAATTCCGAATACGCTGCAAAACCATGGAAAAATTCATAACCAATGTGAAAAGAACTAAAGGAAAGACCTACAAATAAACAATCGATTAAAACAAATATAATAAATAATACCTTGTCTTTTTCCATAGCACCAATGGTCATATAAAATGAAAAGATTAGATAACCTATAAAAGCAAATCCTAATTGTGTGCTATCCATTTTTTCCATAATGGTTTCACCGAAAGCACCATTTTGAATCAACCATGTAAACCCTATTGCATACCAGAAAAACGCATAACCACCAAATGCAGTAGCACCGAAAGTATTATTAAGCTTTGAATCACTGATAGAGGCATATAATTGCGCTGATGCACCTAAAAATATTGCCCAGGGAATGATTAATGATGTTGATTCTGTCCATCCAAGCTTTTGAGATGATGCGACTAGGGTTATCATAGCCAGGCCTAATAGACCCAATGCAGAGGGATTTGCAGTAACAATTTTTGCATTAACATTAGAAGAGTTGTCCGACATTTTATGTCTCCTTTCGATAATATAAAGATAAAAAATTTTGTCAAAAAAAGAGGCTGTTGCCCACAAATAAAAATTATATATAAATTATGTAGTAAAGTAAATAGGAATCTAAAAAAACGGACCGCAAAGGGTCCGTTTTCCTGTATTCATTTTCTTCAGCTTTCCGAAGGTTCAACATGAACAATGACCTCGTAAGCATTTTTAACCTCACTTTTGATTTTCTTTTCTATTTCCGTTGAAATAGTATGCCCCTCTTTAACCGTCATGTTAGCATCTACTTCCAATGCTAAATCAATAAATAAATGCTGACCAATATATCTTGCTTTAATCCAAGGGACGCCAAGAACATCTTCACACTCTAAAATAATATATTCTATTTCGTCTAAAACATGAGCTTCAGGAGATGAATCCATAAGACCTTTTACGGCCTGCTTAATGATACAGTAGGCAACTCTAAAAATCATTAAAGCCACTATTGTACCGGCCAAATGATCCATATATTTTAACCATAATATACCGAAATGGTGACCAATCATACTAGCCCCAATACCTAAGGCTGTTGCCATGGATGAATATGCGTCGGATCGATGGTCCCAGGCATTCGCCATAATAGATTCACTGTTTATTTTTTTTCCCTCTGCATAAGTAATACGAAACATGATTTCTTTAGTAATGATAGAAATGAAAGCAGCTATTAAAGCAATATAAGATGGTGCTGTAAAGGAATGGGCAATAATAGATTGTATAATTCGTTCAGTGACAGTGACAGCAGCAAAAAATAGAACAATACCTACAAAAAAGGCGGCAAGCGGTTCTACTTTACCGTGCCCATAAGGGTGATTTTTATCAATTGGCTTTTTAGCAATTTTAATACTGATATAAACAGCAATGGTTGCCACAACATCTGAGGTAGAATGTAATGCATCAGCCATCATAGCTTTACTATTTCCTAAAATTCCTGTTATAAATTTTAGAATACTGAGTAGGATATTACCTATTAGACAAAAAAGCGTAATAATTTCACCACGCCTATAATTTATTGATTGATTCACAAAAACGCCTCCAATAATATGTTTAAACCACGGTTAGTATATTATGTGTTGTTTTAAAATGTCAATACAAAATTAAATTTTTTACTAAAAAATTGTCCCTATAAAATACAAAAAAATGACAAAAATTTCAAAATAGATTGATTTCAATTAATATTATATATAAAATAGAAATTGATTGGTAAATATTTAAAGATATAGATGATATAGATAAGATTGGAGAGATCAAATTGAAATTTTATTTACAGGATCTTTCTCAAGATCTGGGGGGGAATCCTTTAGAATTTGAGGGAGTTTTTGACGTAGTAAGAATTGTAGATCCTGTTAAAAAAGTAGTATTACAACATAAAAAGAACAATTTTTGCGAAATCATTTTAGAACATCAGCAGGCAGAAGAAGATCATCAGCAGATATATGAAAGTGATATTACCACAAAAGCATATAAAATGAATGATATGTTTTTTAAGATCAAGAAAGTAAAAGAGAGAGCATATATGATCATGGCAATTCCAATTAGACTTGAAGGTCGTGTGATGGTAATTGAATTGACAAAAAACATATCTGAAAACATGATACCGGATTTGGAAAATTATACTTTTGGCTTAAATGAGCTTATGTCTATTACCAATGCTGTCGCAATTAAAGACAGCTTAACAGAAGTGTATAATAGACGATACATCAATAAGAAATTGCCCCGAGAAATTGCTTTTAGCACCACAGCCAATAATTCCGTATCCATTATATTAACAGATATTGATCATTTTAAAAACATCAATGATAGTCACGGACATATTGTAGGCGATAAAGTATTGGTTCAATTTGTTGAAATTATAGAAAGCTGTTTAAAAAGAAAAAACGATTGGGTAGCACGATTCGGAGGAGAAGAATTTTTAATATGTCTTCCCAATACTGAAAATAAAGAAGCCCAAATTATAGCTGAAAAAATACGAAAAAAAGTAGAAGATGCTCAATTTGATTATGAAGGTAATACCTTTAAGGTAACAGCCAGCTTTGGCATTCACTCCATTACTCAATACATAGATTTTATGTCTGCAATTGATATGGCAGATAAAAAACTGTATAAAGCCAAAGAATCAGGAAGAAATAAAGTGGAGGTTTAAAATTTTAATCCATTAAGTTATTGACAGCTAAAAGGTTATTTGTTATGGTAAAATTAAAGTAAAGCATCACATGACTGGCGGATGAGTGGAGATAACCACGTGGAGTGTGATGAATATGAAAGCCGACCGCCTGGGCATACTAAGTCCGGGTGGTTTTTTATTTGCAAGAAATAAGAAATTTATCTAAAGATTCTTTTTATTTCACCGGATAGAGGGTATAAATAGTATGAATACAACCTACGATGCAATCGAAGATTGCTGTTAGGCCTATAAAGGGAGGTTATTTAAAAATGCAAGATCAATGGAAAGGGTTTAAAGAAGGTCTTTGGCAAAGCAAGCCAGATGTAAAAGATTTCATTCAGAACAATTATACACCTTATGAAGGTGATGCAGACTTTTTAGAAGAAGCTACAGAAAGAACAGAAAAAGTTTTTAAAACATTTCAAGCCTTACATAAAGAAGAATTAGAAAAAGGCGTATTGAACATTGATACAGAAAAAATATCAGGTATTGATCATTTTAAAGCTGGTTATATAGACAAAGAAAATGAAATCATTATAGGGCTCCAGACAGACCAGCCATTAAAAAGAATGATGAATCCTTATGGTGGGATTCGTATGGTTCAAAGCTCTTTGGAAGCTTTTGGATATACTATGGATAAGGATTTAGAAGAAATTTTTACAAAATATAGAAAAACACACAATCAAGGAGTTTTTGATGCTTATACAGATGAAATTAAAGCAGCAAGAAGTGTGGGCCTTATAACAGGGCTTCCTGATGCTTACGGCAGAGGGCGAATTATTGGGGACTATAGACGAATTGCATTATATGGTATTGATGTTCTAATTCAAAATAAGAAAGATGATTTAAAAAGGCTCAACACTCAATTTGATGAAGAAACCATTCGGGCAAGAGAAGAAATATCAGAACAAATACGTGCTCTAGATAAAATAAAAAAAATGGCGGATGAATATGGTTATGATCTGTCCCAGCCAGCTTCAAATGCAAAGGAAGCCGTGCAGTGGGTGTATTTTGGATATTTGGCTGGTGTTAAGGAAAGCAATGGCGCGGCCATGTCCTTAGGAAGAGCCAGTACATTTATTGATATTTATATTGAAAGAGATCTCAAGATAGGATTAATAACCGAGAAAGAAGCACAAGAAATTATCGACCAGTTTGTTATAAAGCTTAGAATGATTAGACACTTAAGAACACCAGAATATAATGAACTCTTTGCAGGTGATCCAAACTGGGTAACAGAGGTTATTGGAGGAATGGGAGAAGACGGAAGAACCTTAGTAACCAAAGCGTCTTTTAGATTTATCCATACTTTGACCAATTTGTCAGCAGCACCTGAGCCTAATATGACGGTGTTATGGGCACAAGACTTACCAGATGGCTTTAAGCAGTATTGTATGGATATGTCCATAAAAACGTCTTCAATACAGTATGAAAATGATGACATCATGAGACCCATGTATGGTGATGACTATAGTATTGCATGCTGTATCTCTGCTATGAGAACAGGAAAAGAAATGCAATTTTTTGGTGCTAGGTGTAATCTGGCAAAATCTTTGCTATATGCTATTAATGGCGGTATTGATGAAATAAAGAAGGAAAAAATTATAGATGGTATTGAAAAAATCGATGAAGATGTTTTGCAATATGAGACGGTTAAAGATAATTTTTATAAAGTTATAGAAAAAGTTGCAGAGCTTTATGTGAGTGCGATGAATATTATTCATTATATGCATGATAAATACGCTTACGAGGCTGGACAAATGGCTTTGCATGATAGTATTGTAGGGCGATACATGGCTTTTGGTGTTGCAGGATTATCCATTGTATGTGATTCTTTAAGTGCTATTAAATATGCGAAAGTTAAACCTATTAGAGAAAATGGTATTGCTGTAGACTTTGAAATTATTGGTGATTATCCTCAGTATGGAAATGATGATGATCGAGTCGATTGTATGGGAGTAGAAGTATTAGAACAGTTTATTACGGCTCTAAGAAAAATTCCTGCATATAGAAATGCAAAGCATACCTTATCTGTTTTAACCATTACTTCTAATATTGTATACGGTAAAAAAACTGGAGCGACACCAGATGGAAGAAAGTTAGGTGAGCCTTTTGCACCAGGAGCTAATCCTTTGCATGGAAGAGATTGTAATGGTGCCTTGGCCTCACTGAATTCTGTAGCAAAGATTAAATATGAGAATATATGCGAAGATGGCATATCTAATACATTTACTATGGTACCTCATGCGCTAGGCAAGATGAGGAGGCATCAGATTCGTAATTTAGTAAGTATATTGGACGGCTATTTTATTCAAGGTGGTCATCACTTAAATGTGAATGTATTAGATAGAGAAATGCTTTTAGATGCAGTAGACCATCCTGAGAAATATCCCTCTTTAACCATTAGGGTGTCCGGATATGCTGTGAATTTTAATCGATTAACAAAAGAACAACAAATGGATGTTATCAATCGGTCTTTCCACGAAAAAATATAGGAGTGGCGCAAATGGGAAAGATACATTCTATTGAAACTATGGGCACCTTAGATGGACCGGGGATACGCATTATCATATATTTTCAAGGGTGCCCTTTAAGATGTGTGTATTGCCATAATCCGGACACTTGGGACGTAAAAGCCGGTATAGAGATGACTGTAGAAGAAATTGTTCGGAAGGCTGAAAGATATAAGCCGTATTTTAGTGGTCAAACAGGGGGTGTGACTTTTTCAGGAGGAGAACCTTTAATGCAGCCCGAGTTCTTAACAGCATGCCTCAAAAAATGCAAAGAAAGAGATATACACACGGCCTTAGATACATCTGGGGTAGGAAGAGGATTCTATGATGAGATTTTGAAGTATACAGATTTAGTGATACTGGATATCAAGCATCAGGAAGAAGAAATGTATCGATATATTACCAAAAGATCTATAGATGAATACTACAAGTTTAAAACCGCAATTAATAAGGTTCATCAAAAAGTGTGGCTAAAACATGTGGTTGTGCCCGGTTTGACGGATGATGAGGCTCATTTAAAAAAGTTAAAGAATGAAATTTTTTCATTTAATTGTATTGAGAAAGTAGAATTGTTACCCTATCATACTATGGGTGTTCATAAATATGAGGCGATAAATGTACCATACCCTTTAAAGGATGTTGAGGATATGGATATAGAAAAAATACAAAAGCTTCAAGAAATGCTGTTAAAATGTGACCTGCAGCAGTAAGGGCGTATTGCATACGCCCTTATTCACTTATACTTAAACTATTCAGGCGTAAGCCTGAATAAATACTTTATACAAACGGTAAAATATGCTATTATTCTATATAAGGTATGGCTACAAACATATTATCTGCTAAATAGGTGATGGAAGGTGACGCTTTATGAAAATAATTGCAGTTAAGTCCAGCCCCAGAAAAAATGGGAATACCAATGCAATCATTGAAAGAATATTGGAAGGTGCAGAAGAAAATGAACATCATATTTTAAGATATGATTTAGAAAATATGAATTTTAAAGGATGTAGTGCATGTAGGGCTTGTAAAGAAAACGGGAGCTTTTGTGTTATAAAAGACGACCTGACGCATTACTGGGAAGAATTGATTTCCGCAGATGTTTTAATTTGGGGTTCCCCAAATTACATGGGAACCATTAATGGAACGCTAAAAACTTTTATTGATCGTCATTACTGTACCAAAGATAAAAGCATGAAGTCTAAGCTTCAACCTGGAAGAAAAGCCATAATGGTTTTATCCCAAGGACACTCCGACTCAAGTTATTATCTGGATAACTATCGCTTTCTTGAAAAATATTTAAAAACTCATGAAATGGATGTTGATATGGTCATTCATAGTGGACATACGCATGCCTCGCAAGATAAAGAATTGATGGATAAAACTTACCAGATGGGTAAGGCTTTATCTGATAACGAATAAAGCCATAAATAATGAACTTAAGTAGCGGGGGGAAAGTATATTGAATAGGCTGAAATTGTTTTTATCTACATTTAAGAACAATAAAACATATAAGAACTATGCAGAAAATCTGAATCTAAAAGGTGATGAAGCGGTATTTGAATTAGGGAGCGGCATAGGGTATTTATCTCGGCATATTGCTAAAAGGTTACGTGATGGTGGATATTTGACTTGTGGTGATATATCGGATGACTCTGCAGATATGTTAAAGACAATGCTTAGAAAATATAATAATGTTAATTTCTGTTTTGGCAATATTAGAAGAATGAATATAGAGTGTGAGATTTATGATAAACTCATTCTCAATGATTGTTTGGTTAATCTTTCAAAATCAGAAAGAGAATCTTACTTACGTTTTTTATTATCACTTCTTAAGACGGATGCCAATATCTATGTTCGACAACCTATTTCTTCACAGGATGGCATCTCATCCTCAGAAGTGCGACAGCTTATGAGAGAATTAGGATTAAAGGAAGTGAACTATGAATTTGATAAAATCAGTAAGCAGACTGTTTATTTAGCCACTTTTAAACGGAATACTTAAAGGTTAATTCATATTTTGTAAAGAATCCATTTGCAATCTTCGATGATATATTTAAGTTCATAAATTTTTTCTGTATTTTGGACTAGGCTCTGGCATTTATATACATACGCTCGAATACCTGCTAGTTTTTCTTCACGAATTTCTGTGACACAATCAACCTTTATAATGGTATATGTATGATCTACATTCTTCAACCTGAATTTTAAAGGTTGAGGAATATTTTTATCTCTAAAATGTGCAATCATTTCAATCGGTTTGGAAACAATCCTCATTTCCCAAATCACTCCTTTGAAGCCCTAGCCAGAATTTTTAATTCTGCTTGCAGGTCTCATACAGAAACTCTCCAGCCTCTGGCTGGCTAAGAGTTTTTCAG
>JANQMT010000031.1:0-4573 GCA_028279945.1 Clostridia bacterium
GACGAAATAAAATAAAAACCGACCTAAATCTCAAACTCAAATTTAATAAAACATGAAGAAGTGTCTGAGCGGCTGAAAGAGTTGGTCTCGAAAACCAATGTATCCCATGGGTACCGTGGGTTCAAATCCCACCTTCTCCGCCATATTTGATAATTTCTTCTCTTTCCTAAATCTTCCAACCTTCAGCTTTTTCCCTGATTTCAATAAATTTCTTGTAAATTCCGTCATTTTTCATTAGATCAGCATGTTTACCTTGCTCAGATATTTCTCCATCTTTTAATACAATGATGTTATCAGCATTTGTCACTGTTGATAATTTATGTGCAATGGTAATAACTGTTTTACCTTTTGTTAACTCGCTAATTGCATGATGAATATGATGTTCATTCTCTGGATCAATACTAGCCGTCGCTTCATCCAACATCACTATTGGAGCATTTTTCAATATTGCTCTTGCCAGTGAAATTCTTTGCTTCTCTCCTCCGGATAGCGTTCCTCCACCGTCACCGACAATGGTTTCATAACCATCAGTAAAATTCATAATGAATTCGTGACATCTTGCCTTTTTCGCAGCTTCTATGATTTGCTCTTTGGAAGTGTTTGGATTCCCAAACAAAATATTATTTTCAATAGTATCATGAAACAAATAAACCTTCTGAAATACCATACTTATATTTTTAAGTAAGCTATCACAAGTTAATTTTCTTATATCATGCCCCCCTACTTTGATACTACCCTTTTGAACGTCATAGAATCTTGCTGTAAGATTACATATAGTCGTCTTGCCACTTCCCGAAGGTCCTACAATGGCAACTGTACTTCCTTGCTGAATCTTAAAACTCACGTCACGTATAACATCCACAGAATCATATGCAAAGCTGACATTTTCAAACTCAATATCAAATTTATCAATATTAACATCTTTACCATCTGCATCAATAAACTCAGCTTCTTTAATACTATTAAGATTCTTAATGTTGGATTCAATCATTCCTAAACCATGTGCTGCATCCTTAACACTTTCAACGCCCGAAAACATTGTGAATACAAACATCAATAACATCAACGAATAAAACAAAGAAAGGTCGCCTTCTATAGTAAATAGTGAAACTAGAAATATAAGTCCACATGTTGCTGTTTTTATTGCAAAATGATGCAAAGAAGCAATAGGTGAATATTTTTTTTCAACAGCTATATTAATATTTTTGCTGTCACTAAAAGCACTTTTTATGATGTCCAACGCCTTACTTTCATTACCATATGATTTTACTTCACTAAGCCCACGAATATATTCAATCGTTCCGCTAGACATATCTTCTTGTGCCTTGTGTACAATAGGCCACGTTCTATTACTTTCATTATAAAGCCATTTAATGGCTAAAGCTGAAAGCAATATTCCTGCTATACTCATTAACGCAGCTTCGATTTTAAAAATAATCAGATATAGAACGATTGCTCCTGTAGTGATATAACCACTTATCATTTTATTAATCATGCCAATACCAAGGTTTTCTAGAAGAGTTAATTGAGTTGTGATAACTGCAGTAATATCGCCAGTTTTTTTCTGTTCAAAGTAACCTAAAGGAACTCTTTTTAATACATTACCAATTTCTATTCTCTCATCCGCTGTTTTTTCATAACTTATTGACTCTAGTGTAGCCATTCTAAGATGAGTAAATAAAAATCTAAAGCCTACCGATGCTGCAACCGCAATAAACATCCATAATGCAAAATATGATGGCAAAGCCGCTTCACCTCTTATGTCCAGTAAAACCCTATAGACTGAGTAAGCTGCAATTATGATAGATGCAGAAACTGAAATACTTATAAAGAAAGTCAAAAGAAATCCCATATACATTCTTCCTTTATACTTATCAGTCCAATTTATTATCTTCCCTACTGATTCCAACATGTCACTACACCTCCTTTCTTTCTTCTACCCAACTTTTTGAGTTTACCAATGCATTCCACATATTATTGTATAGTTCACTGGTACTTAATAAATTGTTATGAGTATCTTCAGCTTTTACTTCACCGTTATCTATAAGCACTATTTTATCTGCATCCTTAATTGTCGTTAACCTATGAGCAATTACAATCAAAATCTTGCCTTTTGTTAAAGCTGATATAGACTTCTGTATTTCCCACTCATTTTCAGGGTCTGTATATGCTGTTGCTTCATCTAATATTACAATAGGTGCACCTTTAAGTATCGCCCTTGCAATACATATCCTCTGTTTCTCTCCACCTGATAGTCTGTTACCTGCTTCACCTGCAGTTGTTTGATATCCTTTTTCAAGCTCTGTTATAAATTCGTGACACCTGGCTGCTTTTGCTGCTTCAATGACTTGCTCATCATTTGCTTCAGGATTTCCCATTCGTATATTTTCTAAAAGAGTACAATCAAATAAAAAATTATCTTGTGAGACAAAACTGATACATTTAGACAGTTGCTTAAGTGGTATTTTTCTAATATCTACACCGCCAATACATAGCTTACCGTCAGAAACATCCCAGAATCTTGCTATTAGTTTTGCAATGGTAGATTTACCACTACCGGATGGACCAACCAAGGCTGTAAAATTACCGTCTATTTTTATATTTACATTCTTAAGAACCTTATTGTTGTCCTTATATGCAAAGCTGACATTTTCCAAAGTTACTGTATAATCCTTTATATCTACAAACTCATCGCAATCTGTCAGCTGTGGTAAATTCAATATTTCATCTGCATCTTCAACTGCATATTCAATCATTTTTGAATTGTTCACAAAGGACTGAACATTCATAAGGGCCGGTACTACTCCCATTGCTAATAAAATACACAATGCAAACTCTGCAGGTGTTAAAGAACCTCTTTGGTAAAGAAGAATACCTACAGGCACAACCCCAAGTAGCGTGGACGGTAACATCGACATTGAAAAACTTAATGCAGTCATAATGCTTTTGCCCCAGTCCAATATATACTTTCGGAAATCAAATATGGCATTCTCATATTTCGCATACGAAGTATCCGATTGATTGAACATCTTAATCACTTGGATTCCTTCTGAGTATTCTACGATTACACTATTAACATGATCACTTGCCTTCATGAAATTTTGGTACTTTTCAGTATATCCTCTAAGCGTCACCCCTATTACAGCAAACCCTATGGGAGCAGTAATGAGTGTTGCAAGCGCCATTCTATAATCAACAACTATTAAGTATGCGTAAACACTCACAGCAAGAAGAAGGTTTGATAACCCTTCCGGAATCATATGAGCTATAGGAAGTTCTATTATTTCAACCCGATCCACAATAATATTTTTTAGCTTACCTACCTTCTCGCTTTTAACAACACCTAATGGAGCACCCATTAATTTTTCCGACATTTTCAGCCTTATATTATTCAGTATTGTATACGCAGATAAATGCGAAAGCATAGTAGACATCGTATGAAATACTGTGCCCATAATGTAACCAACTAAGCAAAATATTACCCAAAATATAATTTTACTTAGTTCGCCGGTTTCATTTGTCAATACTATCACAATTCTGTAGACACCATAATATGGCAGTAACCCTCCTAAAACACCGATGATTGCAAAAAGAACGGAAAACAGCATTTTAAATTTACAATTTGACGTATGCCGCATCACTTTCCTAATCCAATGGTCTTTCATATTCTAACCTCCATAATTGAATCATTTTTAATTCACTCTCTACGATTTTTAATTTCACTAGGTAACTCTCCCATTACACTTTTAAAGGCTTTTGAGAACTTACTAGGATTCGAATATCCAACACATAAAGCAGCATCCGCAACAGACAAATCTTTTCTTATAATTTCCTTTGCAGCAAAATTCATTTTATATTCTTTTATATAAGAATATATCGTTGTCCCAAACACTCCCTTAAAACATCTAGTCATATTCGTCAAAGGAATATTGAACTTTTCGGATAATTCATCCAATGTATAATGATGTTTTAAATCACTTGTTATTAACGACTGAATGGCTTTTATCTTGTCAACATTACTTTTCTGATAGTACTCACTTTTACTTTCATTGCCATCATGATCCAATGAATCCAAATACAACAATAGCTCATATATTTTAATCCTAAAAAAAATATCTTCTTTTTTTTCTCTTGCTTCATTGATCTCAAGAAATATTTTGCTTAAACCCTGATCATTTCTGGTAATATGAGGCGTGGCTCCTTTAATGAATTTTGATCTCAAATCTACTAGGTTCACTGGGAATTCAGTAATACTGCTGTCAATTGATTTCTGAGCCTGTGGGAAATAAAAGGCTATTGTAATTGCATTATATTGGTTTAATGGCAGTTCAAAACTTCTTCCAACCGATGACATATCTGATATACTTGTATCCTTTGCTTTTAGATAAAGACATGTGTCATTCTCTAACGTATATTCCAGTCTTCCTTTCAGACAATAGTCTATAGAAAGCATATCAGCATCATGTGTTAGTTTACTTTCCATAGTCTTCATATGTGCATCTGCAAAAATCAAATATATCCCTTCCATAACCTTATACACTGTCATATATCCTTCACCAGTCTCGTTCTTAAA
>JANQMT010000061.1:0-5074 GCA_028279945.1 Clostridia bacterium
AAAAACACTTTAGTGAATTTCAAAAAATGGATTATAACATTAATTTCAATAAACCCCTTAATGAAAAAGCTGTAAAAGACTTTGCCCATATTACAGATATAGATTATATAGAGCCTAAAACAGAGTTTCCTTTTGAGTTGAGTAATGGGGTAAAAAAACAAATTGTTAATATTATTGGACTAAAACAGGATACACAATTCTATGAATTTGTAAACCGAAAAGGAGAAAAATTAAATTTATCCTCAGAGGGTATGATGATAACTGAAAATTTAGCTGACATACTGGATGTAAAAGAAGGGGACCAGGTATTGGTGCATAGTTTTATACCCGGAAGAGAAGACCTGTATATACAGATCAGCCATATCATAAAGCAAGGACTGGGGATGAATGCATATATGGAATTATCCGGTATGGCCGGCAGACTTTTAGAAGATCAAATGATTACAGGTGTTTATATCAATTCAAATGACAAGGATTTAATAAAGACATTGACTAAGGCACAACATATTTCCAGTGTCAAGTCTACAAAAGACATGGTGGAGGTCTATAAAGAATTCATGAGTATGACCTTGGCATCGGTGAGTATTTTGGTGGTGTTATCGGGTATACTGGGCTTCAGCATTGTGTATAATGCTACAACCGTCAGTATCAATGAAAGGGAAATGGAATTTTCATCCATGCGGGTGCTGGGATATTCCAAACATGAAATATTTAATATCATTCTTAAGGAGAACATGGTCATAACCGTTGCGGGGATGTTTATTGGAATACCTTTAGGAAATAGGATGGGTGAAGCCATAGGAAGGCTGTACAGCAATGAAATCTATACATTGGAAATCATAAATGATCCAAAGATATATTTTTTGGCATGTTTTTTTACATTCATTTTTGTTCTATTGGCCCAAGGGGCTACCTATAGAAAAATTAATAGGCTGAACTTTCTGCAATCACTTAAAAATAGAGTATCTTAGGAGGAGTGTATTATGAAACGTAAATGGATAATAATTGTACTCTTAATCATTATAGTAGCATTGGCTGGGTTTATCTTAAATAAGAGGCAATCAGGCGTTGAGGCAGAGATATATGAAGTGCAGCTGGGTGATTTAAAAGAAACCATATCGGAAACAGGAGTAGTAGAATCCAGATCACAAAAAACAGTCAGTGCCAACACTTCGGGACAAATACTTGAAATTAAGAAACAAATAGGAGATACGGTTGAAAAAGGTGATGTTTTATTAAAGCTGGATATGGAAGTGTCAGACTTAGAAATTAAGAGCTTACAATCAAAGTTAAATGGATTATTGCCGTCTTATGAACAAGCTAAAAGAAATGCCGGTAACAGCAAAAGCTTATATGACCAAGGTGCTTTAAGCTATGAAGCTTATCAAGATGCTTTAACAGAAGAAAAACAGCTTCATTCACAGATCAATGAATTAAGATATAACATAAAGCAGTTAAAAGAAATGAAAGACTATGGCACCATCAGCGCTCCCATCACAGGCGTTATAACAGAAGAGTTTGTCAAAGAAGGCGATACGGTACAAAACGGCAGTTCCTTAATAGAAATATCAGATTTAAGTGATTTATATATAGAAGTAGATTTACTCACCAATGAAGCCAATAAAATAGAGGAAAATGCTGATGTGGACATATATAGTGAAGATTTGGATATTGATATAAAGCAGGCCGGAAAAGTAGAAAAAATACACCCTAAGGCCCATACAAAAGTATCTGATTTAGGCATCGAACAAAAAAGAGTTACCGTGGAGATATCATTTGAAAATGTAAAAGCATTAAAACTGGGCTACGACGTAGATGTGGATATCATAACAGAATACAAAGAAAATATCCTTATAATTCCTAGAAATTCAATATTCGAAAAAGACCAAAAACAATACGTTTATGTTGTCAAAGATGAAACAGCAAAAATGAGAGCCATAGAAACCGGTATCAAAAACACAGATCAAATCCAAGTCATAAGTGGCCTGGAAAAAGAAGAACAAATTATAATTTCGCCTAATGAAGATATTGAAGAAGGCAGCAGGATTAAGGCAATGAATAATGAATAATTAATAATGAATAATTTTGGATGATTTTCTATGAAAATCTTTAATTTGAATGAAAGGCGGCCACGGAGAGCCGCCGCTACATATAATGTAGATTTTGTGAAACAAAATCTTCGTTTTCTGTAACCTGTCCCCTTATATCATTTCTTCCCACGCTTCATACTTTTCTTCCAATAACTTTTTAAGCTCAGTATTTTCTAAATTTAGCTCACGGCTTTTTTCAAGATTTGAGAAAACTTCGGGGTCACACATTTCATGTTCAATAACAGTTAGTCGTTCCTCAATTTCAGCAATTTCAGATTCTAAGTTCTTGATGTCTTTTTTATGCTTTCTTTCTTGTGCCAGACGTTCTTTTTCTTTTTTCTGTATTTCTTTTTTTTGAGTTTTAGTATATACTGCCTTAGGCTCATCATGAATTTCTTCTTCCAGTTCCTTCTTCTTTTCTATATAATAATCATAATTGCCCAGATATTCTTTGATACCATCTTGAGACAGCTCTAAAACACGATTGGGAATCTTATTGAGAAAGAATCGATCATGAGAAACGATGAGTAAAGTGCCTTGATATTGTAAGAGCGCATTTTCAAATACTTCCTTAGATTCAATATCCAAATGGTTGGTAGGCTCATCCATGATTAGAAAATTTGCATC
This sequence comes from Clostridia bacterium, assembly GCA_028279945.1. Lineage (GTDB taxonomy): Bacteria > Bacillota > Clostridia > Peptostreptococcales > JAAYPU01 > JAKSCF01. The sequence continues at coordinate 2,718 of JANQMT010000061.1, forward strand.
GGACATCATGATTTTCAAAAGAGATAACCGTGATCGCTCTCCTCCGCTCAGCATAGACACCTGTTTAAAAACATCATCATTTTTAAACAAGAAGGCCCCTAAAATCGTACGGATTTCCGTTTCCGTATACAAAGAATATTCATTATGGATTTCTTCAATGAGTGTGTGGTCATCATCCAAAAGCTTCTGCTCTTGATCATAATATCCCATAATCACATTATGACCGACTTTAACACTTCCGGAGTTGGATGACATAAAAGAGAGTATGATCTTCAATAATGACGTTTTACCAATGCCGTTAGGTCCAACGATGCAGGTTTTTTCGCCTCTTTTCATATCAAAACTTACATTTTCAAAAATAGTATTATTACCGTATTTCTTAGAAAGATCATTGGCTGCTAATACATCCTTGCCGCTTTCTTTTATTGGTTTAAAGTTTAGATGCATTTTATGGTTAAAAAGCTTTGGTTTTTCAAGGACTTCAATATGATCCAGCTGCTTTTCTCTCGATCTCGCTCGTTTAGCTAATTTTTCAGTACCGTGCTGTTTGAACCTGCGAATGATTTCCTCTTGACGCTTAATTTCTTTTTGTTGTTTTTCAAATTTCCGCTCAGCTTGCAAAGCCAGCTCTTTTTTCTTTTTTTGAAATGACGTGTAATGTCCTTCGTAGCTGGTTAACGTTTTGTTTTCTAATTCAAATATTCGATTAACGGTTTCATCTAAAAAATAACGATCATGTGAAATAATCATAATCGTTCCTTTGTAGGCTTTCAGATACTGCTCTAACCATTGTAAAGCTTCTAAATCTAAGTGATTGGTAGGCTCGTCCAGTAATAGTAAATCAGGCTTGTTTAACAATAATTTACCTAGGGCAAGACGGGTTTTCTCTCCACCGCTTAAATGATTGATTTCTTGATGAAAATATGCTTCCGAAAAACCAAGACCGATAAGAACGCCTCGGATTTCACTTTCATATCCGTATCCGTTTTTCTCTTTAAAAAGCTCACTTTTTTGAGCATATTCGTTAAGCAATTTGCTGGTATCTTTTCCTTGAGAAGACATGTCAGCTATTTTATTTTCCAGATTGTTGATATCTTTTTCCATTTCAATTAAATCAGAGAAAACAGTCAGTAATTCTGAATATACGGTTTTTGTAGTATAAAAATTGGTATTTTGTTGAAGATAACCTATAGACAAATTGCTGGAAATGTATAGATCTCCAGAGTCATAGCCAATTTTATCTGAAAGAATTTTAAGCAAAGTGGATTTACCGGCACCATTAGCACCAATAAGTCCTATGCGATCATTTTCGTTAATATGGAAGGAGATGCTGCTTAAGATGGTATCAATGCCATAAGTTTTATTAAGTTGACTAGCGCTGATAATAATCATGAAATTTGTCACCTTTCATTAATTTATATAAACGGTATCATCTACCCGATAAAGATATTTTAACAAACGAATAAATTGATTGAAAGATTTATTTTTGATGACATATTGAAGCTAAAAAAATAAAATGATATAATTGTTTAAAAGTCTAACCAAGAGGAGGTTGCCAATGAGTAATAAATCAACTGTGAAAATTTCTAATGCTGTCATTCGTAGGCTTCCTAAATACAGACGATATCTTGAGGATTTATTAAATAGAAAAATATACAGAATATCTTCAAAGGATTTAAGTGAATTAATCGGATTTACAGCTTCTCAAATACGCCAAGATTTAAATAACTTTGGCGGTTTTGGACAACAAGGATATGGTTATAATGTTCAGGAACTCTATGATCAAATTGGCAGAATCTTGGGAAGGGATAAGACTTACAACGTTATTATTGTAGGCTCAGGAAATTTAGGTCAAGCTATAGCCAATTATACACATTTCATGAGAACGGGCTTTTTAGTAAAAGCAATGTTTGATGTAAATCCAAAGCTTATTGGTTTAAGAATTAATGATGTTGAAGTCAAAGATGCAGAATTTTTGAAAGAATATCTTGAAGATAATACAATTGATATCGGAATTATTTGTACCAATAAGGAGAGCGCTCAAGATGTAGCCACTACATTATCAGAAGGCGATGTTAGAGGAATTTGGAATTTTGCTCCTATAGATATCGATGTGGAAGAAAACGTACTTTTAGAAAACGTACATTTGAGTGACAGCTTACATACTTTGACATATTATATCAATCATCCGGAAGACTATGAAAACTAAATGACAGATATAAGCAGAAACTTAAAAGTTTCTGTTTTAGGTTGTAGACAAATTGAATACAGGTGACTAACTATAAAAAGTCAATAGTTTAATGAAAAAATATATAGAACTAAAAATGTGCATAGCAAACAAGCCTTTCAAAAAAACT
>JANQMT010000063.1:0-15735 GCA_028279945.1 Clostridia bacterium
ATACCAAAAAACTGGGATTTTTTCATATTTCAAAGCAGATTCATATTGATTTTTCAAGGTGCATAGTTACTTTCACAAGTGGGAAAGTTGAGTTATTAATCAATATTTAATTGTATTAAAAAAGAAGATTTTGTTTAAATATGTTTCTACATTTAAAACCTTTGAGATATAATAAATAGAGAAACCATTTAAATATGTAAAAACCAGAAGCTAGGAATCTATAAAACCCTAGTTTTTTTAATGGTGTGCTTGCTTGTAAATGTGTCGGATAATAAAAAATAAAAAAAATTATATAATAAGTAAAAGAAATAAATAGGAAGGAGACACTATGTATAAAAATGTATTAACAATTTGTGCTTCATTTCATCACAACAATACAATAAATGTCGCTAAAGTTATAGGGGATGAACTGAATGCAAAAATTATGCAGCCCGGTGAATTCAATGTTGAAACTATTTCAGAATATGATTTGATAGGTTTTGGGTCGGGCATATATAACGGTATGCATCATAAAAGTATATTTAACCTAATTGAGGAACTGAAAGTTCAGAATCATAAGCACGCATTTGTATTTTCAACATCTACAATTCCCCTTAAGACAATGCATAAAAGTCTTAAGCAAAGCTTAACAAAAAAGGGCTTTGATATAATAGGAGAATTTTATTGCAAAGGCTTCATGGATTACAGTTTTACAAAATACTTGGGAGGCTTAAATAAAGGAAGACCAAATACAAATGATTTAGAAAAAGCACGGGTTTTTGCCAGAAAAATCAACAATACCAATACAGAATAGTGATGATATGGATTATATTGGTTTAATAGAAGACACCATTAAATACATCGAAGAGAATCTGGAAGAAGCGTTAACCTTAGATGCGCTTTCGAAGAGGTTCTATGTTTCCAAGTGTTTTTTCCATAGAATCTTCTCAGCTGTGATGGGTTGTTCTTTAAAAAGGTATATCAATCAACGACGCCTTAATAAGGCGCTGGAGTATGTAATGGAAACTTCTGATACAATAGCAGATATCGCATATAGATTGCAATTTTCCTCCCAAGTTTCGTTTACTCGAGCATTTAAAAATTTCTACGGAATGCCGCCCAGTCAAGTGAGAAAAGAATCAATAGAACTTATTCCAGAGCCTATCCCTAATGTCCTTAAAAGGCCTATGAAGAATTTTAACAGTGATGTTGTAGCGGAGTTTACCATAGTAGAGGAAGAAGCACTAACTTTAATAGGTTTTTATATGGATGTTGACCTTTCTGACCTAAATATTCAACAAAAGGTAAACTGCAAAGCGGAAGCTTTTCTTGAATCAATAAGACCAAAAGATAAGTATAATGCCTATGCAGTTTATTTAGGAGCATCTGATGAGAATAAAAGTGACTGCATACGGACTTTCTTTGGAATTGATTTGAAGCCGCAAAAACAAGCAGCGGATTGGCCAATATACAAGATTCCCAATATGCTCTATGCAAAATTCCGATACACGGGAGATCTATTACATATTGGTGACCTTGTTGTTCGAGATTTAGCTAGATGGCTGACAATAGCTAAAATCAAGAGGCAGGAAACGGAAATAAAGTTTATGCAAGCTTATGACAAGGTGTATAAAGAAAATGCTTCATCAAACATTTATCTGCCAATATCCGAAATACCGCAAAGGATGTAAAGAAGGATTTTGATATACCTCCTATACTTATAGAAAAGAATAGGAGGTTTTTAATATGAAAATTGTATTTAGAAATAAATGATTTTAATAGAGGGTATAAGGTTATATGAAATATATTGGAAATAATGTATAATATAGAGTGTGTCAAGATTGCTTTTAAGCGGCACTTGTATTTTTCTTTATGTAGAAAAAGAAAAATACTAAAACAAAAACAAACCTAAGGGGGATTTTAATATGGAAAATAAAAGTAAAACAATATTTGTTATCATTATGATCATTATGTTAATACCATTTTCGGCAGCAGCTGAACAGAGTGAGTTAAAGGTATGTATTGATGGTGAGTATGTAGATTTTGAAGATACAACAGGCTATCCTTATATAGATGAAAATAACCGAATTCAAGTACCTTTTAGGGTTACACTAGAAGCGTTTGGTGCAATAGTGAGCTGGAATAATGAATTAAAAATAGCTGTAGCTGAAAAGAATGATATCAAGGTGGTTATCCCTATAGGACAATCTTACATAGAAAAAGATGAAGAAAAGATAATGAATGATACTATTTCTGTGATTAAAGAGGATAGGGTATATTTACCTATTAGAATTGTAATGGAATGTTTTGATTGTAATGTAACATGGAATAGTGACGAGAAAACAGTAGTGGCCACATCCGCAGATCCACAGGAAATTAGTGAAATATATTTAGATTTGTTTGATTATAAGCAAAAAGTAAAAGAAAACGAGGTTTTAATAGAAGGCAGAACGAATGCTGACAATATACTAAAGATAGATGGAAAAGAGGTCGCTGTAGGAGAAGAAGAAAGATTTTATTACCTATTCACAGATTTAGACCCAGAAGAGAATAAGATAATCATCAGTGCTGAAAATGTTGAAACAGGTGAAAAGATTGAAAGAGAAATAAATGTGTATTATGAAGTTATAGAAACAGAAGATGGCAGTGAAGAAGAAATACAGGAAGGGAATGAAGACGAACAGGAAGATAGTAAAATATATTTAGATTTGCGTGATTATAATAAAAGGGTAAAAAAGAATAGGGTTGGAATATCAGGCCGAACAAATCCAGATAATATATTGAAAATAAATGGTAAGGAGGTTATTATAGCTGAAGATGGAGAGTTTAACTATATATTTACAAATTTAAATAGAGGAGAGAATAATACTATAGTGGTAAGTGTTGAAAATGATGAAACTGGTGAAAAAATAGAAGAGGAAATAAATGTATATTATAAAGTCGTGGAAGATGACTATGAAGAAGAGGAAGATCAAGAAAAAATATACAAAGAAGGCTTTGATAATGAAGAGTCGGAATATGAAGATCCTGTTATAACATTAGATAAAGAAATTCCAGAAGTAACAGATCAAGAATCGTTTATAATTACTGGAACTTATGAAAATGTTGGAAGAATAATTATAAATGGCCCATATAAAAATATAAAAGTAGAGATGAAGGATAATAAGTTTTCTCATACAATAAAACTTTCTACTGGTAAAGATGGTTGGCTTCAGACAGAAAAAGGGGTTTTAAATGTTATCCAAATAATTGCAGCTAATGGAGATAAGATGCTTGTAAAAGAATACGTAGTTTATTATAAAGAAGAATCCGAATAATTCCTTTTTTCGTAGAAAAACCATTTTAAAGTTTAAATAAGCCTACACATTCCCAAGCATTTATCTGCCAATATCTGAAATACCGCAAGGGATGTAAAGAAGGATTATGATATACCTCCTATACTTATAGCTAAGAATAGGAGGTTTTTAATATGAAAATTGTTGCATATAATGGAAGTCCAAAGGGAAAGAATAGTGCTACGCATTTAATGATTAATGAGGTTTTAAAAGGGGCTGGTGAAAAAGGGGCAGATGTTGTGAATTACACACTTTCAGAGAAAAATATTCAACATTGCAAGGGATGCTTTCATTGTTGGTATGTGGAGAAAAATAAATGCGTATTAAATGATGATATGGAAGATGCTATATCTCATTTTGAAAATATGGATATACTCATACTGGGCACACCACTTTATTTTGATAATGTCTCTGGGATGTTAAAAATATTCTTAGATCGTTGTATTGCCTATGGATCATATTTTATAGAGAAAGATGAGCATGGAGAAAGCAAGCATATTGATGCATTTAAAGAAAAGCATGATGGTAAGCATGCTCCTAGAATTGTTGTAATAAGCAATAGTGGGTTCGCAGAACAAAGTCAGTTCCAAGCATTAGAGTTTATGATGGATCGAATGGCAAGAAATATGAGTTCAGAAGTCATAGCAAAAATCTTTAGGAGCCAGGGACCGCTTTTGACGTTGGATAATGAACAACTAGAACCAATGATTAATGATTATAGGGCTTTGCTGAGGCAGGCAGGAAGAGAAATAGCTGAAAAGTTGCATATTACTCATGTGACACAGTCAAAATTAAATGTGCCCCTGATACCGGTAGATGTATATAACCAACAGATCAATAATCGTTAAATAAAATCAACAAGTCAATAAAACTGTGACTTGTTGATTATTTTTTTATTATGAGATATAAGCAATCAAGTAAAATTGTATCAGAATTTGGTATAATTAGGTATGATGTTAAATAAGGAAAGGATGGTTTGTTTGAAAAATATTCTTTGCTACGGAGATTCAAATACCTGGGGATACAATGCTGCAACAAAAGACCGTTTTCCTGCCCATGCAAGATGGACAGGTGTTTTGAGCAGAGAACTAGGTCCAGGATATAAGATAATTGAAGAAGGACTAAATGGAAGGACCACCGTATGGAATGATCCTATAGAGGGATACAAAAACGGAAAGGACTACCTAATACCTTGTTTGGAGTCCCAAAGGCCTCTTGACCTTGTTATTATTATGCTTGGTACAAATGATTTGAAAAAGCGTTTTTCTCTTTCCGCCTTCGATATCTCAGAAGGAGCAAGAGTACTGGTTGAAATTGCAATGAGAAACGGTGAAGACTGCAATGGAAATCCACCCAAAATACTTCTGGTATCACCTATTCTGGTAGGAGACATATATCAATCACAGTGGGGTGAACTGTTTGATTATGAAAACAGTATTGAAAGGTCTAAGAAATTTGCAAGTTATTACAAATCTAAGGCTGAAGAACTGGGCTGCGAATTCATGAATGCAGCAGAGTATGCAGACCCCAGCCCTATTGATGCAATTCATATGGATGCTTCTGAGCACAAAAAGCTTGGAGAGGCTTTTGCAAAAAAAGTTAAAGAAATTATTGGATAAACATTAAATTATTAAATAGCATTCAAATAAAAAAATACTGATAAGATTTGATAATCTCACCAGTATTTTTTATTTAGGAATAAATGATCAAAATGAAATCATTTAGATTTTATGAAATGAAACTTCATTACCCAAATAAATTCGCTACACTTTTAAAGATATTATTTATAAACGGTACGTAATAAATGACAGGGATAAATAATGAAGGTATTAGATTTATTGTTTTTATCTTTTTTATTTCAAGAATATTAATACCTGTACTAAATATTAAAATACCGCCTATTATTGAAACTTGACCTAGAATTTCAGGTGTTACAAAAGGAGCGATAAATTGAGCTGATAGATATATGGTTCCTTGCCATATAAATAGTACAATAGCTGATAGTATGATGCCTATGCCAAAGGTTGATGCCAATATCATAGACGTGACGCCATCCAGTAATGCATTGGTAAATAATAAAGTATTATCGCCTTTTAACGCGCTTTCTATGGGGCCTAAAATAGACAATGTGCCCACACAAAAGAGTAAAACAGCAGTGGTTAACCCATCTATTAAATTACTCTCGTTATTTCGTTTAAACCTATCTCCTAATTGATTAACTTTGGCTTCTATATCTAACGCCTCACCAATAAAGCCTCCCAGAACTAAGCTAATGATAAAAAGAAGAGGTTCTTTACTTTGGGATACATTATTTACGATACATGTTATCCCTAGTGAGATTGCTACTAATCCAAGAGCTTGCATTATGGTTGATTTATATTTTTCTTTTATGCCCTTTTTTAGTAATGAGCCGACTACACTTCCCGCTGCAATGGTACTTGCATTTACAATGGTTCCTAACATCATTTCCCTCCTAAATAAGTATAGATCTTTATACTTATTTAAAACCATCCAGTAGCTGGAGAGTCAATACTTTTCTACCGGTATTTGTATTTCGGTCAAGTGGTTTTCCTCATTCTTGGAGATGTATTGGTCAATGATGACTCTTTCCATTGCATCACCTATGATTTTATAATTATATTCTTCTAAATATTCCAGTAGTATTTCATAATATTTTGCCGATTCACTATGGTCACCGCCTCTATAGCGAATACATGCATATTCACCTTGCTGGAGTGTCTTAAGTAATTGGCTGTCTACCTTTTCTTCTATTAATATAAATATGGAATTATACTCATAAAAGTTGTGCTTTCTTATGTTGTCTATAGAGACGGTGAGTCCTACTCTGCCTATCATGATTGTGGAAGTGACTTTGGCCATATTTTCTAATTTCCTAAGAGAGATCTCTAATTCTGATTCCGTATTAATTTTTTCTTTTAAACTTAAAATTCTTCTTTCTGGAATATTTTTTATTTTTACAATCCCAAGTTCTTTGAGTTTTCGTCCTTCTTCAATCTCCTTGATTCGGTTGTCAAATCTATTTTTTATTACCATCAATTGATTAATTTTGTGCTCTGTAATACTTTTTTCTCTTTTTAAAAGGTCTAAAAAATAATCAAGGTTTCTAATCTCTAAATTACTTTTTATTTCTTTTAAAGGGATTCCTAAAAATTTTAAATAGTTAATGGTATTTAATTGTTCGAATTGTTCAATGGAATAATATCTGTATCCATTATCCTTATTGACTTCAATGGGCTTAAATAGCCCTATTTCATCATAATATCTTAATGTTTTAATAGGTATATTATGTAATTTTGACATTTCACCAATAGAAAATTTGTTTTTCATTTAAACCATCCTTATGTTTAAACTATTTAAATTTGTTTTATCTAAAGTTATATGAATTATTGTACCATAGATATACTAAAGTTAAATATGGTTCTCCAACGCCATGCAAATCTTTGTTAATACTTTGTTGAAATTTCAAAATTTTGACATGGCAGTGTCTATTTATTATATAATTGATAAAATAAGTTTAATACTATTGCCGGAGGTTTCTTACGGAAAAAATAGAGGATATTATGAAAATATCCTTTTGTTTACGGAGGATCAGGTGAAAAAAATGTTGCTTTGAAAGTCAATCCTGACGCTCTTTTAGAATTAAATGAAGTTATGGGAATGTTGGAATAAAAAAGATATAAGTAAATCTATCAGCCAATCTTTGGTTTTACCGATATCATTAAGGGCATTGGTATCAATATCGCCTTCTTTTATAACCACAATTGGTAGTGAAAAAGGTTCTGGAAATATTTGCATATCAATTGGGGTGAGAGATTGATTTTAAATACTTGTTTCTAGTATGGCGTGATTTAAATGTATTATTTATTAACAGACGAGAAAAAGTTTGGTTCTATTACCTATGGGTAAATATAAAAAAAGGTGGTACTATGGAAAATACAAATGATTTGAGAACACAACCCATAGGTAAATTATTAATAAAGTATTCAATACCGGCCATAATTGCTATGGGTGTTAATGCCATTTATAATATCGTAGATAGAATGTTCATAGGAAAATATGTAGGGGAAGAGGCTTTGGCGGGACTTACAATAGCTTTTCCTATTATGATGATTATCTTTGCGGTAGCGGCCCTTATTGGTCATGGGGGAGCCAGCCTTATTTCTATAAAACTGGGAGAAAATGATAATATAGGCGCTAATCATGTCTTTACCAATGTGGTTGTAATGGCTGTTGTATCAGGGCTTTTTATGATCGCTTTGGGAGCTCTTAACTTGCATAGATTGCTAAGTGCGCTGGGTGCAGATCAAGAAGTATTGATTTATGCCAAAGACTATATGAACATTATTTTCGTGGGCGTTATTTTTCAATTGTTAGCATTTAATCTCAACAACGTAGTTAGAGCCGAAGGCTTTCCTGTGCTTACTATGAAATCTATGGTTGTATCCGGGGTTGTTAATATAATACTGGACTATATTTTTATAGGCCTTATGGGAATAGGGGTTAAAGGTGCCGCACTGGCAACCATAATAGGACAGATGGTTGGACTTCTTATCCTTTTGAACCATTTTAGAAAAGGAAAAAGCAATCTAAAAATCAATATCAAAGGTCTACTTCCAGATAAAAAGGTAGTAGGAAAGATATTAAGCGTAGGATCTCCTACATTTATAACAACTGTTGGAACCAGTGCTTCTATGATGTTACTCAACAGTTATCTCGGAAAATATGGAGGGACACCGGCCATTACATCAATGGGTGCTATTAATAGTCTATATACTCTGTTTATAATGCCTATTATGGGGATACAAGGAGGTATGCAGCCGATAATAGGATATAACTACGGTGCGAAAGAGTTTTTGAGAGTAAAGGAAGCGCTTTTAAAAGCAATAGGAATAGGGATTGCTTTTTCTCTAATGGTCTTTGCAATCCTTCAACTATCACCAGAGACTTTTATATTAATGTTTCTTGATGAAAGTTCCGATACGGTGGGTATAGCGGTGACAGGGCTTAGGATTTATATCGCAATACTGCCCATACTGTGTATCAATATGTTTGGTGCTGCGTATTTCCAAGCAATTGCTAATTCAAAAAAAGCCATCGCTTTGGGAGGACTACGGCAGTTTATATATTTGGTTCCCCTACTTTTGATTCTACCTAATTTTTTTAATCTTAAAGGAGTATGGATGTCCGTTCCTGTGGCAGATTTTATGGCAGTTGTGACGACATTAGCTCTTTTGATACCTGATATAAAAAAACATGAAATTACATAAAAAATATTCCTTTTAAGTTTAGAAAGGAATATTTCTTATCTTTATTTGTAAAAATTTATCTGAGCCTCATAATTTTATTCAATTAAGCTTATTTTACCAGCCACCGCATCTGGGAATCCAACATTATTTATATTTTCGACAATGAATTCTTGTTGCCCCATATAACCTGAAGCAACTTCATAAGGTGCAAAAACAATTGTGATATCACCATTTTCTTGGACGTAAAAACTTCGATCCTCATTGATTGTCATATTCTTAAAATAATCTAAATCATAACTTAAATCAGAGTTTTCTTTCATACGGTTTAACATTTGTTGTTCTACACTATCTTTTATGAGGGCAGCATAATTTTCACCCAAAACATTTTTTATAGTTATTTCATCAGCTGTTTTGAGATTAATATTATAAAAATAATTTTCATTATATGCTGGCGCTAAAGTTTGATATTTGGATATTTCAAAGGATATAATATGATCTGACACATAATATAATTGATAATCTACTGTCATTTCAATTTTTTTGTAATCCTCTTCAGTACCACCGGTTTCTAAATACGCTTCTTTATATTCTGCATCAAGAATGGCTTGTTCCTCTACAATCTCATTAACTTTCTTGTTGATGGTATCATTAATAAAATTTTGAACCACTTGATTATCGGTGATTTCCACATTTGGGATAATGACTTTACCGATTGAAGTATCATTTTGAATGGTATACTCTCTAAAAGTCATCATTTTTGCTAATGCACCAATAACAGGAACTTTATATATCTCTTGTGCAAAAACATAACTAAGGTTAACGGTTAGTCCCACCATTAGTATTAAACAAGCTGCTGCCGCACTGATTGTTTTAAGTAATTTATTTTTTGATCTCATTATTTTTTTCTTACGATTCCTTTCTCTATTAATAGCATGGTCTATTACATTGTCTAAATTTTCGGGTATCTTTATCTTATTGAAAAGATCATTTAATTCATTTAACTGTTTATCCATAATATTGACCTCCCATCACTAATTTTAATTTATCAACCCCTCTTTTAAGCCTTGATTTTACAGTATTGCAATTTATATTTAAGATTTCTGCAATTTCATTAATTTGCATGCTTTTCATATATTTCAAAATAATCACCGTTTTATATTTTTCAGACAGCTTATCTAAAGAATTGTAAAGGTCTATAATTTTATCTTTATCTTCAGCTTCTTCTGTAATAGTTTCTATGAATTGTGTGTCATAAACAAAGTTCTTCTTCTTTTTGATTAAAGTGATACTTTCATTTATGACTATTTTGTAAAACCAAGTCTTCATGTATTTTCTTTCTCTAATTTTATTTAAAGAATTAAAAGCTTTATACGTAGCTTCTCCTACAATATCAAGAGCATCTTGCTCATTTTTAACATAGCTATAAGCAAGTCTATAAAAATCTTCTTTGTTTTCTCTAACCATAGTAATAAATTCTTCTTCCAGCTGGATGATCACTACTTAACTGCCTCCCTTCTTAGGTAACATTCCTATATATCGTGCTACCTAACCTCTACACCCATTAGATAGAGCAGATTCGTAAAAAGTTTCAAAAAAAATATTCCATGATGATTATATCAGCTATGCATTAAAATACTAACGGAGAAAGATAGCAAAGATGCTAGAAATTGCTAGAGAAACTCTACAATAAACATTGTTTCATCTCATTAAGTTGATTAATTGAGAGGAGTTATATATATTATAAATTGTTACTAAATTTGATTAATGAAATAACGTATATCGGATTGACCTATATTCACTATCATTTTTTTGAAGCGTTTTGTTTATGATTTAAAAAATATAAACCATAATGGAGGAGCTAATGAAAACAAGAGATTTTTTAAATCTTTCTTGGTTTGGTATAAAAAGCATTATCTTAAAACACAAAAAGCCAATCTTAGGAACCATCATTTTAACGGATGAATGCAATTTAAGCTGCAAACATTGTGCCGTTAACAATATGGAGAAAAAAATGTATGCTTATGAAGATATTCTAATGGAAATGCATGGATTTTATCAGGAAGGTATTCGGATTTTATTCTTTTGCGGAGGGGAAACTTTGCTTTGGAAAGACCAAGGAAAAGACATCAAAGACCTAATAAAGGTTGCAAGAGAAATAGGGTTTTATATTATCAATGTTGTTACCAATGGAACCATAGATTTAGATATTCCTGAAGCGGACGTTATTTTCTTGAGTATTGATGGAAATAAAGAAACCCATAATCTCATCAGAGGCGATACTTATGATAGGATTATGGAAAATATAGATAGAGCCAAAGGGTCAAATATTTGTATCTACATGGCAATAAACAAGCTGAATTATGAGGAAGTAGAAGAAGTAGGTGAACTTGCATACAAACACCCTCATATCCAATCTATATCCTTTAATTTTCACACACCCTATGACGGTACAGAAGATTTGAGCTTAACTAAGGATGAAAAAATACAAGTTGTAAACACTATTAAGAAAATGATAAAAAAAGGTTTCAATGTTTTCAACCTATATAGTGCATTAGATGTTTATTTATCTAATGGCTGGCAAAGACCTTGTTACCAATGCATCGTATCGGAAAATAATATAATATATGTCTGTGGAAGATGTATAGAAGCAGAGGGCCTATGCAAAGAGTGCGGTTATTTATTTGCAGTTGAGTTTTCTCTTTTGTTTAGAGGGAATATCAGAATTATTTTAGAAATGTTGAGAACTTATTTGAGATATGTATAACAAACTTATATTCATTAATACTATAACTTCTATTACTATCAAATTCTTTAAAACATATTATCCTATCTGAAAAAACGCCATTTCAGTTTTAGATGAAGCGGCGTTTGAGTTTACTATTTTTTCTTTACAACAGGCAGCCAAACCTCAGATTTGTATTCCGGAGATTGTTGATCTCCATCGGTGTACACTTCAATATCAGGAGCATCGGCATATTCATAACCTGACGTAGGCAGCCATTCTGTTATAATTCTTTTTTGTAATTCTTGAATCGCATGGGGCATCGGGCCGACACATTCAAAAACTGCCCAGGTACAGGCGGGTATTGTGTATTCAACAGTGCCTTTAGATGCAGGTTTGTCGGTTGAAACCGCAATGTAGTAGTCAAAGTCTTTACCATTCATACAGGTACTGACACCAAGCACACCGAAGGGAGGCTGATTCATCAGCTCGATGAGCTTAGGAATTATGCCTGCCTGATTGGTTTTCTGCCAAAATAGCGGTACCTTGGCAAAGCTCTCTTCAATATTCATGTTCATACGTTCTTTGACCCCAATAATTTTGAAAGCATCCTTTTTCATAATTTTATAGTTCATCTCAGTATCTCCTTTGATTGAAATTGCGAAACTGATGCGGGGAAATACTTTAAGAGATATTCCTTCTGCACGAGCGGCAGATGGGGAAACACCATGTATATTCTGAAACGCTCGGTTGAAGGATGTAGGGGATTCATAGCCATATTTCAGTGCTACATCGGTTACTTTCATATTTTCAGTTTGTAAATCAAATGCTGCTAAAGTCATACGTCTGCGGCGGATATATTCGGACAGCGGTACCCCTGCAATATAGGAAAACATTCGCTGAAAATGAAAGGTTGAGCAGCAGGCAATCTGCGCAGCATGCTCATAACTGACTGTAAGACTTAAATTTTCTTCAATATAGTTGATAGCTTGATTCAATCGCTCAAGATATTCCATTGCATCATCTCCTCACAAACAAAGTTTAACATGATATATAAACATCTTCCTCTCATTTGATGCACCAAAATGTAAGATGGATTTAGTTTAGAACAATGAAAAGATTTAATAAATCAAAAAAGAATTAAATTAGGAACAAAATAATTGAAAAAAGCAGCCATGATATATATAATGAATAATGCCACCTGCAATACAACTTTTAAAAAAGGATGATCAATTTGAATTTCCAAGATAATTTACTTAAATGGTATAAAATAAATAAAAGGCTTTTGCCATGGAGAGAGACACAAGATCCGTATAAGATTTGGGTATCGGAAATAATGCTTCAACAAACACAGGTAAAAACGGTTATTGATTATTATAACCGTTTTATTAAAGTTTTTCCTAATGTAGAGGCACTATCAAAAGCGACAGAAGATGAAATGCATCGGTTATGGCAGGGGTTAGGATACTATTCAAGAGCTGACAAGATGATGCTTTGTGCAAAAGAAGTTGTAAAAAACCATCAAGGGCAGTTTCCTAAGGATCATAAAGATATGCTTTCTCTTCCGGGAATAGGACCTTATACTGCCGGTGCAGTTCTGAGTATTGCCTATAATATGCCGTTTCCTGCCGTAGATGGTAATGTAATGCGGGTGATTTCAAGACAATTCAATATACAAGAAGATATTAGTATACCGCGAACACGAAAAGTTTTTGAAGAAAAAGTTCAATCCATATTACCCAAAGATGTGAGGCACTTCAATCAAGCTTTAATGGAATTGGGTGCTTTAATATGCACACCAAAGAATCCTAAATGTGAGATATGTCCTGTTATGAATTCCTGTATGGGATATAAAGCAAAAAATGTAGAATTACTGCCTATAAAAACCAAAAAAACTAAAAAAACAAACCATATTATGGCAGTGGCTTATGTCAAATGTGAAGATCAAATAATGATAACAAAACGTCCTAATCGAGGTATACTAGCTAATTTATGGGGATTTCCTATCATAGAAGTTCATTCAAAAGATGAGGCAATAAAAGAGATGGTAAATGAGTTGCAGGAGATATATGGACTTGAGGTTGAATATATAGCTCAAAAGAATCAAGCCAAGCATATTTTTACACATCGAATATGGGAAATGCAATTTTTTGAATTTAAAGGGAAGAATAAAGTTATGATTGATTTTCCAAATGTGAAATGGCTGCCGGAAGATGAAATCAAAGATTTTCATTTTCCCACTGCATTTAAGAAGCTGCTAGGGCTTCAAAAAGGCCGAGACTTTAATAAAAGGTCTCGGCAACGTAACTAGGGAGGTTTCTTTCTTTGGGTCTGTAGTAGATGCAAAAAGTGTGTAGAGAAGAAGAATTCATTACTTTATTCATACAGCATTTACCGTCACATTGAAAGATACAATCCATAGAACAAACATTTTCCATTTATTTATCTCCTCCTAATGATTAGTATTGTCTGTATAACAAATATTATAGTATGTAAATTATGTATAAATGTTAAAATTTATTATACTTTTATATATTATGTATTGTTTATTATAGTTATACATAGGAACAATATAAATAGAACAATTTATTTTAGGAGGATTGAAATTGTATCTTTTTGATGATTATTTTAATACAAATAAAGTTTATCATATTATCAGTTTACATGATTTAAAAACTGCAATAACAAAAGGGATAAGCTATGATGATAAAATTACTTTTAATACAAAGTATAAAGGATTTCATTCAGCCATCCAGTATGAGAAATTAGATAAAGTACCACAATGGGTTAAAAGAGATAAAGCCATTTTTGCCAGTATCAATTATCCTCAAAAAAACCATTTTCATCCAGATAGTGTGGTGCTAGGATTGAAAATTGACCCAGAAAAATGTTGGGTTGCTAATGAAGATCTTGCCAACAAAATTTATGCGCCTTTTGTGTTAAAAAGCATTATGGAATATAATGATGCGGAAAGTTATATGAACACCAAAGCCAAAGACTTGTTAAAAGAATATTGGGAAACATCATTAAGTTTTGTAGATAATCTTAATTATCGATACGATTTAAGAAAAGATTATAATGCGGAGGTGCTGGTTCTACATCCAATTTTACCTATTAATATTGATGTAGAATATATCATATCGGGTCATCATGTATTTAAGCCTGAAGAATGGAAAGAAAAGTTTTGTCATTAAATTGACATTTAACTTAAGTAAAATTACAATCAATAGAGTAAGTAGTATGTTATATAGGAATACAACTTGCTCTTTTTAAATTTAAGATAAAACAATTCCAGATTATCCAAGATAAACTGGGATAAAAGGGGAAAATACAAATGAAGACAGGAAAATTAGACAGTGAACTCTTAAAAAAAATTGTTTTTGAACATATAGAATACAAAAGTAAGGATGTACTGGTGCGGCCGGGTATTGGAAAAGATTGTGCAATTGTGGATTATGGCGAGAATGTTTGCGTGTTATCCACAGACCCTATTACAGGTGCTACTAATGAAGTTGGAAGGTTGGCAGTTCATATTTCGTGCAATGACATTGCATCGGAAGGCCTGGAGCCTTTAGGCATTATGCTTGCGATAATGGTACCGGAAGGGACCACAGAATCTGAAATCGATGATATTATGAAGCAAGCCGGAGAAGAAGCAGGGAAACTAAAAGTTGAAATAATTGGAGGGCATACTGAAATTACCAATGCCGTCAATAAAACCATTATTGTATCCACTGCTATAGGCAAAGCCTCAAAAGAAAGATATGAGAATAGAGATGATGTAAAATCCGGTGATGCTGTCATATTAACCAAACTTGCCGGGCTGGAAGGAACAGGCATTATCGCTTACGATAATGAGAAAGCGCTTTTAGAAGTGCTGACACCGGAAGAAATTCATAATGCCAAAGCAATGCTGGAAGATGTGAGCGTTATAAGAGAAGGCGTTATAGCCGGAGACATTGGTGTATCATCTATGCATGATGTGACAGAAGGCGGCATATTGGGTGCAATATGGGAAATCTGTGAAAGCTCTAAAGTAGGTGCGACTGTTTATTTTGATAAGATACCGGTAGCAAAAGAAACCTTAAAAATATGTAAGTTTTATGATTTAGATTACCTAAAACTTATATCCAGTGGTTGTATGATTATAACGGTGTCTGAGAGAAAGAAAGATAAATTGCTAAAAGCATTGAAGGATGAGGGCATATTAGCCACTGAAATTGGAGTTATTCAAGAAAAGGCTATACAACTCATTAAAGACGGAGAGATATTAGAAATTGAACCACCTGAAAGTGATGAATTATATAAGGTATAGCAAAACCTGAGATTGTTGAAATTGAATACAGGTGACTAACTATAAAAAGTCAATAGTTTAATGAAAAAATATATAGAACTAAAAATGTGCATAGCAAACAAGCCTTTCAAAAAAACT
>JANQMT010000085.1:0-29030 GCA_028279945.1 Clostridia bacterium
GTGTTTACATCTCTTACAAATACTTTAAAAGTGTTGCACTCTAAGTTATTGTCTCACTTATTTATGATTATGAGAATACATCTTTTATTGTACGCTTACAAAAAATCTTGGTGTTTTGTTGTATAAAGAAAACCACTAAAAGGTAATGTTATCAAAATACAATCACAATATTAAAAAAGAAAACTTGCATAAATGATAAGAGTGGGTTAAAATAAAACTAACTTAATATATTAACATGTTAATATTATAATTAGACTTATTATAATTAATAGTGTGTTTAGTACGGAGTAGAGGAGGTGAAAAATGAAAATACTGAATTATAGTCAAAGATATGAAAAAGAAGTGGTTCATTTGTGGAATGAAACCTTGACTGTTGATCCGATTACTGTATTTAAGTTTCGCAAGCAGGCATTGCTGGACGATAATTTTGATACGGAGCTT
Source organism: Clostridia bacterium (assembly GCA_028279945.1). Taxonomy (GTDB): domain Bacteria; phylum Bacillota; class Clostridia; order Peptostreptococcales; family JAAYPU01; genus JAKSCF01. Next base: position 442 of record JANQMT010000085.1, read on the forward strand.
TGTTTTACAGCGGTAGATCATGATCGTGTAGTGGGTTTTTTACTGGCAACCAAAAGAAAGTTTCCGTATCTTGAGAGAGGCCTGGAACCCAGCAGGGGATGGATCAACGTCATGTTTGTAGCGCAGGATCGTCAACGGCAAGGTATCGGAGAGGCTTTGGTCAAGCATGCCGAGATGAAATTAAAAGCAATGGGTGCCCAGACCATAACCCTAGGAGCCTATAGTCCGAATTATTTTTTCCCCGGGGTAGACAAAGACAACTATGGGACAGCAGTAAAATTCTTTGAAAAGATGGGTTATCAGGCTGGTGAAGAAAGCTATTCCATGTGCAAGGATCTGCATGGCTACCAAATCAGTGAAGAAACCTTGGAGAAAATGTATAAAGCACAAGAATCCGGTTTTTCCTTTTGCAATTTTGAATTTAAGTATGCTTTGGATCTGCTGGAATTCTTAAAAGTGGAATTTGGTGGAGGATGGAAACGAAATGCTTTGATTTCTATGCAGAACAACACTGCAGAGGATTGCATTCTGTTGGTTTTAGATCGGGAGCAAAAAATCGTTGGTTTCTGTATGAGAATGATTGACGGCAACCCAATGCGATTTGGTCCCTTTGGAGTAAAGGAAGAAGCCAGAAATTACGGAATCGGTGGTATATTGTTTGATATCATGCAGCTGGAAATGGAAAAACGAGAAATTTATCATTTGTATTTTATTTCAACCGACGCACCTGGCAGACGATTTTATGAGAGACATGGGCTTAAGGTTTTTAGAACTTTTATAGATTATCAAAAAACAATTTAGGAGAACATATGAGTGAGATTAAACGAGTTGTAAGTATTGGTGCACATTCTTTAGATGCAGAAATTTTAGGCGGCCCCATAATGCAGAAGTATGCCAAAAAAGGAGTTCGCTGCACCTATATTCACGTGACACAAGGCCGTTTGGAAAATCCTGATGCTACTCAGGAAGAAAAAGATGCCTATTTGAAAAAACTGTTGAATCAAAATAAACGTGCTGCTGAAAAATTGAATGGGGATACGATTTGGCTTGGATATGTTTCCAACAATATGCCTTCGCTGGATGAATTTTCAGGAAGATTGGAGCAATATTTTACCCATGAGAAAGTAGATTTGGTGATTACCCATTGGCGTGGTTCCATGCATCCCCGCCATATCAATACCCACGATGCGGTAACTGCCGCAGTAAAGCGGCTGCGTGAAAAAGGAAATGACATCAGGCTGATTTACGGTGAAAATTTTGAGGATCTGGTTGGATTTATCCCACAAGCATATTTTAAATTGGATCAGAATGAAGTTGATCAATGGTACGCAAGCCTGCGGGAATATTCTGTTTTTAAGGGACAGATTAATGACTTCCCATATTATCCATACTATTCTACCATGGGAAAGGTACGCCAGATAGAATCCAATAATGACGGCTATACCGTTGCCTATATGTATGCAAGTTTAATTGAAAACAAATTATGGTGATTAAAATGGATAAAGAAAAATTTGGTCATTTAAAAACGGAAAGTCGTAATCCCAGAACCTTACACCTGGATACCATGTCCACCATGGAGCTGCTTCGAATTATGAACGAAGAAGATCAAAAAGTAATCGATACGATCAAGGATGCCTTACTGCAAATAGAAAAAAGTGTTCAACTGGTCATCCGTGCTCTAAATCATAATGGCAGACTGATCTACATGGGAGCAGGAACCAGCGGCAGGCTGGGAATCTTGGATGCAGTGGAATGCACGCCTACATTTTCTACAACCGACGAAGTAATGGGTATCATGGCAGGAGGAGAAAAAGCCTTCGTAAAGGCCGTAGAAGGAGCAGAGGATTCTGTGGAATTGGCTGCCAAAGATCTGGATGATATCCAGATCAGTGAAAAAGATGTGGTGGCAGCAATCGCGGCCTCAGGGAGAACCCCTTATGCAATCGGAGCATTAAAGCATGCTAAGAAGCGGGGTGCTAAATGTATCAGCCTCACCTGCAACAAAGATTCCATCTTATCAAAATATGCCGATGTTGCTATTGAAGTGGACGCAGGGCCAGAGGTTCTTACCGGATCTACGAGGCTAAAGGCAGGCACTTGTCAGAAAATCATATTAAACATGATTTCAACAGCTTCCATGGTAGGAATCGGGAAAGTCTATGGGAATTTAATGGTGGATATGAAAGCAACTAATCTTAAACTGATGGAACGTGCAAAACGAATTGTAATGGAAAGTACCGGATGTAATATTGATACTGCAGTTCAAACATTAGAATTAACCGATTATAACAGTAAGGAAGCTATTGTAATGATTCTGACTGGTATTACGAAAGAGGAAGCTTCCATGAGAATTAGAGAAAACCATGGCTTTGTACGAAAATGTATCAGATAAGTTTTTAAAATATAAAGCTCTAAAATCTGTAAAAAAAAGAAAGGAGGAAGAAATGGCAAAGACATATGTAAGGGTTGATGACAGACTAATTCATGGTCAAACGATTGTTGCGTGGTGCCCGACGCTATCAATTAAAGAGATCATTGCGATTGATGATGAGAGTGCAAAAAATCAAACGCTAAAATCAATAATGAAAATGGGTGTTCCTTCAACTTACAATACCCATATTGTAACAACGCAAGAAGCAATGGCGCTTCTAGCGCAAGAGATCAGCGTTAACCGTCTAGTTATTGTGAAATATCCTGAAAAATTATCAGATATTGAAGAAGGAATCGCTAGTGCAGAATCTATTATCTTAGGCAATATTGCAAAACGAAATGATACCATTCATAAAGTGAGCGGCGCAACAGGAATCTTTTACTTAAGTGACAGTGATGTAATGGTCATAGATCATTTACTTTCAAAGGGAATCACTGTATATTTTCAGCAATTACCAAACACTGCAAAAACAAACTGGGAAGTATTTAAAAATTCAATATAAAAATATTAAGGAGGTAAAGTATGGAAACTTATCAAATTATTTTGATTGCCTTATTTGTGTATTTAGGCTCAATTGGATCTATCGTTGGAAACACAATCGGCTGGTACACTTTGGGAAGACCGTTGATAGCTTCACTTGTTGTTGGCGTAATCTTAGGAGATGTGCAAACCGCTATGATAGTCGGTATTCCACTTCAAATTATGTATATGGGTAATGTAACACCAGGCGGTGCTGTGGCCTGGGATTTATCTTATGCTACTTATATTGGCGTGACAGGTGCAATTGTATTTGGTAGTGGATTAGATACAGCGGAGGTGATCGGTTTAGCCGTTGTATTTGCTGGTATCGGAGGACTGGTAGGCCAAATTATGTGGAATATTTCCTATGCATTAAATCTTCCTTTAAATCGTGTGGCCAATAAATATGCGGATGCAGGTGAGACCGGTAAAATGTTTATTCCAAATGTTGTTCTTGGGCAATCCATTGGCTTTGCATGCCGTTTTATTCCTGCAATTATTGTTTTAACTTCTATGACTGCAGCTTCTGCTCAAGGTGATTTCGCAGCGATGATTCCTGGTTGGGTTACCACCGCATTGGGCATCTTCGGGGGTATGATGGCCTCTCTTGGAATGGGAATTATTCTTTCATTTTTATTAAAGAAAAAATATCACTTAGCAATTTTCCTGGCAGGATTCATACTTGTAACATATTTCAGTTTGAGTACAATGGCAGTTGCTGTTGTTGCAATTATTACGGCAATTTTGTATTATGTTGCTGTTTCAAATCTAGAGACCAAGAAAGGGGTGCATAGCAATGGGTAAGAAAATCAGTGAAAAAACACTTAAAAAGTCATTCTGGAATTGGTTCTTCTGGCATGGTTGCTCACAACAAGCAGAAAGTATGTTGGGAATGGCTTTTGCTCAATCCATGGCCCCGGTTATTGATGAATTATATGATAAAAAAGAAGATAAAGCTACCGCTTTAAAAAGACATATTACACTGTTTAATACAGAACAACAAGTGGGGTCAATTTGCAACGGTGTTGTTTGTGGACTCGAAGAAGCCAATGCCAACAAACAATGCACCCCTGAGCTAATAAGCAGTGTCAAGGTTGCATTAATAGGACCCACCTCCGCTATAGGAGATTCTTTATGGGTTGCAACGATTATTCCAATCCTGCTGACCATTTGTCTCTCTATTTCACAGGCATCACCGTCAACTTCATGGTTAGGCCCTGTTCTTTATATGATCGTTTATCCGATAGGAACTTGTATTCTAAGCTGGAATTTGTTTAAATTAGGCTACAAGTCAGGGATCGAAGGCATGCATGGATTTATGTCAACGGGCAAACTGGATACCTTAACGGATACTATGACAGTATTAGGCTTAATGGTTGTTGGTGCATTATCTGCATCCTTTGTTAGAGCTTCGGTACCTTTTAGAATAGTCAGAGATGTATTCGATGCTACCCAGGGCACGTTATTAGAAGACCAGGTTATTTTCGAAGCAGACAAAATGTTGAATTCCATTTTTCCGCATATCTTGCCTTTATTATTAACATTAGGTATTTACTATTTATATTCAAAGAAAAAATGGTCTCCGCTTAAATTAATGGGTTTGATTTTGGTTATCGCATGTATCTTTACATTCGTCGGCTACGCAACAGGATTTTATGCATGATGGAATTGGCAGTTTGATATATTAATCAATTACGAGATTGCAGAAGCGACTTCACGAATTCGGAAAAGGCGGTATAATTTTGTATTTAGCCTTTTCTGAATGGTTCAGCAAGCTATAAATGGAGGTTAAAAATGAAAAGAATTATAGTAATGGGGCATGGCGGATATGCCGAAGGTGTAAGACAAAATTTAGAGATGATTGTCGGACAGCCGGAACATCTGTATTTTGTCGATTTAACGAAAGAAGATGACCTGGCGGCTTTTGAGAGCAAAGTCAATTATGTATTGGAAAACTTTGCTGACGAAGAAGTCTTATTTGCCTGCGATTTATTGGGAGCATCACCATTTCGAGTAGCTGCAATGCTGTGCGCAAACCACCCTGGAAAGTATTATGCGGTTGCAGGCTTGAATACCATGGCTTTTTTAGAGTTGAGCATGAATGGGGAAAGTGATTTATCCATTGAAGAACTGGCAAATCTTGCAATGGATACAGCAAAGGCAGGTGTAGCAAGATTTCCGGAATGAGCACAAAAGCAAATTGGAGATTTTTTGTAAACGGAGAGGACGCACACCTTGAAAAGATATCAACAATTCTTGCATAATATGATAAAATACTGATAGACCAGGTATGTTAATATATTAAGGAGAAGTATTATTTATGGAACATAAAGTTGCAAAGTATATTCAAATTAAAGAGGATATCATAAGGGATATTAAATCAGGTGTTTTACAGCCGGGGGACAAAGTGGATAGTGAAGCTACCCTAAAAAAAAAATACAATGTATCTACCATTACGGTTAGAAAAGCCTTCAATGATTTGATCAATGAGGGTTATTTGATGGGTGTACAGGGTGTAGGGACCTTCGTTACAAAAAAACAAATGATCCGTGGTTTGACCTCCATCAGTTTCAGTGATGAATTATTGCAGCAAGGCTATCAAATCGATATGATTGTAGACAAAATTGAAGAAGTTTTTAATCCAAGCATTGCCGATATATTGGAAATACCTCATGATCAGTCAATGGTATGTGTTCGTAGAGTAAGGCTTGCCAATAATGAGCCTATCGCTTATCAAAGTTCCTTTGTGGACAGCCGAATCCTCAGCCTTGACCAAGCGAAAAGAATTCATGAAAATGCATCTTTTTACAAAACGCTTAAGGAATTCAAGATTTCTCCGGTCTGGGTAAATGAAAATTATTCCGTAAAACAAGTGAACGATAACGGGATCGCGAAGCTGATGAATATAAAAAAGAACAGCGATACCTTTTTTGTAAAAAGAATTGCTTTTGATGATCTTGATAAAATCATTGAATATGCTGAAACCTATTTCAACAAAGACTGGTACTCTGTTACGGTAAATATAAAAATTTAATGATATCAGAAGCATCTTTCCAGTTAAAAAAAAGATGCTTTTTTCAATACCTTATTAACCGTCTGTTACAAAGGCCTTTCTATACTGACTTGGCGTCATACCTTCTCTTGCTTTAAATACTTCCGAAAAACTGCTGTGGCAACTATAGCCCACATGTTCTGCAATATGTCCAAGTGGAGCATCCGTCGTTATCAGAAGTTTTTTTGCTGAGCTTGTACGCTGCTGTTGTATGTAGCCGGTAATCGTCATACCTGTTTTTTCTTTAAATAGTAAATGAAGTTTAGTTCTACTCATACAGGCTATATTTATTAATTCGTCAATTCGAATATTTTCACTGTAATGTTCTTCAATATATGATCGCACCAGGACAAGCTTTTCAGAGTCAGTATTATCAGAAACTTTAACTATTTCTGTATGAGTCAGTGATTTTTGATTCATAAGAAGTAATTCGATAATACTTCTTACCTTATTTTCCAAAACAAAATCAACACAAGAACAGTCATATGATAGTTCGAAAATACTGTTAACCATTTGCCATAATTCAGGTATTTGAGTTTCTGGATTACTAAGTCTACGCATTAACTTGGCAACTTCTTCAAAGCTTTGATGTGTAAGAGGTTCAATATTAGATTTATAAAATTCAGGTAGTATAACAATATGACTGGAAACAATATAATCACCTGGAATTACGCGAATATCAACAAATCTTTCGTTTCCATATTCAACAATTTTTTGGTGTTCATTGTTTGTAACACAGCCGTACCAATCTTTGTTATTTGAAGCTTTACTTTGACCAAGACCAAGGGCTATAGGGACGAAATTCCTAGAAGTATAAGCCGACTTATACTTTGCAGTAGTAGAAGTTACGCCAAGCCATTCGTTTACAGGATAAATCCAGTAGTGACCTTGTCCTAAATCCTTATCGAGACTGAAATGATATCCTGGCATGTTCTTTTTAGTTTTCATATAATGATATCCATTGTCTTGTAAAAAAGCTGAATATACTCTATCTATTAAAGCTTGCATGACAAGTCCTTTCAATTTTTTATGGCAATCATTCAAAAGATTGTGGTGCTTATTCACAGTTTATAAAAATCCATTATTCTTCTAGATTATGATGCTATACTATGACTTAATGATAATAGTTATCATTTAAATTGTATCATGAAACTATTTAGATTTCAAATTGAATTGAGGTGGAAGTATTACCAGAAAGAATGAGGGGCCAATTGGAGCCTATATTGGTAAAGCTGAACTTACAAAACACTATGAGAAGGCAGGGATTGTGTAATGGCAAAAAATAAAAACAATAAGCAGGGGCTTTGGACGATTATGAAACCCGTTAGCAATTATATGACTGGGGCAATAGTTCTTGCGATGATTCAAGGCGTATTAATGATTCTAGGCAATGTGCTGTTAGCCAATATTATTGGGATTATCCTTGGAGGAGAACTTCAGCTGTTTGGTCTAAGCTTGAACTTTATGCAATCATTTTGGTTATTAACGACTTTGATTGTAATGACATTCATTATTCGTTATTACAGTTTTATTGTTTCGCACCTGGGTGCATTTAAACTTGAAACAATATTGAGAAAAAAGCTTATAAGTCGTCTAGCAGATGTGCCTCTTGGCTATGTGATTAGTACAGGAACCGGATCGTTAAAGAAAGTGCTTTTAGACGATGTTAAGAGCCTTCACATTTTTGTTGCTGACAGTATACCATTGATAGGAAAAAGTGCTACAACACCTATTCTATCTTTAATAGTCATGTTTGCTATTGATTGGCGAATTGCTCTTGTAGCTATAGGTGTACTCATTTTAGGCATGATTCTCATGCGTGGAGCGACAAAAGATGATGCAGAACATAGACAAAGATATGAACAAAGTCAGTCTGATATTAATAAGGCGGTTATAGAGTTTGTACAGGCCATGCCTGTTGTAAGAACATTTGATGATGGAAGTACTTCTTCTAAACGATATAACATAGCCCTAGAACAATACAGACATTATACGAAAACTTGGATTAATCTTACAGCAAGTCCGGGAAAGATTGCCTTGATTATTTTGAGCCCTTTACCAACATTGTTAACTGTAACAGGCGTTGGTATGATACTTATTCTTAATAATGAACTTGGTTTATCAGGCTTTATGGCAGCCATTATGGTTAGTACAGGCCTTGCAGAAGCCTTAATGCCACTGATGTGGTTTAGCCAAGCGATTAAGAAAGCCCATGCATCAGCAGTGCGGATTCATGAAATAAATGACTTGCCAATTCTTACAAAATCAAAAAAAGCAAAGGTTCCAAGAAACTTTGATGTTACATTTGATAATGTTTCTTTTAGCTATTACAATAACGATATTCATGCATTAAAAAATATAAATTTTACTGTACCTGAAAAAACAACATCTGCACTTGTGGGTCCAAGTGGAGCAGGAAAAAGTACAATAGCTAGATTAGTTCCAAGATTCTGGGATGTAACAGAGGGAAGTATTTGTATCGGTGGTATTGATATAAGAGATATGGATTTAAATATATTGATGGATACAGTCTCCTTTGTTTTTCAAGATACTTTTCTTTTTAATGATACATTAGAGGAAAATATTAGGATTTCAAAAACAGATGCTACAGAAGATCAAATTATTGCTGCAGCAAAAGCTGCTCAAATCCATGAATTCATCATGAGTTTGCCTGATGGATATGAAACGATGGCTGGTGATAGGGGCGCAAATCTGTCTGGAGGTCAAAAACAGAGAATTACAATAGCAAGAGCGATTCTCAGAGATACACCAATTATTGTTTTGGATGAAGCAACTGCATTTGCAGACCCTGAAAATGAAGAAGAAATTGTTAAAGCACTTTCTAACCTCATGAGACATAAGACGGTTATTGTTATTGCACATAAGCTATCAACGATTAAAGACGTGGAGCAGATCATTGCATTTGATAAAGGAGAATTGACAGAATCCGGGACACATGATGAATTACTGGCTTTAGATGGTACTTACGCCAGCTTATGGGAAAATTATACTTTGGCACAAAATTGGGATATACATCATAAAGGAGGTAGGGAATGAGAAATAGAACGTATACACCACTAAAGCAGCTTTATAAGCTTACGCTTAATGCAACCGGAGAGAAAAAAGACTTTTTTATACGATCAATAAGATTATTTATGATTGCTTATATTTTACAAGGCATTGTCTTTGCGATGTTCTACCCTCTTTTAAAACAGCTTTTTTCATCTAACCCTGATAAAAAACAGGTGACGATAATTTTGGGAGTTATGATAATGGTAGGAATAGTTTCGTTAATTGCAAAGTGGATGGCTCATGACTTTGATTTTTCTGGTAATATTGTGGACGTAGCCCATAATTTAAGGACGAAATTAGGAAAAAGTCTCAGAGAAATGCCTCTTGAAACACTGAATGCCTATAAGACAGGAGAACTAAATGCTATATTTTCAAATAACGTAGAGGAATCAGTAGTAGCTATGGGAATAGTTGCATCTATGATATTAGAGCTGGTTTTTGTACCGATAACGATGGTTGTGATAACTATATTTGTAGATTGGCGATTAGCATTGTTCATGATAGTCATGTTCCCACTTGCGTTACCACTGTATCATAATATCAGAAATACAAATGTTTCTGAAAAAACAGCTTTTAATAATGCAAATGCAGAATTAGAAGCCGGCTTCATTGAATATATACAAGGGTTACCGGTACTAAGAGCCGTGAACCGTACCGGTGCTAATGAAAAAAAACTACAATCCTCTATTGATGATGTAAGATGTTTTCAGGTATCGGGGCTAAATAGAACACAGCTTCCATATGCTGCTCTGGGTTTATTGATTCAAGGTGTTCTTCTCCTGTTGCTATTCCTTGGAGCTTATTTTGTTCTGGGGAATACATTGGAATTACTTGCACTGGCTTCGTGTCTACTCATTGTGGCTAGATTAGTCGAACCAATGTCATTATTTGTTGCAGTTATCAATGTATTCGAGATAACAGATGTTGCATTAAACAATGTGAATGATGTTTTGAACATAAAACCACTGGATACTTTGACACCGTTAGAACATTCTAGAGGTTATGAAATTATTTTTGATAAAGTTGATTTCAGTTATTCTGGGCAAGATCACAAAACGATTAAAGAAGTTAGTTTTCATATAAATGAAAAAAATATGACTGCCATTGTTGGTCATTCCGGGTGTGGGAAAACGACATTAACAAAGTTACTTATGCGTTATGCGGATATTCAACAAGGAAGTATACGTATAGGTGGTGCAGACATCCGTCATATGTCTCAAGTAGAGTTGATGAATCATATTTCAGTTGTTTTCCAAGATGTTTATTTGTTTGATGATACAGTGATGAATAACATTTGCATGGATAATCCTAATGCCACAGATGAAGAAGTTGCTGATGCTGTGAAGGCTGCTCATTGTGAGGATTTTATCAATAGACTTCCGGAAGGATATGATACAACAATTGGAGATATTGGTGGGACGCTTTCTGGTGGGGAACGTCAAAGAATCAGCATTGCAAGAGCTATACTTAAGAAAGCACCAATTGTTATATTGGATGAACCTACAGCAGCACTTGATACAGAAAGCGAAGTATCGGTTCAACAAGCCATTGATGGATTAATAGAAGACAAGACGGTTATCGTCATTGCACACAGATTATCGACCATTGTTGGAGCCGATCAGATTTTTGTTATGGACAACGGGAAAATTGTTGAAAAAGGCAAACATCACGAGTTGATAGCGCTTGAAGGAAAATACTATAATATGTGGGCAGCCCAACAGAGGGTGAAAGCCTGGTCCGTATAGGGGGGTATTAAATATGTATGAAAAGACGCTTCAATACAACTTGAAGGCAATGATTACCTATGATGAAAAAGAGAATGATTGTTATTTTAACAGTACTATTGATATTTAGCATCTCAGTTCAGCCCGCTTTTGCTATGAGTACAGATGCATTTGCAAATGAAAATTTACAGGTAAATCCATTAGAGGGATCAAAATTATTAATGAGAAGTGATATAATAAAAATTGCAGATTATTATATAGATGATTTTGTTGAAAATAGTCAAGAAAATAAAGAGGATAAAGCCTTTTCAGGTTCAAATCAATTTATAGAACTTTATGACATTAACGACAATTTATTTGCTTATATAGTGCCAATTTTAGATGAATAATGAAAAAGGTGTCCTAAAGAGGAATATATGAGATATATAAAAATAATTATAATAATTGTATTGATTGTAGTAAGTGCAGTTGTTAGAATAGGCTGTACAGGTAGGACTTTTCATCAACTAAATACTGCTAGTATTAGAACATTCAAAACTGAGATGTTAAACAATTTTATTAATATCAGAACTGTTACATTTGAGTTTGCAAATTCACAATTAAATATAAACTATGAATTTTCTCAAAAAACCTCTAAAGATGAAGTGTTACAAATATTTTACGATACCAAAAAATTGTTATTATCTGAAGAATTTAAAAATGAGTTTTTCAAAAAATATTTTAAGAAATATAAAAATCATATGTATTATCCAAAAGTGACTATATATTTTACTATTAACCCAGAGCAAGATATAAGATTTGAATCAGCCTATTATATTGAAGATAACTTATTTGACGAGAATCAAAAAATTGGTGGATGTATAGTATGGATGATAACAAATAATGCAATGGAAGAAATAGATTTGCTTAAAGAAGAGATTGAATAAGATTAAAAAACTCCTAAATATTTTTAAACAATAATACAAATATATAAATAAAAGAGAAGAACCCTTTGGCCAAATAGATCGTAGGCTTCTCCTTTTTTGTTTGGGCTAAAACTTGAAGGAGCGAATATAATGCCAAGGCTTTTTATTCATGAGGTAATATTTATTTAGGATTAAATAAATATTCATTGATATATGAAATAATTGTCTATTGCTTACAATGAATGAAAAACATAAATTGATTTGTAAAAATGTATTGGATATTTTTTACAAAAGATGTAGAATGAATTGTAGTGGATTGCTTACTTCTTATGGCTAGAAATAGGAAAGGGTTGAGTTGAGAAGATTACTTTGGGGGAGTTTGTAGAGAATTGATGATTAGCCTAATTGATGTGAAGTATATAAATTTGAATTAGTAATAGTTAGATTATTTATTTAATAGAAGGAGAAATATACAATGAAATATGATAAGGATTTTTTAAACGAAAATATGATGGGACCAAATTCAATGGTAGTAGCCGAAGAATTAACACAAGGTTTACCTTTCAAAAAAGGTATGAAAGTATTAGATTTAGGTTGTGGTAGAGGCCTTACATCTATATTTTTGGCAAAAGAATTTGGTGTTGAGGTTTTTGCTCTTGATTTATGGACACCACCTACTGATAATTATAATCGTTTTAAACAAATGAGTGTCAGCGATTTGATAGTTCCATTGCAAGTTGATGCCCTTAATTTACCTTTTCCAAATGAATATTTCGATGCAGTTGTAAGCATAGATTCATATCATTATTTTGCAAATAATGACACTTATTTTGTAGAGGTGCTTAAACCTATACTCAAAAAAGATGCTATTGTTGCAATTGCTTTTCCAGGAATGAAATTTGAGGTAGAACATAATATTCCTGAAGAAATGAAACCGCTTTGGAATGAAGAAATTTTGACAATGGTACATTCTATTGATTGGTGGAAACCAAAATTTGAAGATCATCTTGAGAACTTTAAAATCAGTGAAATGAATTGTTTTCACAAGGCTTGGAGTGATTGGTTATCTTGTGGAAATCCTTATGCACTTGAAGATAAGGACATGATGGATACAGATAATGGCAGATATATGAATTTAATAAAACTTTCAGGAAGAGTTAAATAGTACAATGCATTCAGAATACAAATTTACGATTCTATCGTAAACAATTCAAGGTGAAATTATATTTTTTGTCTATAATATACAAGTGTAAGTGCATTTAGTAATATTGTAACTATAAGAAGAATTACTGCCGCTAAAGCTACTGCGTTTGAAGTATCCATAAGTGCCGACCAATCTTCAATACTTACTAAATATTTGGTATAAAAGATTTGCATAGATAATGAGATTGAGCAGGAGCTGAGACTTGTAACACTAAAAATAATCCACTTTTTTTGATTAGGCTGATTGAGTTGCATAAGATTAATAATAGGAAGTATACATGCAATTAGTCCAAATATTATACTCCCTAAATTTAATAAACTAAAATCAAGCATAAATTTTCTCCTATATTTTTTATGTATTATTATACCATATATTTGTTTTATATTAGTGATTAACATATGCACTTGTTTTGCTGCAAAATATATATTTGCTTTAATTTACAATTTGTAAAATTTTTTTTGAAATAATCGTCACAATAGACACTCTCACAAAGAAACAATAAGCTTTTTATGTGTATGAGGCGACATATCGAAAGGAAGTTTGTTATGAGAAAAATAATACTTATTTTGTTGATTTTAGTGTTATTAGCAGGATGTAAAGAAAAAGAATTAAGTAGTGGTCCTAGTGAATATGAGCAATATATGGGATTCATAGAATTAACTGATAGAGAGCAAAGATTAGCCAATACAGTTACCAATTCTGACAGCCTAATAATGGGATATAACCTAGAGAAAGTAGATAAAATATATTTAGTTGTAGACTGGTATAAAGATGGAAAAGTAATAAAAACACAAGAATATATGGATGAAACTAATAAAAAAGAAGGTTTTATTGTTATTAATAGCAATGATGAAAACAGCATTAATCCTGAAATTCATATAAACGATAATACAATGAATTGTAAAATGCCTGATGTTTCTGATGATGAAAAATTTGCAATTATGCGTAGAGGATTTGGTGGTAATGTTGAAATAAACAATGGTGAATTTATATGTATTTATTATAAGGGCTATAAAGGTGATGGTAATGTTAAAAGCAATAGTTCGATTGATTTCACTCCATCTCTTATGAAACAATTTACTTATGGTTTTTCTATAAAAGTAAAATTTGAATAACTATTTTTTCATCCCTAAGAAACCAATATATTGGATATTATTGAAAGTAGGGCTAAAATGAGATAAAAGTAAATTAGCTAATTTTTAGAGAAGGTGCACTATATATGAATGATATAAAAAAAGATTTATTTTTTTTAAACTGTATGACTGTTTTGAAGGATTCAAATAAAAAGTATTCTGAATATGAAGTTTTGCCTGAATATGGACATGGGACAATTATAATATTCAAAATAATACAGGGTTTGTATTTAGCGTATAGTAACTTTGCTCTAAAAGAAAAGATAACAAATGATTTACCTGAGTATAAGAGCTTTGCTGACAATTTTTTGATAATTGATTATTGTCTGAAGGGGAATCTTTTAGCAACCAACCAAGAAAAAAAAGTATTTTTAGCTACCCCTGGAATATCCATGTACTTTGAAGGAATCGGGAACGTAAGAACACTTCAACCTTATGAAAAAGAATATGAGAGCATGATCATAATGGGTTTTAGTAGTGAAATAATAAAATCATTTGAAGCAGTATTTGAAATAAACAAAGACAGATTCATTAAGTTTTTTAAATTAATTAATGAAGGTGAAACCGTAGTTATCAAATATAATATTGTAATTAAAAATATTATAAACGATATAAAATTAGCAATACAAAATAATGATAATGATGCCATTAAACTAAAAACTATTGAATTATTACTATATGAAACAAAGAATTTTGAGAAAAATAAAAGAGTGAAAGCAATTTATTATAATCATTCTACAATTGATAAAGTCATGAATGCAAAAAAATACGTAGTAGAGAATTTAGATAAAAAAATTACGATTGACGATTTGTGTAAAAAATTTAACATCTCCTCCAGTACATTAAAGAGTTGCTTTAAACAAATGTTTTTAACGGGTATATATGCCTATATTAAGCAAGCTAGAATGTCAAGAGGAAGGGATTTGTTAGAAAATAGCGATATGAGTATAACACAAATAGCTCTATCGTGTGGCTATAGCAATCATAGTAATTTCACTAAAGCTTTTAAGCAATATTATAATATTATTCCAAGAGATATCAGAGAACTCAAGTAAATGAAACAAACCTTAATCAGTAGTATTGAAAAACTATAGGGTTTGTTTTTTTGTTGAATAATATCTACTTAAGTTATAATCTGATTGGAATACTCATCATACCGAATGGAAAAGTAGTATGATTTCTTTTATGTTAAAATTAAAAAATACATATTGATAATGATTATTGATATCAAAAATACAATTTATATATTGAATGAAGGAGGTTTACAATGAGTTCGTTAATAAAGGTTTTAGCATATGCACAAGAATATAAAAGAAAATTATATTTAGCTGTTTTTCTAATTTCCAGTAGTGTCATATTAGGAATTATACCATATATTATGGTTTACGATATTATAGTAAGCTTTGTTGAGAAAAACTCAGTTGCATTGGAATATATTTTTTTAATGACCGGCGGCATTGCACTCTGCTTATTTTTAAAATCGTTCTTTTATTATAAAGGACTAGATGCATCACATGAAGCAGCCTTTGATACTTTGATGGGTATGAGGAAAAAATTTGCTGAGAAGATGATTCGGTTATCCCTTGGTGATATAAATGATAAAGGTACAGGAAGCTATAAGAAAAACTTTGTGGATGATATAGAAAACATAGAAGCATTTATTGCGCATATGTTACCCGAAGGAATACCCTATACCATCGCCCCCATTGTAGTATTTATAGCTTTATTAATACTAGATTGGAGGCTGGCACTTCTCTCAACGGGTCCAATACCAATAGGTGCTTTATCTATGATACTTTTGATGAAAATGTCAATAAAAAAAATGGGGCCGTATTATCAATCTGTTCAAAAGATGAATGCTACAATAGTGGAATATATATCGGGCATGGAGGTCATTAAAATTTTCAATAAAACAACTAATTCTTATGGGGAATATGTATCATCTGTAGAAAATTACAGGAGGTATACATTAGATTGGTTTGAGGAATCATGGACATATATGGCAGTATGCGCAGCAGTTCTTCCTTGCACAATTATTTTGTTATTACCTATAGGAACGGTTTTTTATGTTAATGGGACTTTAGCACTTTCAACATTTGTCTTAGCATTATTATTGGCTATAAGTCTGGGAACATTTTTGGTGAAATTTATTAATTTTTTTCCCATCTTACCGCAGCTCATACATAAAATAGAGCAGCTTGAAAAAACTTTCGAAGGAAAAGAGCTAAGTTTAACCGATAAAGGACAAGATCCTGAAAACTATAATGTAGAATATAAGAACATAACATTTGCTTATGATAATAAAGATGTTATTAAAAATGTTTCATTTTATGCTAAACAAAATTCTGTCACTGCGATTGTTGGTGAATCAGGGAGTGGGAAAAGTACATTAGCAAAATTATTGGTTCATTTTTGGGATGTTAAAGATGGAGAAATTACAATAGGTAATGTCAATATTAACAATATGTCATTTGAAAGGCTGATGAACTTGACAAGTTATGTCTCTCAAGATGCCTTTCTCTTTAATACTTCTGTCATGGATAATATTCGTATAGGT
Source organism: Clostridia bacterium (assembly GCA_028279945.1). Taxonomy (GTDB): domain Bacteria; phylum Bacillota; class Clostridia; order Peptostreptococcales; family JAAYPU01; genus JAKSCF01. Next base: position 17,039 of record JANQMT010000085.1, read on the forward strand.
AGGTTGAATGCTTCTGATAAAGAGGTCATATCAGCAGCAAAACTTGCCATGTGTCATGATTTTATTATGGATATGGAAAATGGTTATGAAACAATTGCAGGTGATGCTGGGGATAAACTTTCAGGCGGACAAAAACAAAGAATTACAATAGCTAGAGCCATATTGAAAAATGCTCCAATTATTATTTTAGATGAAGCTACTGCTTTTACAGACTCAGAAAATGAAGATAAAATACAACAAGCATTAAATCAACTCATAGTAGGTAAAACGCTTATAGTTATAGCACATAGACTATCAACCATCGTGGAAGCTGATAATATTATTTTAATGGATAAAGGCAGCTTAATAATGCAAGGAAGCCATGACGAATTATTATTAAAGTCTAACATATATCAATCATTATGGGAGGCTCATATAGAATCAATCAACTGGGATATTAATGTAAAGGGGGCGCAACATGCTTAGCATAATTAAAAGGCTTTTAAATTTTGCCGGTGAATATGCTGTTAAATTAAAAATAGCTTTTGCTATTAGTGTTTTTGAAACAATATTTGCTAAAATTCCTATTATAGCAGTCTTATATATACTGACAAAAATAGTAATAGGGACTATTTGTATTAAAGACGCATGGTTATGTGGCAGTGTACTACTGATAAGTGTCATTCTCAGAACGGTAGCAAAACGTTTAATGGATCAATTCCAAATGGGTACAGGGTTTGAAATTTTTACAAGAGAAAGGATTGAGATTGGAGGGAGATTAAAAAGATTTCCAATGGGATATTTTACAGATGGAAACATAGGTAATGTTACAGCAGTCATTACATCAGATTTAGTGTTTATAGAAGAACAATCTATGAAAACCCTTTCAACAATAATTACGGGCTATTTAAATACAATAATTGGATTAATAATGTTAACGGTTTTAGATTACAGAATAGGGGTTATTTCTATTATTACGATAGCTTTAGCTATGGTGGTTCTTAATAAAATTCAAAATGTAGTGACACATTATTCTGGCGCCAAACAAAAAACACAATCTGAGTTAATTAGCGGGGTTATAGAATATGTAAAAGGTATTTCAGTTATTAAATCCTTCAATATAGCGGGTGATAAGGCTAAAAAGGTAAATAATGAATTTGAAAAATACAGAGATGTATCCATCAATTTTGAAAAGAAGTTTATTCCGCCCCTTTTAGCTTTTGACAATTGTTTTACATTTGGAATAGGCATGACAGTCCTATCAGCAGCATATTTTGCTTTTAATAAAACTTTGGATTTACCATTTATGTTAATGATACTGATATTTGTATTTGAATTTTATCTTCCTTTTAAAGAACTAGGGGGAACGAGTGCCATGATTCGTATTATGGAAGCCGGTCTTGATCGATATGAGGAGATTAAGAATACACAGATCATTGATGAGCAAGGGAAAGATATTAAACTTGATAATTATGATATAGAATTTAAAGATGTAACTTTTGCTTATGAAGAAAAAGCAACGCTTAAGAACGTTAGTCTTAAAATACCTGAAAAAAGTATGATTGCTCTTGTCGGGGCATCAGGGTGCGGAAAGACCACAATAGCTAATTTAATTGCAAGGTTTTGGGACGTACAAAATGGAGAGGTTTTGGTTGGTGGTGTTAACGTCAAAGAAATGACCTGTGACAGCTTACTAAAAAATATAAGTATGGTATTTCAAAAGGTTTATTTATTTAATGACACCATTTACAACAACATTAAATTTGGGAAAGCAGATGCGACAAGAGAAGAAATAATTGACGCTTGTAAAAAGGCAAGATGCCATGAGTTTATCACAAAACTTGAGAATGGCTATGACACAATAGCAGGGGAAGGTGGTTGTACACTATCTGGTGGTGAAAAGCAACGTATTTCTATTGCAAGAGCTATTCTAAAGGATGCACCTATTATACTCCTTGATGAAGCAACAGCAAGTATAGATCCCGACAATGAAAAACATATCCAAATGGCAATTAATGAACTCGTAAAAAATAAAACCCTTGTTGTTATAGCACATAGGCTATCAACCATTAAGAGTGCCCATCAAATATTAGTGATAGATGATGGTAAAATCATTCAAAAAGGGACCCACGCGGAGCTAATAAAAACAAAGGGACATTATCATGATTTTTGGAAAAGACGAATGCATGCTAGAAGCTGGAAGATTAATACTAATAATATGCAAAATTTTTATAATAGATTGCATACTTAGTGTCTTAAGTTCATATTTGACAATCAATATGTCTGTGGCATTCAAGCAAGCTTGCATGCCACAACCACATTCTTGTGAGTAACGAAGAAGATATTATACAAAATTACATGCTCTCATAATAGCTGTTTCGGTAAATCCTAAGATTTCAGCTTTAGTCTTTTTACCGTTACAAACTTCTATGACTAAGTTTAAAAGTTCCGCTGATAGTTCGTCAACAGTTTTTTCTTCATACACCATATCACTAGCATCAAAGTCCATATTGTCTTCCATCAACCGATAGGTTTCTTTATTGCCGGTAAGTTTTATAACCGGTGCTAGAGGGCTGCCAAGTGAAGTGCCATGGCCGGTAGAAAATACACATATCTGGGAACCGCCTGCTATCATACCGGCTATTGATGATGCGTCATTACCCGGTGTATCCATTATAATAAGCCCTTTATCGTCCTCATTAATTTGCTTTGCATAGTCATAGACGGCATTAATCGTAGTAGAGCCGCCCTTATGAATACAGCCAAGAGATTTTTCCTCCAGCGTCGAGATTCCGCCCTCATGATTACCTGGAGTAGGGTTCCCGTATCTTACATTTTCACCATTATTAATAAAATGTTGTTCGTATCTATTAACTATCTCATAAATTCTATCAGCAGTCTCTTTATCCTTTGCTCTTTCAGCCAAGACATCTTCTGCACCAACGAATTCGGTGGTTTCACTAAGTATTGACGTAGCCCCTAACTCAACTAGCTTATCGCTTAGTTCACCTATAACTAGATTAGCCGCAATACCTGACGTCGGATCTGAGCCGCCACATTCTGTACCGAGTATAAGGCTTGTTATAGGACATGGCTCTCTCTTTATTTTACTTGCCTCTTCAACCATTTTTCTTGCAGTTCTAACTGCCTTCTCCATAGTTTTTATGGTGCCGCCTTCATTTCTAACGACAAAAGTCTCTACAGGCTTATTAGTCCTTTTTATAATTTCTGATTTAATAAGGCTGGTTTGACATGTCTCACATCCATTTCCTATAATTATAGTACCATAGACATTGGGATTAGCAGGAAATCCGGATAATATATCAAGAGTGTACTGCATATCACTAGGAACTTGAGAACAGCCAAGCTGATTGTTAAACGTAACAGCTCCTTCTACCTGCTGTGCAACAACTCTGCAAATATCAGAAGAACATATACTGGCCGGTACTATCAACACATAATTTCTTATACCTACTCTTCCGTCAGGTCTTTTGTATCCAAAAAATTCCATCATATTACCTCCTGGTTGACACTGCTAATATTATGTAAATGCACATGCTCACCCACATTAATATCACACGTTGCATTGCCAATATATTTACCGTATTTAATTACTTTACTGCCTTTTTTTACAGGCTTGATTGCGACTTTATGATATACAGGAATATGCTGTTTTGTAGTAATCGTTTTCTCTACGCCACCATATAAATATGTTACGCTATCACCTTCATTGATCTCATAAGTCACAACGATTACATCATCTTCTTTATTAATCAGTAGTGCATTAATCATATTTTTCACCTCGCATATATCACTTTGACATAGGTTTCCATTTTTATCAAACTTCAAATAATCTAATTCACCTACAACTTCTATTTTATCATTACCTTTAATTTCTTTTAACATAGCCTCTGAGATTAAAATACTTTCCATACATAAAGTATTTTTTATTCTCACTACTCTAGGGTGTTCTTTGTCAATCTCGTTACATGATTTTATAGCAACTTTTATTGCGTTTTCATCAGAATTTAAAATCATAGGTATTTTCATTTCCCCCATAACTGTATTGGTTATGGCATTAGGATAAGTTGCCTCTCTATCAAACTTGTTAAAAAGTCTATCGGTTGTACAGTCAGCAAGACCTATTCCACATGCGTTACCATGTGTTTCTTCTGTCAAATCTAGTACGGCTACACGTTGTGCATCAATACCTCCAGTTGCATAAGGTGTTGGAAATCTACCGGAAATGTTAGGATCCATACCATCTCCACTAATATTTTTTCCTATCTCATCGACTATGAGTACATCACATCTATCAAATAGTATTCTAGGCATGAAAGATTTTGCTCTCTTTAGAAGGTTTGGTTCTTCTAAAATAATCTCATCAGGCGTTAGTGCGATTATCTCACGTGTGTGGTCATACGCGTTCTCTATAAGTGCTATACCGAATAATACAGGTGCGTTTTTGAGTATTATAATTCCGAATTTAGGTACTTTCTCACCAAAATTTCCAAAACCGTCTGCATGCATTATTTCAGCACCGTACTGTTTACCAAGTCCAACTGACAGCATTTTCATAAGCCCGCTTTCGTAGTCACCTCTATATGCTGTATGCGGCTTAATACGTCCGCATACTATTATACCGTCAGCCTCATAGGCGTGCTTATCTACTCTAACACTCTCACCATCATCTGTCTTACCAACCTCTACAGTCTCAAGTGAAGATATTATCCGGCATCCTACATACTCCTCAGTCACTCCATAGCTTTCTATCAACTCTCTTTGCCCTTTTGCAGTCGCTCCGCCATGACTTCCCATAGCTGGAATGATAAATGGAACTGCACCTTTACTCTTAATATACTCGACGATAGACTTAGTGATCAATGGTATATTACATATCCCTCTACTACCAACCGTTATGGCAATTCTCATATCCTTTTTTATAGTAGATGATACTGCCTGTCTATCAAGTTCTGAAAAAACGGTACTTTTAATATTTTCTACGTCTATGCAAGTATTATCAAACTTTTGTCTTATCTCTACCATTCTAGGGATTTTTGTTGACTGTAGTAACTCTGCTACTTTGCTCATCTCTCCCCCCCATTTTTTATAAGTGTTTTCGTTAATCTGTTTTTATTAGCTAGGTTGTGTGCTACTTCTATTATCCAGTCCTCTTGCCCACCAACCGCCTTTCTATTTCCTAGCTCAACTAAAATATCTCTAGTATCTACTCCAAATCTCTCAGCTGCATTTCTTGCATGCAGCATGAAACTTGAATATACGCCTGCATAGCCTACCATAAGTGAGTCAGAATTTAATCTTGGAAGGTCTCTGCCTTTAGCCAAAATAATAGGCTGCAGCACATCATCTCCTGCATCTATTAGCTTGTACAAATTTGCGCCACTTTCTATACCACTCTTTTCCATAACTGCAACCAGTATTTCCGTAGGGCAGTTACCTGCACCTGCTCCAAGCCCAATTAGAGAACCGTCTAAATAGTCTGCACCTGCTTTATATGCACTCATGCTATTAGCAACAGCCATTCCTAGGTTATTATGAGAGTGATGTCCAATAGAAGTAGACATATTATCTTTTAGATACTTTACTACTTCATACACATCATCTGGTAACATAGCACCTGATGAGTCTGTAACATACACGACATCAGCACCGTATGACGCCATCTTCTTCGCTTCTTCCAGTATAGTCTCTTTTGTAGCTCTGTGAGCCATCATTAAAAATCCTACGGCGAACATACCCATCTCTTTTGCAGCTTTAATGTGCTGCGCCGATACATCGGCCTCTGTAACATGTGTTGCAACTCTAACCACTGATGCACCTAATTCTTTTGCTCTTTCAAGATGCTTGATTGTCCCTATACCCGGTATCAAGAGTACTGCGAGCTTAGCATTTTTTAATACTGGGGCTACTGCCTTGATATATTCAAAATCATCATGCAATCCACTTCCGTAGTTAATGGAACTACCTGTTAAACCATCTCCATGTCCAACCTCTATTATATCTACGCCGGCCTCATCTAATGCTATGGTGATTTTTCTCATATCTTCAAGTGTGTACTGATGCGATACCGAGTGGCTTCCATCTCTTAATGTTGTATCTGTTAAAATTACTCTAGTCACTTACTTTACCTCCATTAACGTCTTAGCATATGATTCTGCTACATCAACAGCAGCACAGTTGATGATATCAAGATTTCCTGCATATTTAGGTAAGAAGTCGCCTAGTCCCTCTACCTGTATCATTACAGTTACAATATCGTCTTTTATAATCGGCTCCATTATATAAGTATAACCGGGAACATATTTTTTAATTTTTTTCAGCATATCATCAACTGATTTTGTTATCTTATCTATGTCTGGATTTTTTACTTTTGTATAGATTGTATTTCGCATATATATTGGTGGCTCCGCGGGATTAAGCACTATAATAACTTTCGCATTATCTGCACCACCTATTTTTTCCAGTGCATCTTTTGTAGTTTCCGTAAACTCGTCGATATTCATTCTTGTACCCGGTCCTGCACTCTTACTACTGACTGATGAAACAATCTCAGCGTATTCAACATCGGCAACTTCATTAATTGCCGCAACAATTGGTACGGTAGCTTGACCACCACATGTAACCATATTAAGATTACACTCATTTAATAATTCATCTGATAAGTTAACAGCCGGCACAACATAAGCACCTACAGCCGCAGGCGTTAAATCAAGTGTAAATATTCCCTTTTCTTTTAATAGTGGGGCATGCTTTAAATGCGGCTTTGCACCTGTGGAGTCAAACGCAATCTTAATGTCATCTCTTTTTAATAAATCTTCTATACCATTAGTAGTCGTTTCTATCCCCAGCTTTTGTGCTATATCAATACCATTTGAATGTTTGATACCTACTAGATAATCTACTTCAATGTAGTCGCTTCTTTGTAATTTCATAAGTAAATCAGTTCCAATATTACCGGGTCCGATTATTGTTGCTTTTATCTTCTTCATGTCTACTCCTTCTTAATAACTTTTAAAAAATTGTTAAAATAATATTTACTAGATCGTCTTTTTAATGTCAATCATACCTATAGATGACATCTCACTTCAAATAACATTTTAGAATTATTGCATTAAATTGGGTAAAAATGTTATCACGTCTGGGAAATATGTCAATATCAGCAATAATATTACTTCGGCTATAAAAAATGGCACTACCTTCTTACTCACTTCTTCTAGCGACACTCTTGCTATTCCGCCTGCAACAAACAAGTTAACTGCCATAGGCGGCGTAATCATACCTATAGATGTATTAATAATCATAATTATTCCAAGTGCAATTGGTGATAACCCTAGACTGGCTGCAATGGGTAGTAATATGGGTGACATCAATAGAATAATTGCCTGTGTCTCAAGCAAACATCCGAAGAATAATAGTACTAAATTCATCGCAAATAATATAGCAAACTTATTAGTAAATACGTTTAATATAGTATTAGCAATAATAGAAGGTATCCCCTCGCTAGTCATTAACCAACCAAATGGTGCCGAACAGCTGACAACAAATAAAATGACACCAGAGCTAATTGCAGATTTTACAAAAATAGCCGGCAAGTCACTCACCTTAAGTTCTTTATAAATAAACATACTCACAACTAGTGCATATACACAAGATACGGTTGCCGCCTCAGTCGGTGTAAAAAAACCACTATATATGCCACCTAATATGATTACCGGCATCATTAGTGCGAATGACGCATCTAAGAATATCTGTAAAAACTCTTTTGAAGTCACTTTTTTTGTAGTTTTTTCGTTGTCATACTTACCGCATACGAATATATTTACGATGCATACAGTAAGTGCTAATAATATACCCGGTACAATCCCTGCTAAAAACATTGTACCTACAGAAACAGATGCAACTATTGCATACGTAACCATTGGTATACTAGGCGGTATGACAACTCCAAGTGTTCCGGATGCAGCAGCCACAGCAGCAGCCGTACCTTTATCATAACCTTTTTCTATCATTCTCGGAACGGTTATCCCTCCAATGGCTGCAACAGTAGCAGGATTAGAGCCTGATATTGCTCCGAAAAATGCTGATGAAACAGTTGTTATACCTGCTAAAGATGCTGGAACATTTCTTATGCAAAGCTGCATAAATGATATTAATCGCTTGGATATTCCACCTTTACCCATAAGCTCACCCGCTAGTATAAAAAACGGTATTGCCATCAGAGTAAAGTTATCTGCTTGAGTAAACATTCTTTGAGCAATAGCAGGAAATAAATCTGCATTACCCATTGACAACATAGTAAAAGAAACTGCTATCAAAAGACATATGGCTATAGGAACGCCTATAAGTAACATAACTATAAGTGTTCCAAATAGTATTGCTATCATTATGCTTCACCTCCGTTTATGGATATAATAATTTTGAAAGCTTATTTGCTGACGGTACTCATGACAACTATGCTATCTATGAACTTCTTCATAATTGGAACATGAATGAAACCGGTTTTTGAAATTATTCTGATAATGTCTTAAACTTTTTATAGCAACTAACCATATAGAATATAGACATCAGTACACACCCTATGGGGATAGATGTATACAAAATCCACATAGGAATTTTTAAGCTTGGAGAAACCTGTCCCATAAGAATTTGGCTCTTAATAATCGTAATGCTGTATTTTGCAATAAATAGGCTTACTCCAATAACTAGTACCGCTCTAACTATTACCAGTCCTTTTTGCATAATCTTAGGTAATAGATTGGTAATAACACTCACTTTGAAGTGTGCGTCTTTTCTAGCTGCAATCCCGATGCCTATAAACATCATCCATATCATGCAGTATCTTGCTACCTCCTCTGCCCATGGCATAGAATATAATTCACTAAATCTACCCACTGTGGCAAGGAAGATTACAACACACATTATCATCAGAAATATGCTTATTATTTTTTCGTCAATACGTTTTAATAGCATCAGTATGTTTTTCATAGTTATAATCCGTTCCTTTCACTTCTCAAGGCACAAAACTGAATGAGAACAGTTATTGCTTTGAGCGTTTAATTTGTTCTATAATTCAAGCACAGGGATTTTAGTTACCCGTGGTAAAAAAACTGACAAGAAAGATGCGAAATGGATTGCTTGGAAAATTAAAGGTTATCAAACAATATTAGGAGGATTTGAAAACTCGGAAAGGGGGAGTTAGAACAATCTGTCCGAGTTTTCACAAAATGTTACAAGAAAGCAATCATTGGAATGCTCAAAGTTATTAGTTTACTTTATCATCTCGAAGTATTCTTGGTTAAGCTTGTCCTTAAAAGTATCGTACACGCCTTTTGTAGCTTCAACCCACTCAGCTTGGTCTACTTCTATAATCTCGACCCCATTTGCCTCAATGTTAGCAAGGGAAGCAGCTTCATTCTCTTGACAGTAATTTCTTTGCCACGCTTGTGCTTCCTCAGCAGCCTTTAAAAATGCTTCTTGCTGCTCAGCAGTAAAGCTGTTGAATAATTCGTTATTTATCATAAGTACAGCAGGGCTGTATACATATTCAACTAGAGTAATATACTTTTGTGCCTCGTACATTTTTGTATCTGAGATTAGGATAGATGGATTTTCTTGCCCGTCTACTACGCCTTGCTGTAGTGCAGTAAAAAGCTCACCAAATGCCATTGGAGTAGCAGTAGCTCCTAGAGAGTTAAATACTTCCATATGAATATCGTTTTCCATTGTTCTTATCTTTAATCCCTTTAAATCTTCTGGAGTTCTAACAGGTGTTGAACCAGTAGTGATATTTCTAAATCCATTTTCCCAGAAGTTAATAGCTTTGATACCTTTAGCTTCCATTTGACCTAGTATTTTTTGTCCAACTTCGCCATCTAGTATCTCGTAAGCATGCTCATGGCTTTTGAATATATATGGTAAGTCAAGTACACTGAAATCAGGAACGAAGTTAGGAAGTGGTCCAGTTGAAGAAATACACATCTCTACTGTTCCCATTGCAACACCTTCTATTAGGTCTCTCTCATTACCCAACTGTGAACTTGGATATATTTCTACAGTAATAGTTTCGCCAGAATACGCCTTTAACTTATCAGCAAACTGCTCAAGCCCTAGTACATAATGTCCTCCGGCAGGCGCTGTAGTACCAAGTTTTAATTTATAAGTTTCAGCCTCTTCTTTTGTTCCGGAGTCAGGAAGCTCAGACTTAGCAGGATCATCAGACGAGCAAGCAATCATAGTGAATACAAGTACAAATACTAACGCTAACAATAACATTTTTTTCATATCAATTCTCCTTTAAAATATTTTTTTATAATCTAAACACTACTATAATCATAAGCTAAATGATTTTAATAGCGCATAGTTACCCTCTTCATCTACACTCTATATCCTAACTCTGAAGAAATGCTCATAGATATCGTATATAATTTTTCTTTGTAGGTTTCTATCTTATCATCAATGTCATCTCCCTTTTGCATCGCTATACTTATAGCATAGTGAACCTCTCCGTTTTGATTGTATATTGGCATTGCAATACAAAACAGATTATTCATTATTTCCTCGTTATCATAAGCAAATCCATTACGCTTTATTGTGCAGAGTTCTTTTTTTAACTTCTCTTTATCGGTAATAGTATTTTTTGCAAACTTTTCTAACTCGATATTTTTTAAATAATGGCAGATCTCTTTATCTGGTAGATATGCTAATATTACTTTACCGATACCAGTACAATAAGCCGGAAGCTTAATACCCTCTTTTGACACGATTCTAATAGACTTATTCGACTCGTTTTTGCCGATATACAATACGCTATAGTCGTCCAGCACAGCTAAGTGAATAGTCTCGTCAATCTCTACAGAAAGTTCCTCGATGTATGGATTAGCTATTTTTTTAACATCCCACCTGGACTCAACATAACAACCCACCTCATAAAACTTAGTGCCTATCTTGTAGGTACCATTAATTGGCGACTGTTGAATATATCCAAATACTTTTAAAGTATTTAATAGTCCGTAAATGGTGCTCTTTGCCATACCTAGCTTGTAACTCAGCATACTCAGCGTAACCTCAGTTTTCATACTCTTCATAACTTCAACGATTGCAAGAGCCTTAGCTACAGATCTAACCGGTGACTCCTCTATCAAACTATTTATCTCTTCTATTGTTTGTTTCATTATTAACAACCTCCTCATAGGATAAAATGTTACCTCGATAACTGTTGTTTACAATATCATTTTAGCACGGTGAACGGTATCGTCAATATGCTTTCGGCAATGTCGAACGATAATAAGAAAGGGTCAGGCTTGACAAATTGACTTATTGAGAATACAATTAGAAAAAAATAGTAATAGGTGATAAAATGCCAAGAAAGCCAAGAATACATTATGATGGGGCCTTATACCATGTAATGGTGAGAGGCAATAATGGAGAAAAAGTATTTACAGCAGAAAAAGAAAAACGACAATACATAAACATAATAAGAGAATATAAGAAAAGATATCAATTTAAGATTTATGCATACTGCATAATGGATAATCATGCACATTTACTGATAGAGGTAAAAAAAGTACCACTATCAAAAATTATGCAAGGCATACAACAAGTATATACCCAAAGGTATAATAAAAATCATAATCGAACCGGACATATATTTCAGCAAAGGTATAAAAGTGTACTCTGTCAAAAAGATGAGTACTTATTTGCCCTCATAAAATATATACATTTCAATCCGATAAAAGCAAATCTAACACAAACGCCTGATTATAAATGGAGCAGTCATAATGAATACATAAAATATGTAAGGACTTTAGTAGATGTAGAATATGTGTTATCCATGCTTAGCAGCAAGAAAAAAGAAGCTATTAATGAATACAAAAAATATATGGAAATTGAAGAAGAATTAAAAGAAAATGAATATGGGGTAGACGATGATAAAATTGAGGAAATAGTTAATGGAATAGAAAAAGAAGAAATAAAGCAATGTACACTGGAACAA
>JANQMT010000070.1:0-15644 GCA_028279945.1 Clostridia bacterium
AGGCAGACTTATTGGCAAATTTTTTATCTCTTCTACAGATTTGAACTTGCCTTTGGTTTTAATGGTTAATTTTTTATTGCCATTATTTATTTCTCCTCCCGGCAAGTTCAAGTTTTCAGCACCTATCAGGTTGGCGATATGATTGATGGCTAATCCATATCCGTTTAATTCTTTTTGGTCCACAACAATTTCTATTTGGTTTTCATATCCTCCCTCCACACTAACAGATGCTACACCGGATATTCTTTCAAGCTTAGATTTTATTTTATTTTTGGCAATTCGTTTTACTTCATTTAAGCTCTTATCTCCCTCTATTGATAATTCAACTACCGGCATTGCCGTAATATCTATTTTAGAAACCCTTGGATTTTTGATATCATCCGGAAGATACTCTTGGATCATATCAATTTTTTCTCTCATATCAAGGGCTGCAAAATCCATATCCGTTCCATAATTAAATTCAGCAATCACTAAAGATGACCCTTCAGAGGATGTGGATGTTATTTTTTTTATATCATTAACCGTTGCTACAACTTCTTCAATGGGTTGAGTCACTAATTCTTCAACTTCTTGAGGTCCAACACCGGGATAATTGGTTATAACAACTGCTATAGGATATTTTATTTGGGGAAATAGATCTATAGGAATTTGGGTTAAAGATACAACACCCATTATGATGATGATTAATATGAACATGGCTATGGTTACCGGCCTTTTTACAGCTGTTCTTATTATTTTCATTAAACCGTTCCTCCTACGACCTTAACGACGGAGGTATCTTTTACGTAATTTTGGCCTTTTATAATTAATTCATCTCCTATGCTTAATCCTCCCAATACTTCTACATAATCCCCTGTATTTAAGCCCAAAACAACTTCTTTTGCAACAGCTTTGTTGTTGACGACCACATATACGATGTTTTTACCTTCTTTTGTTACCACTGCTTCACTTCTCACAGCCATTACTGCTTCTCGTACATCTGTGGGTATTATGATATTCGCAAACATTCCCGGTTTAACAACGTGATCTTTATTGTCTATGTATGCTCTAATGGGATACAGCTGTGTTTCTGCATCCGCCGAAGGACTCACTCTATCCAGTGTGCCGACAAAGTTACCATCGGAAACGGATTCAATCTCCACTTGAACTTCCTGACCGACTGAAAGATAATTAATTATTTTTTCTGTAACATTAATTTCAACATATACTCGATCCATATCTATAACATTTATTGCTGAAACGGAAGCATCTATGGTTTGACCTTCCTCAATATTCACTACCGATACAATCCCTTCTATAGGTGATTTTACACTGGCATCTTTTAAGATATCCAAGGCTTGATCGTATGTGATTTCTGCTTGTTCAACCTCTGCCTCTACAGCATTTAATCCTTTATCAGATGCTGCAAGTTTTGCCTGCTCATAGTCAGTTTTAGATACAGCACCCTCAGAGTAAAGCTGTTTTATTCTTTCGAAATTTATGGTTGCATTTTCCGCCTGTTCTTTCATATTTTCATAATTCAATTGAACTGATTCTAAAACTTTGTATGCAGAATCCACTTGTTTTTGAATATCCTTTTTATCCAATGAAAATAATACCTCATCTTTTTTTACTTCAGCTCCAACTCTTGCCTTTAATTCAAGTACTTTGCCTGCTGATTCTGAGGCTACTACAACCTCCTTATTGGCGTAAGCTTTTCCTGAAAATACAGCTTCATTAAATAGTGTTTTATCTTTTACTAATTCGGTCTCTACCGGGATATATTGATCTTCTTCTTTACTTACCGTTTCCTCATGGCCGCATCCAAATACAAGTATTAAGATCAATATACTTACCAGAACATATATTATTTTTTTTGTTTTCACTTTTTACCCCCTAGTCATATATGCATTCATTATTTTTTCTGCCTTTCTAATTCTAAAAACATTCTATTGACTGAAGTTTCCCATATTTTAGTCATGGCATCTATATCATGGCTAAATGAAAATCCTATCGCATCTATTGTGAGCCCTAGTATCCGACTATTTAAAACTACGTCAAAATCCCTTGGCAGTGCGTTAATCTTTATACCATGGTTCAATACCCTTTTTATGAGATCACGAGAAGAGTTTTCAAGGCGTTTTATTTTTTCTTTCACCCTCTCGATTCTATTGGCTTGAATATAAAACTCTGCTATCACATAAATCAGTTTTCCATCTTTAATATAATCATCAATGATTTTATGACCTTCTCTTATTAAATCCTTTTTAAAGGTTTGTTTTTTAAAGGACTTTTCAATATTAAGATAATTGTAATAATCATTCACTTCATCTATCAGGGCTAAGAATATCTCCTCCTTTGAATCAAAATAGTAATAGACAGAAGGTTTTTTTATCTTCACTTCCTCGCATATCATTGCAATGGATGTCTTTTCATAACCGTGTCTTGCTATTAATTTATACATGGCCAAAAGTATTTTATCTTTCGTATTCATTATTAACCTCCATAATATGTTGTATTTAATTTTATATACCGAACGTTAGGTATATTGTAACGTCACCTTATTTTTTTGTCAATACTTTTTTAATCATATAAAATATTAAGAGTTTGCTGAAAACACTCAAAAAAAAATAGAGACTCAAGATTTTTTTATCAACTTAATCTTGAGCCTTACTTTATATTTATTCTTCTAATTCATAAGTGAAAGGATATACATCTTCAGGAGATTTGCCTAATTCATTTGCAAATTTACTTGCATCAATCTCTTCCACAACATTATTATCCTTAAACACTTTAACATTCCACACCTCACCGCTGTCGTTCATAAGAAACTCCGCAGGGTATATTGTGCCGTCATCAAATTTAACTTTTCCACTTCTCCAGGGCATAAATACTCTCCTTTTCATACTATTTGACTATAGTATAAAACAATAAGCCTTTATTTATACCCATTGGTAGTGCATATTTACAATTTTATCAGCAGCTATATTGTTTAAGGTCAATGGTTTCATTGTTATCAAAACCAATCCCTTCACCCTCTAATAATGCCTTTTGTAAATCATACATATCCCCTTTTAGAGATACTTTGCCTTTAGAATTTACAACTCGATGCCATGGTAATTCATGCTTAGCTGACATTCCATGTAAAATATATGCCACTTGCCTTGCATTTCTGCTTTTTCCTGCATATTGAGCAACCTGGCCATAAGTCATGACTTTTCCATACGGAATTTTTTTTATGATTTGAATGACTTTAGATGTAAATGCTTCCATTTCAATACCTCTTTTATGATTTTTTCATACTCACTGCATACCTATACAAGATACCAGCTAACGTTATTGTATCAAATACGTCTGTCAACATGAAGATATATTTTTGTATTTAAAAAAGATCATAAATCATATATAATTTGATTGATTAATGGGTTATATATACTTTATCAAGTTGCTATTGCTCATTTTACTTTACTATAAAAATATTTAGGAGAAAATATATGAATCCGTTCTATAAGATCACTTATGTATGTAACACAGGTATATTGGCTCAATATCAAGGTAAAAAAATCTTAATAGATGGTCTATGTGACTCTGTAACACCTATTTATAAAAATCCAACGGATGAAGCAGTCCATCAAATTATCAAAGGGATTTCACCCTTTGATGATATCAATATGATGCTGTTTACACATCATCATACCGATCATTTTGAAGCCAATTCTACAGCTGCAGCTTTGAAAAACAATCCAAATATAGCCATCATTTCTACTTCAAAAACCATTTCTATGCTTGCACCTTTGGTATCCAACTACGATAAAGAAAAGATGGTTGCATTGGTTCCTGCTCTTCACGCATCTGAATATGTCAACATTCAAGGCATAGACATTCGAGCGATTTCATTAACTCATGATGGGAAAGGGCATGAAAATGTGCAAAATCTAGCCTATTTAATTCAAATTGAAGATAAAAAAATTCTGCACGTTGGAGATGCAAAACCTTTTGAAGAAAATTTTAAAAATTTAAATTTGGTTCAAGAAGAAATAGACTTACTATTAGCCCCTTTTCCTTATGTGGGCATTCCTTCCGGTCGTGAAGTCATAAAAAAATATATCGCGCCTAAAAAAATAGGCGCGATCCACTTGCCGTACCAAGATAAGGATGAGGGCGGGTGGATTCGGTCCACTAAAAAAAGTTTAGATCGGGTGAAAGATCATTTTATAGAAGCCCTATTTTTTGAAGAAATCGGAACCTCTATTTTTATTTGATATCCAAATCCAGCTTATTAGCTTAAAGAGATGTTTGGTATATAATTTGTAATGAAGAAATGCAGTTTTAATGAAGTGCAACGTATTAAAACCAAAGGGTTGTAATACTTTGCAGAGTCTTAGGGCTCTGACCGTCAAACTTTAGTATACTATTAAATTAATCTCCCTTTGTTCATTTCGCAATGAAAATTATTTACCAAATATCTCTCAACATAAATCATAACTCAAGAGTATTATTGAATATTGACCATTTTCCATGCACTCCTAATGAGTGAAGCTATCATCAAACTTTCTGATTGCAATTAATTTTCTTCTAAACCTTCATCTTCTTTACGAAACTTCTGATATAAAAATCTTATGTCGTCATCAATATAACGGTGCTCTACCGCTTTTACATCAAATTTAAATAGTTTAAAAGCAAACTGTACAAAATAACCTGTCGTTACTGCCATCACTACGGTTCCTACTCCAACGAACCCGCCTAGAAGCCATCCTGCAACAGCAACACTTATCTCAATAGTATTTCTAACAAAACGAACGGATTTGTTTGTCCTTTTGGTTAACACTACCATTAAACCGTCTCTGGGCCCAGAGCCAAATCCTGAGCTGATATAACAATAACTGGCACAACCCACTACAAACAACCCTAAAAACATCATAATCGTACTGGGAATAACACTTTCAAAAGTAGGAACCAGATGATTGAACATTAAAAAATCTATATACAGTCCAATAAACAACATATTCCCTACGGTTCCCCAGCCAATTTTTTCTTTAAAGAAAAAGTTTATAAGTATAATGATAAATCCCACAGCAATACCTGCCTGGCCAAGGGTAATATTCAGCATTTTTGATAAGCCTTGATGGAATACATCCCAAGGTGAAAGTCCAACATTGGCATTTATGGTCATGACAATTCCTACTGCAAATAAGAACAGTCCCATCATCAATTTAATAATACGTATTGTCAAGGCTTTCATTTTTCGTCTCCTTACTCGCTGCATGTTCAAAAAGTAATATGTCTATACCATTCTACTCCTTTTCTTTTCTAACAGCAAATAAATTTTTGTATTTAATACAAATAAGAAAAAAATCTTCCTAATGGAAGATTTCAGACTCTCAATTTTATTTAAAATCAATTTGCAGCTCAACCGGACAATGGTCGCTTCCCATAATATTGGAATGTATGTCCGCACTTTTCAGCTTAGGCGTTAAGCTTTGAGATACGACGAAATAATCAATTCTCCATCCTGTATTTTTTTCACGTGCCTTACGCATATAAGACCACCAAGAATATACATCTGTTTTTTCAGGATAAAAATATCTAAAGGTATCTACAAAACCGGCATCCAACAAAACGGTCATTTTCTCTCGTTCGTCATCCGTAAATCCGGCATTTTTTCGGTTTGTCTTAGGATTTTTTAAATCTATTTCTTTATGAGCCACATTCATATCGCCACATACAATGACAGGTTTTTTATCCTCTAAGTCTTTTAAGTAAGACCTAAAACAGTCTTCCCATTCCATTCTATAATCCAGCCTTGCCAGCTCTCGCTGTGAATTTGGCGTATACACGGTTATCAAATAGAAATCCTCAAATTCTAAAGTGATGACACGACCCTCTTGATCGTGTTCTTCTATCCCAATCCCATACTGCACTGAAATCGGCGTCTTTTTTGTAAATACAGCTGTTCCTGAGTAGCCTTTTTTTACCGCATAATTCCAATACTGTTCATAGCCTGCTAATTCCAGTTCAATTTGATCTTTTTGCAGTTTAGTCTCTTGCACACAAAATATATCGGCATCAATTTCCTTAAAGTAATCTAAAAAACCTTTGTTCATACAGGCTCTGAGCCCGTTTACATTCCATGATATTAATTTCATTTTTCTTCCCCCTCGTACTTTAGACACTATTTAGATGGCATCTTGTATAGTATATACCACATTAGATATTATTTTAAACATTTTCGTTTTGCCGGTTAAGTTAAAGGGGTTAGATTACCCTTATGGTCTTTTAGAGATATACCTGTTAGTTGGTTACTCTTTAGGTAATTCATTAAGTTTTCTTGTATCAGTTGATGTAAGTCACTATAATCCCCATAATGTTTCATAATTGCATCTGCCATATGATCATTTGGTTTGCAGAATTCTCTTACGGATTTTTCAAAATAACTGCCATCCATGGCCTCAATATACTCTTTTAACTCGTAGTTACCTTTACTATCTTTTTCAAATTGCATAGCACAAGGCACTACACCCGCACCTTCTTGTAACAGTGTTTGCCCATATAAGATAAATCTCTTGTAAAATACCGTTGCATAAATGGTCAGCACTCCATCTTTTTCATATGATCCAAATACATGTGGTGCAGCCAAAGTAAGCTGATTATCATATTTATCATAATGTTTCAGAGCAGCTGATGTTGCAAGATCCACAAGGCTATTGCCTTGTGGTAATAATGCTTTGGGAAGTGACACCTCATCATACAATATCAATTTTGCATACCATTCCTCACCAGTTGCATAATTTCCTTCCGCTACATTGTTTCTATCTCCTAAAATGTCCTCGCAAAGATATCTCATAATATGGCCTTTTAACCCTGTTTCATCGCCTGTTTCAAATAGATTGAGCATATATGCAAGGGCTTCATCACCCATTTTTACAATACTCTCAAACTCATCCTGATGTTCTTTTATGTAGTCATGCGGATTCGATGAATGAGCAGGTGAGGACATGATGATTTCTAAGTATGCTTCAATTTTTTTAGCGGTTTCGTTCATGCTTGAGATTTTGTTATTAAGTATATATTCTTGGATATCATCATACACTTCCATGGGTATTTTGTAATAACAATACTCCCCATCATATAAAATCATCGCAAGGGGTTCTGTGTCATATAATCTTAAAGTCAATTTTTCATTAATATTAAATTCTAGTTCTGAGCTTAATTCTAATGGTGATGAAATATTTTTCTTTTTCCACTTATTCTGTTGAAATAGCTTCATGAAATCTGTGTTAGGATAAAGTGTATCCCTGCCATCATTTATTGTTAATGGAACAGTTAGTTCTAGAACCTTAAGGGTGTTTTTGTGGTTGAGGAAACTAAGGTCTACTTCATCTTTTATGGGATTCCCTATTAATGAAACAGCCAGCACTAAAAGTAAAATAATACTCATTGCACTCAACGAGAAAACTGGTTTTTTATAATTAACAATACTCTTTATACGCTTATTTATATTTTTTTCACCAAAAGCAATAAATCCACCACCCAATAAATTGTTTTGTTCAATCGAGATATTTAAAAGGCTGTAAGCATATTGCTTTCTAATGTCTTCCTCAAATAAGGCTATTACGCTTTCATCACAAGACATCTCCATATCTTTATGTGCGGTAATAAACCCAGCCCATACCAATGGATTAAACCAATGAATAGATAATACAATCAGTGATATTAGCTTAAAAATATGATCCTTTCTTTTTATGTGAACCAACTCATGAAGTATGATATGCTCTAACTCCGTTTTATTTTCCAGAATGCTTTGAGGTAAAATGATTCGTGGCTTAATAAGTCCAAATACAATAGGTGTATTCAAATGCTCAGATATGAATATATCTATTTTTTGGGGTATATTTAATTTTGTATAACAGGCATTTTTAAGTTTATCATTTTTATATATGATTGCTGTTTTAATTTTATTGCTTGTCATAATAAATAGACTCGTAATAAATAACAGCATACCCACTACCCCGCATATCCATATAAATGATCCTGCATATATAAAGACTTGCATTGGATTCACAGAAGCTTCAGGTGTAGCTGAAGGTAAGGATTCGTTTATATTTTCATTCATATTATTGATTCCGGTTTCAATTTTGGGTTCTTGCATCATTCCAATATCGGTAGGAATATATTCAAAACTATTAACGACTTCGTTTATTTCAACTATTTTTTCCGAAGTAGGCAAATAGTTGAAAACACTTAGGTTTGTTGAAAAAGAAAATGGAATGATTAAACGAACCAATAACAGTGACCAGAGTATATAACTAATGGTCTTAGGTAATTTATTTTTTAATATCAGTCTTACCAGCATAACCATTATGAAAACTACGGAAGCAGCTATGCTCATATTCAGTACATATGTAAAAATAGTGCTTAACATATCATAACTCCTTTTCCGTTTTCTTGTCTATTAATTCTTTCAACTCCAGCGCTTCTCTTTCAGTTAACTGTTCTTTATCTAAAAAACTGGCTAGGAACAATTTAAGAGAGCCATCATACATTTTTTTCAAGTGGTCTTGACTTGCTTCTCTTTGGACTTGCTTTCGGTCTACTAAAGCAGTCACTATTGTATTTTTATTTTGCAATACGCCTCGGTCACATAGCTTTCTAATAACGGTATAGGTTGTAGACTTTTTCCACCCTAACTCATCTAAAGCTTTCTTTACAAGTTCTGTAGAATTAATAGGTGCGTTATCCCATATGATATTCATAAATTTAAGTTCTGCATCAAATAATTTGATATTCATCATTATTTCTCCCTCAAAAAATTCAGGTCTATCAAAATAAACCTAAATTAAGTTTATTCTAATAGACCTGAATTGTCAATGAAATTCTAACTTTCAATTTTTACTTATTCAGTTTTTCTATTTCTCTTCCTATTTGAATGCCTCTCAACAATACATATTCCACTTCATAGTCTCTTAAATGCTCTTTTTCCATTATATATTTAGATAAAATTTCTAATTGAAGGTCTTCGTCATCCATAACCTTCATTTCCTCTAAAATATCAATACATTTGTCCTTTAACTCCATCACCTTAATGCGTTGATTTTTTATAAATTCATTTGCAACTATAGCTTTATACTTATTTTCCATGAGAAACACCCTCGTTACATTTACTCGTGTTATTTTTCTAATTTTTGTGGAATAATAATTCTTATTTCTAAGTATTTTACCGCAATTTGCGGTAAAGGTCAATACTGCATATGCTCCTATCCTATAATGACTTAGAGGTGGTTAAATGTATCTAAGAATCAGAGAATTACGAGAAGATGAAGATTGTACTCAAAAAGATATTTCTCAATTGCTTCATTGTTCTCAACAAGTTTACAGCAATTATGAGCTCGGCCAACGGGATGTACCCACCCAGTTTTTAATTAAACTTGCAAATTTCTATAACACAAGTGTTGATTATTTGCTTGGTCTTACAGATGAGCGAAAAGCTTATCCTCGGTCAAAAGAATAAAAGAAAGAATCATAGCCAGTCCTTTGCTCAATAGTAAGATAATACTGTTTTAATCTATTTTATAAGTTATATTTTACTATACGGAGCTATCTGTTTAAATTTTCTTTCCATTATAATCCTCTTATTAATCTTTTTTCAATTTTTAAAGATATTTTTCAATAAATAACTCATACTTCTTTTTTTAAGACACACAGTGTATGCCATATTAATATACTAATCATACAAGAGTTTTCCTCAAACTCTAATTGATTCAATTAACAATTCACACCTCTACACAGCATAAAATCCGAGAATGAGCATTTGAAGATTTTATGCTGCTTTTTTTGTGTTGGAACGCTATTCAACCCGTATTTTACACTGTTTTTCTCTATATTGAACATACTTGACAATAACATAAGCAATCAATGAAACAGCAATGGCCTCACAAATGATTGCAAGCCCAGGATTCACAATACTTCTTGCATATATTGGAACAGAATAAATGAATACATTTAATAATTTAAAAGAAGCAGCTATACAGCCAATCACTATAGGATGCCATATCATTTTATGCTTAACCACATAAACCGTAAGGATGGAGCATCCGATTGCACCCATGATTAAGCCCTTTTGAGGTAAATGTATCACATGCAGGAAACTTCCTAATGTCATCTCTAAAATTCCCCATATACAACCATATATCATAATGGTTAAAACCGTTTTTATTCTATCTTTCATTATAGTTAATCCCCCTTTTAGATATTGGTCTAAACGATCTTGATTTTTCTATTTGTTATACCATTGTATCCGTATCCTAACCTATTCCACTCTACTTTAAAGGGCTGTGCTCGCCCGCAAGTGTCATATGCTCTTGCCATTATCGTATACTGTCCTGTTTTATCCGCTTTCCACTCTTTCCACCAAGCTACCCATCCTAAAGGCATGTTTTGATTGCGTCTAATTTTAGCATCGCTCCATGTCTTGCCGCCATTTGTACTGATTTGTACTTTGTCAATGGTGCCTTTTCCTGTCCATGCAATCCCTCTGATCATGTATGTGCCTTTATCCAATGTGGAAAAGTCTAATGGATATTGTATAATTGAATTGACTTTCATATAGGTGACCGGCACTCTATCACGATCATTATTTCTGTTTGGATAATAATAATAGTCAATTGCCTGATAATAACCATCAAAATCATGGTCGATAACCTTTATGCATTTAAGCCATTTCACCGATGCCATGGCATACCACTTAGGGGCAATTAATCTTAAAGGATATCCATGCTCAACCGGTATTGGTCTTCCATTCATTTGGTATGCAACGATAATGTCTTGGTCTAAGGCTTGCTCCACACTCAAGCTTCGTGCAAAATGATGAATCCCCTCAATGCCTTCTATGGTACCTTGATCATGTCCTTCGAAAACAACATTTTTAGCAGTACTTTTAGGATCTGCCATTTTAAGAAGATCATATAAAGGAACACCTTTCCACTCTGCTTGACTGATGGCGCCTTCTCCCCATTGAGTTCCAAAGATGCCTTCATCAAAAAGTTTTCTTTTATTGCCCGAACATTCTAAAGGGCAAATAATTGTTTTAGAGGGCATTTTTAATAAATCCCGATAGGTTACAACGAAAGGTTTTTTAACATCACCTTTTATAGGTAAAATAAATGAACATTCATTTATAGGCGGATACTCAAAATGGTTCCTAACAAAAAATAAGTTGGTTGGTGTTAACCAACTATCCACAAAATAAATGGGACATTCTTGATTTTCAGGTCTTAATGATATCGTAGTGGGATACGGTTGAATTTTCTCATTTTTATACACCGTTATTACACTCCTTTTATTTCAGATAGTGTTATACACACCACCTATATTCCACTATATTACTTTCAATGAATATTGGTGAAATGGCTGAACCTGGAAAAAATAACATTGAATTAAAAAGCCAGTTTAACAAATAAAATTGCTAAACTGACCATTTATTTTGTTTTTGTATATAGTAACCCGCCTAATATGATATACAAACCCAAGATTTAAAAGAAAAACAGATGCGCGATCAACACTATTATAGGCAATGTGATTATTGTTCTTTCTATAAAAACAATGAATAATTCTACAAAATTTATTTTCAAATTGGATCTAAATATCACTGGTCCGGTTTCTGTCATAAAAACCAATTGTGTTACAGATAGACTTACAATTATAAATCTTGTTAATTCAGAAGTAATACTTTGACCAATTACAGCCGGTAAAAACATATCTGCAAATCCCACTATTATTGTAGGGGCTGCTGCAGCCGCTTCAGGAATTTGTAATAAATTCAGTATTGGAATAATAGGATAAGAAATAATATTAAAAATAGGTGTATATTCGGCAATAATTAAAGCAGCTGTAGCAAGGGTCATTACAACTGGACATAATCCAAACCATATATCTACAACCGTGTCAAATCCTTTCTTAACAACTTGTCCCATTGAATTGTCCGTATTAGCTTTTTCTAATGCTTTTTCTAATCCCCATTGGAATTTTGTTTTTCCTTCAGGAACAACCTCATTAATTTGCTTTCCTACAGGTTCATAATAAGTATCGGGTTTTCTACTCAAAGGCGGTATTCTAGGTATAAGTATTGCTGCTATAATACTGACAATACTAACTGTTAAATATATTTGAATAAACATGTGCCCCATACCTATTACATCTGTCACTACAAGACAAAACGCAATAGAAACAATAGAAAAACAAGTAGATATTACGCATGCCTCTCTCTGTGTATAATAACCTTCGTCATACTGCATAGTTGTTATTACAACTCCAACTGTACCACTTCCAATCCATGATGCCATACAGTCAAGAGTTGATCTTCCAGGCAAGGTAAATAACGGTTTCATTATGCCTCGAATCAATGTACCCACAAGATCCATAATTCCAAAATCTAATAATAAAGGAATAAAGAAAGCTGAAAAGAAAAACCATGTAGAAAGCACCTTTACTAACCCAAGGGCAACTCCGCCTGTATTACCGGACCAAATAAATTCTGGACCAATTTCTAAAAATGTTAGTATTGCTAATATAGTCCCTGCCATACGAATTATTATCCAAAACATTCCAACGTCAAATAATTTTTTCATACTATCATTATTTTCAATAAATGCTGGTTGAGATAGCTTGGCTAAAATTGTTATTATAATTGATAGACAAAACATTAAAATCATAAAAGGCGCCAAGTAATCATTTAAATTTTTCTTTACAAATTCAGCCAATATCCCGACACCTATCGTCCATTTTCCACCCCAATAAATAGGCGTTATAAATAATAATATCCCCAATAACGAAGGTAAAATAAATTTCATATATTGACTAATAGTATACTTTTTTTTATTATTTGAATTCATGATTCCCTCCTAATAAACTGACTTATCATTAAATTTTATACACGCTTTTATTTATGAAGAATCTTATTAATAAGATTCTTCATATCTAAAATCAATTCATAGTTTATTTGCTTTTTTTATTTAAAGCTAATAATGTAATAAATTCATATACTATATTAGATGCTGCACAAGAAGTTATTTGCCCTGGCGAATCATAAGCCGGTAATACTTCTACTAAATCAAATCCGACTATATTAAGCCCTTTCAGACCATCTCTTATGATCTCTATTGCTTCCCAAGTAGTGAATCCGCCTACTTCCATAGTTCCTGTACCAGGTGCATAGGCCGGATCAAGAAAATCAATGTCGAAAGTGACATAAATTGCTGTCGCTCCTTGAACTCTATTTCTTATTTTTTCAATAGAAGCTTCTAGTCCCATTTTCCTCATTTTTCGTCTTGTTAATACTTCAAATCCCAAGTCTTCTGCATCCTTAAGCCCTTCTGAACCATAAATAGGTCCTCTAATCCCGATTTGGATGGAATGATCCATTGACAAGCAATCTTCTTCCGCTGCTCTCCTAAAAGGTGTCGCATGCATATACTTTCTTCCCCAAAGATTATCATCAGTATCACTATGAGAATCAAAATGCACTAGGGCAACAGGGCCAAATACATCTTTGGCTGCTCTAATCAAAGGAAGTGATATAGAATGATCTCCCCCTAAAAATATAGGCTTTACACCAGATTGATATATTTTAAAAGCTTCATCATATATATTGGTATAACTTGTTTCAATGTCATCCGGCACAATATCTATATCTCCATAATCTACGCCCGATAAATAATCAAAAATACTAATATCCATATCAGGATTGTGGGGTCTTAAAAGCATTGAAGCATCTCTAATAGCAGCTGGACCGAATCTTGCCCCTGCTCTTGTAGTGCATGCTGTATCATATGGAACACCAGCTACTACAAAGTCTACATCATCTAATGTTTTTAAATATGGCAAAAGCATAAAAGTACGAATATTACAGTATCTTGGCGACTTTGTACAATCCTTTGGTCCATATTTTCCCATTGTCATTCCTCCTTACACTAAACTGTTAATGTTTCATAAAATATTAAATAGTTTCTGAAATTATAATTTCCAACGATTTAAAATACATTTTTATGCATGCATCAGTACTTAACTAAGTATATGAGCAAGTATTATGCCAAAAGAAAAAGAGCTGCAATCCAGTTATTTACTAGTCTATAGCTCTCGTTATATATTTTTTTTATTTATATTTAAATAGTTTCTTCAGCATTTTTTATGGATATGTCTGATTTTTCAGAGTTATTAAATTATTCATTTTTGTTTTTGTAATTATTTATTTATGAATAATCAGGAATATATTTCTTTAACTTTCGCACTACACTTGGCTGACTTATTCCTAATGCTTTACCCATTTCAATTGTAGTATTGTATTTTTTATAGGCTGATTGAATCAATTGCTTTTCATATAATTCTAATGCTTGTTTTAAGGTTATTCCCTTATGATGATTTATAGGAAGCAACATATTAATATTTTCAGGCAAATTATTAATATCTATTTTATCTTCAATAGTTGTTAAAACAAGCCTTTCCATAATATTCTCCAACTCTCTTACGTTGCCAGGCCAATAATAACTCAATAAAGCATTAGTAGTATCTTCTGTTAATACTTTGAATTTGTTATATTTTTTATTGTTTTCAGCTAAGAAATGATTTATTAAAAGTAAAACATCTTCCATTCTTTCTCTTAATGGAGGAATATGGATAGGTACAACATTCAGTCTATAATATAAATCTTCTCTAAACTGTCCTTTTTCAGATAATTCTACAAGATTTTTATTAGTTGCTGCAACAAGTCTAAAATCTACGTCAATATATTTTGTGCCGCCTACTCTTATAATTTTTTTGTCTTGTATGACTTGCAAAAGTTTCTGTTGCATATTTAGGGGTAATTCTCCTATTTCATCTAAAAATAGTGTGCCATTATTAGCTAATTCTACTTTTCCTATTTTCCCTTTAATATCTGCTCCGGTAAATGAACCTTTTTCATATCCAAACAGTTCCGATTCAATAAGATTTTCTGGTATAGTCCCACAGTTAATTTCAACAAACGCTTTTTCTACCCTGTTACTTTCTTTATGAATTAACTTTGCAAATAAGTTTTTACCTACACCTGTTTCTCCTGTAATTAATACATTCGCATTTGTATCTGCAATATTAGTAATGATTTTATAAATGTTATTCATTTTTTTACTTTTACTAATTATCTCTTTAGTTTGCATTTTTTTTAATTTAAGCTCCATTATTTCAGCATAATGAGCAGTCATATATTCAATCATTTTCTCATACTTTTCTCTAAAATCACATAGATTAGCTATATCAATAGAGTGAAAACTAATGACGTATTTAATTTTGTTATTCTCATCAAATATTGGTACTCCCGTAACTAACATACTTTGTCCAAATATATTTTTCTGTAATAAAGTAACTTTCTTCTTTTCCCTTAGCACCTCATTAGTTACTGAAGGATAAAATATTTTTTTCTTTTCTAATTCATATACAGATTTTCCTAAAATCTCGCTATTATCTATACCGTAATGTTTCCCGTAATTACTGCTTACTTTTAGCATGATTCCTTTTTCATCCGTTATTGATATATCATTATCATCCATAACTTTAAAGAAAAAGTCTATTTCGTTTTCTGTTAGATAATTATTTAATATTTTATCTAATCCTTGAATTATTATAGTATTAGTATATGT
>JANQMT010000084.1:0-15044 GCA_028279945.1 Clostridia bacterium
TTGTAATATAGTTTCATGTAGAGTATATGCGTTCTCTTCCTCCAAGCAGAAATATACCAGTGTGCATTCTTCTTTAGTTTTTTAAGATTTTCTTTCAGAAAGACCTGTTATAAACTTAAATTATATTCCGTCAAAATTTTCAAAAAATTCTATCAATGAATTTTGTTAGATGCTATAATATAATTGTATATTTATTTCCCATGTGCACAAAGTATACATTAGCATTAACTGCTTATATTTCAATAATTAGATAAAGGAGATGATAGCATTGTATTCCGAAGAATCTAGAAAAAAAACGTTAATAGCTTGGAAAAAATTTATTAATGATTCTCCAGTAGAAAAGCATCTAGTTAGAGATATTATATTCAAATCTTGGGAAAGATCTAAAAAATATGGTATAGATCCTTACTATGAGAACCCTAAAATTCTATCAGATGATGCGTTACGTATAAGAATTTCTGAAAGAAAAGATTTGATTCAAACTGCTAAGTCTTATTTAGAGAATTTATATAGTTTCGTAAAAGGATCTGGTTTTTATGTTGTTTTAACCGATGAAGAGGGGTATATGTTGTCTATAATGGGTAATCCAGATCTTATCAATGAAGCTACTTCAGCCACTACCTCTGTTTTAGGCTGTTGTCGAAATGAAAAAGTCATTGGAACCAATAGTATTGGTCTTTGTTTAGCAATCAATGAACCCGTCCAAACCTTAGGAGCAGAGCACTACTTAAAATCCCATCACCGTTGGACTTGTTCTGCCGCACCTATTCATGATGATAAAAAGGAAGTCATTGGTAGTATTAATATAACTGCTGCTCATACCAATGTACAGCCGCATACTCTTGGAATGGTTGTAGCTGCAGTAGATGGCATAGAAAAAGAAATGAAAATGAAAAAAACTTATAACGAAATGGATTTAATGAATCAATTATTAACTCAAACATTAGAATCTTTATCTTTTAGTATTATAATCATCAATGAAAATGGTACTATTAAACATATTAATCAAATTGCCTTAAACATATTGAATATTTCTCAGTTAAATGAATCAACAAAAAATATTAATAATATTTTTAATTTTTCTCCCTATAAGGAGTATTTACTCTCTACTAAAAAAAATATTATTGATACTGAAATAAGCATTAATACCGGTAATGGCGTATACGACTGTACAATGAGCGTGTCTATTGTCAGCAAAAATCCTGACAAAATAGACTTTTTAGTCATTACCCTAAAAGATATTAAAACAGTACGCAAACTTGTTAATAAAATGATTGGGTCTCAAGCCAAATTTTCTTTTGAAAATATTATTGGAAAAAGCAAGAATATAAAAACTGCCATTCAATTAGGAAAAGTTGCTGCTGCTGCTTCTTCTAACGTCCTTTTACTAGGAGAAAGTGGAACAGGTAAGGAATTATTTGCCCAATCTATTCACAACGAAAGCGATCGAAAAGATTGTCCTTTTATTGCCATTAATTGTGGTGCTTTACCGCGAGGTCTAATAGAAAGCGAATTATTTGGTTATGAGGCAGGTGCTTTTACAGGTGCAAAAAAAGAAGGCCTTCCAGGTAAGTTCGAATTAGCTAATGGCGGCACCTTATTCTTAGACGAAATTGGAGACATGCCCTATGATGTACAAGTAAGCCTACTAAGAGTTTTACAAAATAAAGAAATCACTCGAATAGGTGGTAAACATAGCAAAAAAATAGATGTAAGAATTATTGCAGCAACCAATAGGAATTTAGAAGAGTGTACCTATAATAAATCCTTCAGAGAAGATTTATATTTTAGGCTAAATGTTTTTCCTATATCCATTCCCTCTTTAAAAGAAAGAAAAGAAGATATTAGAATACTATCTACGTACTTTTTAAGTAAAAATAGTTTGAGTATAGAAAAAAAAATAATAGGTATTGATAATGAAGCAAATGATTATTTAGAAAAATATTCTTGGCCAGGAAATATTCGTGAATTGGAAAATATTATTGAACGGGCTTTAAACATCTGTGATGGAGAATATATTAAAAGTACTGATCTACCTGACTATATCATCACTAGCATCAATACTGCCGATATCCCGCAATTCAGTTTTAATCAAAATTGTTCTATTCAGTCGGTAGAGGAATTTTTAATAATCCAAGCTCTTAAGAAAAATAAAGGGATTATTAAAAAAGCAGCTGAAGAATTAGGTATTAATAGACGAACTCT
The DNA here is from genome assembly GCA_028279945.1 of Clostridia bacterium. Taxonomy (GTDB): domain Bacteria; phylum Bacillota; class Clostridia; order Peptostreptococcales; family JAAYPU01; genus JAKSCF01. Next base: position 2,206 of record JANQMT010000084.1, read on the forward strand.
CTATAATAAACTAAACAAGTTAAATATTAGCTATGATATATATAGAGAATAAGAGAAAACCCTTGAAAAATAAAATATAGCAATAAAGAAGGTTTTCTCATTGCTATATTTTAAAAAAATTATAAATTCATTGAATGTCTTAACTGAACTATTGTATATCGACATGGTATAGATAATCCTCCTGAAAGAACTCCTATACCTACAATTGCCAAGATATTCGCAATTGTAATACAAAGCAAGAAATCATCTTGGTATTGTATATTTTCTTTTTCACATAGTGTTTGAAAATAATTAATCATTTTTCTTGGTTATTTACCTCCAGAATTTATGAGTGAACCTTTTGACTATTTAACAACTTTCTCATTTGCTACATTCTATTTGGCAAGAAAGTTGCCAATTCTGGAAAAATTGTCAGTATAATAAGGAATGCTAACATAATAATCACAAAAGGAAATACTCCTATAATTGTTTCCATCATATTGCTTTCACCCGAGATACTATGTGTAATGTAAATGTTGAAACCTACAGGCGGTGTAATCAGTGATAGCTCCATCAACACCGTTAGAGCAACACCAAACCATATAGGGTCAAATCCCAGACCACTAGTCATAATGGGATAGAAAACGGGAACGCTTATGATTAATAAGTCAAGACCATCAACAAGGCAACCTAAGACCATATAAATAACGACGATAAACATCCATATAAAAAAAGGACTTATTGGAAGCTCAGAAACAAATATGCTTAAATTCTTAGGAATATCAAGAAGCGAAAGAGCCATTCCCAGTGCCCTGGCTGAAATAATGCCTATCATTAACTGTCCTGTTATAATCACTGTTTCTTCAACAGCTTTTATAAAAAGCTTCCTTGTCATCGTACGATACAAAAACTTCCACAGTATCATTGCAATGAAAATAGCCACCGCTGCTGCTTCTGTGGGTGTAGCAAACCCGCCATAAATGGACATCATAATACCACCGATTAACACAATAATCGGCCAAATATCAAAGAATGCTGAACCGAGATCTTTAATATAGCCGATACCGCCAAACTTATTTCGCGCCGGTGCCCAGTCCGGATTTTTGAGGCAAGCTATAGCCATATATAAAATAAACATACCTGCTAGAACAATCCCAGGTATTAAGCCGGCAATAAATAGCTTTCCAACGGAATTATTTGTCATAGCACCATATAGTATCATCATAATAGATGGCGGAATCAATACACCCAATGTCCCACCTGCACAAATAGAGCCTAAAGTAATACGTTTTGCATATCCCTGTTTCCTAAGTTCCGGATATGACACGCCGCCAACAGCTACCGTTGTAGCTGTGCTTGATCCTGAACAAGCAGCAAAAATACTGCAAGTCAAGATATTGGTATGAAGCATCCCCCCTGGAAAAGGACCTAATATTTTCTTCACACCTCGAAACAGCGAATTGCTACACGTACTCATAATTAAAATCTCTCCCATAAATATAAAAAGCGGTATTGCCACCAATGTATAGGAATTAACACTGTTTAACAAAACACCCTCTAATGCATCGTGCATACCTCCTCGGCCTAAAAACATTAAAGCTACAAGAGATGTTGCGTAGAGTGAAAAAGAAAGCCATGTACCTGTCGACATAAGCAATAATAGGACTCCCACAATAATACCAACATTATAAAATACATCTGCTTGCATGTTTAATCTCCTTTTCTCTCTTGTGAATTATTTTCGGCTTCATAATAAAATTTCAATTGAGAGTTCTTATATTTCAGTATTAATATTTGGTTAATAAGATACATCACCGTATCCATCATAAATAATATGAGGCCAATTACGACAATTGGAGAAAATATCCAAACAGGTGTCTTCATTGGTCCGGAGCTCACTACATTTCTTTTCAAAGTATATAAAAACCAATTGGTGGACGCATCTATCATAAACCCTAAGCATATAATTGCTACTATAGCAGAAAAAATAGCAGCTATAGTTTTATATTTAAGAGGTAATTTTCTCACAATCATATTCATATTGAGATGACGATCTTTTCTAAGAGTATAGCTAAAAGCAAGATAGGCCATAGGAATCAATGCAAAACTACTCCATTCTTCAATAAAAAGCCATTGGAAACCAATAAATGCGCGATTCATCACACCTGCAGCAATAATAATTGTAACAATTACCATAAGTGTTCCACTAATAATGGCACTGATTTTTGAAATGAAGTTAAAGGCTGCATCAATTTTTTTTATTATGTTTAATAAAATATGATTATTTTCTTTCATAGAAATCTCCTTCTTTATTAGCGACACATCATATAAGGTAAGTATACCTTTCTCCTAAGATAATAGGGGAAAGGTATACGTTTTTACAAAACAAGTATTATGAATCTAGCGTATGCTATCAACCTGTTCAAGTACTCTTACAGCGTCGTCGCCTACTTCTTCCATCCAAGGCTCCCAAATGTCTTTTTTAACTTTTTCTAGTACTTCCTTTTGTTTTTCTTCTGTAGGAGTAAATATTTTTGCACCGTCTGCTTCAACTTTATCGCGGGTTGCATTATCTCTCTCTACGTCTAACATCTCAGGCTTTGTAGCAGAGTCATGCATAACTCTAAGAAATACCTCCTTAATATCATCAGGCAGACTGTTAAGTGCATCTAGGCTAACAATCATAGCATCACTTGAGATATTGATAGTCCACCTATTGACGGTATCAACATAGTCGAAAAAACCACCTGATTCTGCATTTGATACGGCTGTAATCAACCCATCAATTAAATTGGTTGATAGTGCTGTATAGACCTCACTGAATGAAATAGGAACCGGTGTTCCACCTAAGCATTGGACAAACTTAGCTAAGTCAGCATTATATGTTCTTACCTTATGTCCCTTAAGAGAACCCAAGCCATCTGCTTCATAACCAACAGTAAAAATGTCTGTCGGTGCTCCCGGTAGCATGTGTATCATACTAGAATTCCAGCGTTCTTGCAAAATGTTTTCTAAAGCACCTTCTCTGTTTTGTTCAAAATTACCCCACAGTTTACTCATAGTCTCCCAGTTCTTTTCTCGATCGGTGGGTAACAGCATTGGTATTCCATCTACTCCAAAAATAGGTTCAACAGCACTTACATATGATCCTATAAAATGGCCCAGTTCTGCATGTCCATCTGAGACAACTTTGAGCATATCTTCTCCTGAATAAGGATGCTGACCATCCCAATAAGTGGCGATTTTTAGCCTACCGTTTGTTTCTTCTTCTATTTGATCGAATAGTTGTGGCCATAGTTCACAACACGCAGCATCATTGGGTCCCAAAGCAGAATAAAATGTCCAGTTAATTACTTCGTCTGTTTTACCGGCTTCGGATGTTCCGCTTTGCTGTGTATTACAACCAGTAAGGGTAGCTGATAAAATCATAACAACTGTAAGAAGTATTGTTATAAGTTTATTGTTCTTTTTCATTCTCTTTCCTCCTCAACCTTAAAGGTAGTGTCAAGCTCGGTCTGTAAGCCCGTTTATTTACAGGTTTACAAGGATTTATAAAGCCTAAATATAAAAGGAATTGACTTACTTTACACTACTACCTTAAAAATATTTTTGCAAAAACTCTGTAAGGCTTTAATTAAAAGTGTTTATTAACCTAAGCACTTTTTTATTTACCCCGAAATTTATGAGTTCTTTATTACTTTTCCCAATGCTACTTGGGGATGGTATAGCCATAAAGAACAATGATTTTACGGTTATACCGGGTATTTTATTTCAACATACAACAAAGGATATTAAATTAGATTTACCTCTCTATTTACACCTTGTTGATGCGAAATACCATGATATCATTTCTGGGCTCGTGGTAAAAAAAGCTGACAAAACTTAAAACTGACCAGCTGTTTCATTTTGAATCCATGTTTAATCACAAAACCATTAACCTATTTAAGCATTATCAATCATCCTCTTTAAGTACTGCACACATCGAGGCAGTTCTATTTCAGTGTCACCCGAAATACTGCACTCAAGAGCCATACCACCGATGTATTGAATGGCTTTAAGAGCAGAAAAACCAGACACAAAATCAGTATGTCCATGTCCTGGCAACATTCTGTTAGAATCACCCAGCTGAACATGCCCAATAGATTCACCCGCATTTATAATAGCTTGTGCGATATCATTTTCTTCAATGCTCATATGGAAAAAATCAGCCATTATTTTTATATTATTTTCACCAACCATATCAATATATTCTTTACAATCTTTCAGTGAATAGTAAAAATGTGTCTCATACCGATTAATGGGCTCAATCAGCACACTTGACCCTACTTTTTTTGCGTATTGAGCTGAGAAGAAAAGGAAATCGGTAAGCAATTCTATCTCCTTTTGTATAGGGCGTTTGGGGTGATTAAATAACGGCAATGGGTCTTGGCATTGATATTCAGCAGCCAGCACAGCCGGACACCCGATTTGCGCCGCTATTTCCAGTGATAGCTCTGCGTGTTTCTTTTTCTCTTTTAAAGCTTCTAGGCTGTCAAGCGGACGGCGAAAGCTATTTCTTGGTATTAAAAGCGCATAGGTTGTTAGATGGTTATCATCTAAAGCCGTAATGATCTCTTTGACTATCTCAGGCGTTGTATCTGTATCACCCAGACGAATTTCCATACCCTCAAATCCATACTCCCTTGCCTTTCTAAACTTTTCTGTAAAAGTTTCACCCGGAATCATAAAAGTTGAGCAAGCTATTTTCATATAAAATACCTCCTTATCTTTAGTAAATATGAAAAAATCTTTAATCATTTTAACCTCGTAAGTTCACTAAAAACATAAGCACTACAAGAACAAAGATTACAATCAGCATCTGCAGACTTCTCATCACTTAGCCTTACATTTAAAGCCAGTATATGTGGTTCATGTTCCTCAGACCGGAATTTTTGCTCCTACTTCCTTCAGATTCCATCTCTCGGTGAACCCCCTTGTCATTGGGTAACACCTATATCACCTTTCGATGCTCGTGACTTTCACCGTCCATCCACAATAAACCCGGATTTTAGACATACATGATTCATGGTTAATCCTTTCTTTTTAACTAGTATGTAATCATAAAACTTCTTACAAGCCCAATGAATTCATCATACCCAGTCAAAAACTGTCTGAAGTTAAGATTCACCATACCATAGGTGTCAAATTCTTCTGCTTTCATACCATTTTCATCATACGCTTTGATAAAGTCAGGAAATTTTTTCAATTGATTTAAGTGTTTTTCTTGCACTTGCTCATCTATTCTGGATTTGACTTCTATATCTGAGTCATTAAATAGCTTCTGCCATTCATGTGGCATGGTCATAATCAGGTCTCCCCCTATAAAGGCAGACCAATGATGATGATTTCTAAATGCAGCTCCCAAAAGCTTTGTTTTATAATCTCTTTGTTTGTATATGCTATATGCTTTTTTCATAACAGCTACCCCCGCATACTCTATGGCTTCAGGGTCCACAACTATTTTATCTCTACTTACAACAAGTTTTAACCAATCGTCCACTCTTCCTATCATTAGCGTACAGACAGGGGTTATGCTGCTATTGGCAAGCCCCTCCGTTTCTCTTCTTTTTAAACCCCGCTCCACTGCCTCAGCCACTGCTATGGCTTGTGCTACCGAATAGGATATCGTCGCATTAATATTGACTCCTCGATATGTAGCTTCTTCAATTGCCTTGATCCCGGCAGATGTTACAGGCACCTTGACTTGGATGTTTTTTGCCAATGTTGTAAAATAAATTGCTTGCTCTACCATTTTTTCTGCATTGTTAAAGTATTTTGGATGGGTCTGAACGGATATTCTCCCTGTTCCTTTTGCAGAGTCAAATATGGGTTCCAATAGTCTTGCTGCGTCAATTGTCAATTTTTCTATGATCATCCACACTATGTCATCTTCTGAGGCTGTAGAATTGCTCTTTATAAGTGTATTGATATAGCCCTTATAGTCATCAAGCTCTGCTTTTACTACATTTTTTACTATTACAGGATTTGAGGTTGCTCCTGTAGCCCCCCTTTTAATAGCATAAGCCAATTCCTTCATTGAGCATGAGTCATTCCAGTACTGTGTTGCATATTGTTTTGTCATTTCTAAAAGTTTTTCCATAGATTGTTTTCCTTTCCTTTCCTTCCTTTCCGTATCTTTATAAGTTTCTTTTAACGGCTTCCAATGATTCTGCTATTGCATTAGCAATATACTCAATATCTTTATATGTATGACGGTAAGCAAGATACCAGTGATGGTCCGGCGTCAGTAAGACTTTTCTTCTGATCATCTCTGTAAACAGCTTTGTTGTCATGGCTTCATGTTTTGGTTCGCTTTTGTCAAACAATATAAAGGGCATAACAGGTATACCGGCCGAATGTATTGGAAGACCGGAATTTTTTGATACTTCTTGAAACTTTTGAGTGAGATATTTTCCTTTTTCCCAGATCTTTTCAACAACATTGTCTCTTTCTAATATCTCTATGCATTTCAAAGCTGCTACCATTTCTAAACTGTTAGGAAAATAAGTTGCGCTTATGAATATATCTTTTTTATAAACACATTCCATGAATTCTTTCTTTCCCACACATGCACTAAGAGCATAACCATTAGCTAAGCCTTTTCCTATACAAGAGATGTCCGGCGTCACACCAAAATATTCTTGTCCACCGCCTAATGCCATTCTGAATCCGGTCCTTATTTCATCAAATATCAAAACAGCCCCATATTGATCTGCTAATTTTCTTATACCCTCTAAATAACCTTCTTCAGGCATTTTTACATCATCACAAAGGTTATGGCATAAGGGCGAAGTAATGACAGCTGCTACATCACCTTCTTTAAGAAGCTTTTCAAGTGCATCCAAATCCCCAAAAGGAAATCTAATGGTGTATTTTCTCATCTCCTCAAGGATACCGGCTGTGGGTTGAACACACCAGTCATGAAACCCATGATACCCTCCCCGCAATACTTTTCTCTTCTCTGTGTATGCCCTGGCAATACGCACTGCAAGTGATGTTGCATCGGATCCGTTTTTTACAAAAACGCAATTTTCTGCCGAAGGGATGATCTGCGTTAATTTCTCCGCCAATATTTTTTGTGATTCCTGGCATAATGTAAAACAAAACCCTTTATCAATCTGCTCAAAAACTGCATCATTTATTTCTTTTTCGTTGTAGCCAAGTATGATAGGGCCATACCCACATACCAAGTCAATATAATCATTGCCGTCTACATCTATAAGATGACCATCGTATCCTTTTTCTATAAACATAGGATATTCATCAGGCACGTAAAATTTAGGATTTCTGATTCCCATCAATCCGCCGGGTATAACTTTTTTTGCTCCTTCAAATATTTGTCTTGATTTTGTTAGATCTAATTTTGCTATATTGCCCATACTTTTCTCCTTTCTATTTAAGACATACCTCATTTATACGCAAAAGCAATGCCAAAAAATATACAAAAACAAACGTTATATTTTAATAGATTTTAAATTTTTATCAAAACTTTTGAGAATAAAATTCACAAGTTTTTGATAAAAATTTTATTTATAGTCTATTCCTTATATTGCAAATACTTAAAAAACACAATATTTGTCTATTTTATTCTCATGAGAATAAAATAGACAATAAGCGTTAGTGTGCATTTTATTCATACTTTGATACATTTCTAGTAGATTTAGGTATTAACTGAGATTCAAATAATACTTCACGATCACGGGGTACTTTAATAGGAGCCATTAGTAAATTCAATGGTTTTCTTGGAATATCCATCTCTTCGATTTGTGGTTTCTTTTTCTCTCAATTATCGTGTAAGTTACCTATCCTTACATGATAAATGAGTAAAATGTTTTAATTACAGTTCGATGATTTAGCTGCAACTTTTTTATCAGAACCATGCATTATTGATTATAAACGAATGTATTCTACTTTTATTATTTCCGAAAATTATTTTGATTTTCTCTCACGGCTCAAACAAGTATCAACACAAATACTTAAAATTGAGAAAAAGAGAAATACAATGCTAGCTAATCACACTTTACCAAAGGCAAGAATAATACCAATAAACTTTTTTAATTTCATAAGATAAATACAGTGTTTTGCACATTTTTGATTCATTAATCCGAAAAATCATTCTAAGATTCATACTTTATCTAAGTGCGAATAAATTTTACATGCGATGTACGAAGTACATCTACTATTGTTAAATTGATTCGTAAGAAAATATAATAACTAGAATAGCCATACATAAAAAAGGGGCTGTTGCGTTAGCAAATAAATTTTGCTGATGCAAAGCCCTTTATCTCCTTGTTGGAAATATGGTCAATCTTTCTCTACGATAATTGCTTTTGAAGAATCATATGGTGAAATACTTGGTATGATTAGAAAACATTTTTCTAAGTAAGAATGCTTAAGAAATACAATTTATCTTCATTGGGTATACCTGCTACCTTTGTTATTTTATAAATAAGAGGATGCCATTTTTAAACGTTATCGACAGCAATTAATAGACTTAAGTGCATTGAATAATATTTGAATTAACTATTTATATTTTAATTAATATAAATAAATGTTCATTTTGTGAATATGCTTTTCCTATTTGTTTGCAATTCATTTGTGGATAGATGTATGAATAATTCTTCAATAGCAGAAATGCTTGCAACCACACAAATTATATATAATAGTACATTTGATTGGGTAAATGTAAGGGAAAGTGGAAATGCAAATAGCATAAGCCCTGTAATTTTATTCCCATAAGTATGAAGTATTTCAAAGGTTTTATATTTTATATATACTATAATCATTGACACTATTCTGATTACTATAATGATAACTATCCAAAGAATGACTTGAACTGTTGGATTGATAGTTGAATATAGTACAATCCCCAGTACCACGACCATTATCAAATCTGCAATAGAGTCAAGTTTTTTACCTAATTTACTTACGGTATCGGTTTTTCTTGCTATATATCCATCAATAACATCACTGAATCCACAAACAAAATAGATGATAAAAAAAGTTAAGCTTAATGGTTTTACAATAACCAATGTCAGAGCAAGGAATATTCTCGTAATTGAAATATAATTTGCTATTGAATTCATTACATACCTCCAAAATATTAAATAACACTTTATTATACAACATAATTTTAAAAATGAAAGTAATAGTACTTTTGTAGTTTATACCAAATATTATTATATAATAACAAAGCAAATTATATAGACTACATATAGATAATAATAATCAAATAATAAAAGTCCTCAAATCTTAGTTAAGAGAACTTTTCTATTTATTATTTTAAAGGTATTTATTAATACTTTAAACAAAATGTTATAACGTTAAAATATTAAAACCAATTATCCTTAATCCAATTAATAATTGTCTCCAGATTATAATCCTTAGCTAGGAATATCAAGTCAGGAACTCTGGAATACGCATCAAGGGGTACAGGTCCAAATATTTTTGGAATTTCTGGATTTAAGCGATAATACTGCTCTCTTAAAAGCTGGAAACTATAGTATTCATCAGCCTCTATGGCGCCATCAAACAAGATGTTTAGTAAAGGAAAGGGTGGGTCGGGATAAAAAGCCCACTGAAGAGCACCCCATTTAGTTGTATCGGCGGTAATTTCATGAGTACATTTCCCAGTACCAATTGATAATAGATATATATCGTCTAGTGATTCTATATGCCCTTGCTCACCTCTAGCGGCTGCAATTGCTGCTGTGCTAGGATTATTAGCTATAACTCCCCCGTCAATATGATTGTTATAAGAGGGAAAATAAATAGGGGCAGCATTACTGGCCATGGCTACATCAATCACCAGCGTATCCATATTAGTAGAACCTGGCAAATTACTATAAAAGACAGGACTCCAACAAGGTTCAGAATGAGAACCGGTTACACGAAATGTAGGTACCAGCACATTGTAAGACAAATCCGATAGACGTAGATTTTGAGGAAATATTGAACTGAGTACTTTTTTAAGATGTTCGTTGCTATACTTAGGCCTATGCAATTCCAAATAACTAGGGGTAAAAATGTATTTACCATTACGGGTATATAATTCTACTAGCTGCTGTGGTGAAAGACCATAAGCAAGGCCTAAGGCAATAAGGGAACCGGTAGAGGTACCAGCAAAAAGTTGAGTCATATTTATGAATTCAGGAAATTCATTATTTAACCTCTTTAGTAGCATAGCTGTCAGTACACCCCTAATACCTCCGCCATCAAAGGTCATAATCCTGTACTTCTGCACAAAAACTCACTCCTTAATCAACCTTTTTTATAACTTATGCGGTGATAGGAGAGCATGTGCAAAACAAGACCCTTTGTTTGATTGCATACAATATCGACATATTATACATATTATAAATTTAAAATAGTTGATGAAAAAATAATGAGTTCCCAAAAAAAATAGTTTTAAGGAATTGTTCATATTCTTAAATCTATAATATTGGACAAAAAATTGATATTTGGAACATTTTTTCTTATAATTATTAAAGAGGGAGTAAAAAATGAAAAATAAAGCAACAGCAACAATTGTTATTTTATCTATTGTGATTGTTATCGGAGGTATGGTTTTGAATTTTCAAGAGTTCTTAATGGGAAGCCGTGCAACCGTAAAGAATTTAATTGTCACATTTGCATACATCGCCATTTGGATGTTTATTTTGATAATTAGTATAAAAAATAAGAATCATGGACTTATCAAGTATTGTTCTGTATTTTGGCTTATAACACTGTTTTTCTCTATATTAATAGTATATGTTAATATTACAGACGCTTACGCTGGTTGGGCATTACCTTTTGTAATTTTTTTTTTAGGTCAATGGTATGGAATTTATTTTTTTGTTGGAAGTTTTCTAACGCTTTCTATCATAATGACCTTCATATCTTTAATTATGTTTACAACTTCTATTATGTCTCTTAAGCGAACACTTTAGGACTATAATATAAGATAAATAAATCAAGAAAAGAGGAATACACGGAATACAAGATTGATTGAAAAAAAATTATTTTTTTTTTAAATTTTAAAGTTACAAAAAAAATACTACTTTTTTTATCATTAGTTATTTGAACAATTATAAATGAAATAAATATCCGTTATAGAATAATAAGGGTTCCCTAATAAAAAACTTTAGTGAATTGTTACATATCTAAAATATAATTTTAAAGAAATATTTACTATTGCTTTAAATAAATTAAGATAGGATAAGATATATGAACGTATACGAATGTAATCCATCAGGTTTTTTTATAGTACTTCTATTAATGTTATTAAGACTTGGAGTAACAATTGGAATTGGAGTTATGATTTATTATTTTTTAAAGAAAATAATAAAACGTAAAATATAATTTTTTTTATAAAACAAGAGTTCCCAAATCATTCTTATGGGAATAGTTTCGTTTTAGAATCAATAGAGGAGTTGATAATATGATAAATATACATGATAATGAAATATTGTCATATGAAATTGATTTTAAAAATCAAAAGATTGTAATTCACACTGAATCAACATTTGAAGAAAATGCAGATATTTTTTTCACTGACGTTTTAACACATTTTTTTGAAACCCAAATTAAGCATAATATAATTTTTGATATAGAGAAATATGAATTATTTCAATTTATAGAAGATAATAGAGACTTATTAATATCACAAAAAAAATATGGTTGGCCAACTGACTATGATACAATCGAAGAATTAGCCGAAAAATTACAAAAAGAACAATACTTTTATTATATAATTTGTTCCTCGCTTGGTTTATGTGGATGGGTTTTAGCAAAAAATTATGAAGTTGTACCTGCCAAGTAATCCGATATTCTGAATTTAAGGAACTCATTATATTCTAGCTTAAAGAATTATAATAAATGTATTGCTTTAAATTGTTAATAGCTGAAAGCTAAACTATTCTACCATTGTTTTCGCGACTATCCGTGGGGCTTAAAAACGCTTAAAAAATATACAGACTCATATTTATAATGAAAAAAATAAAAGCTGTAAGAATTGTTGAATTAATGAATCTTAGTCTTAGACCTTTATCTTTAAAAAAATCCTTGTTTGATAGCAGTGTTATAATAATATGATTATATGCCCACGCACAAGTTAACCCAGGAATAAAAATTAACAAATGTATATCATAACTTGGGTCAGAATGACCTACTACTACTGTCAGTAACGATAATATTGGTATCATTATACCATCTGTCCACTTTGTATATTTTTTATTTGGAATATTCTCAGTAAACCAAAATTTATCCTTAAAAAAATTTAACATATGTCCTCCTTGAGAAGTTTATTTCATACTATAGTTTACCATATTTTTATATTTTTTCACCCATCTATAAAATTTAGACAATACATTGGCTTAATCAAAAAACTTGACTGGGGGTCAAGAGGTCGTAGGTTCAAATCCTATCACTCCGACCAATTGAAAATATTCACTTTTATAACAAAATACATTTTTATGTAGCAAACATAAATAGTTATACAAAAGGAAAAAATATGGATAGAAAAAAATCTTTATTACTTTTATTATTTGGAATACTGATATTACATTTAATCACAGATATTAAAGCTATAGATATATTGTTTTATGCTGCAATAATTTTTTTGATCAATTATTTAATAATAAAGAAGTGGAAATTTCACACCTTCAATGGGACAATAAAAAGACAGATAACAAAAATTTTCAATTACATTTTAAGGCGAATAATTTGTAAATACACTGCATATTTTGGGAACTTATTCAAAGACTAAACTTCAAAAAACTTGACCGGAGGTCAAGGGTCGTAGGTTCAAATCTTATCGCTCCGACTATAAATAAGGCAGT
>JANQMT010000110.1:0-14665 GCA_028279945.1 Clostridia bacterium
TGCCGGGACATTTTCTCATATCGATATTGTATTTCATCAAAATCAAAACTCGTCTTTAATTTAGTAATCTCATCACCACTACTTAAGCTATTGGTTCCCACAGATTTGCTCTGAACTTTTTTCTCCGAACGGACTACCAGCCCTTTTTTCATATTCTGCATTTCATCAATTAATTTACATTTTGATAAAATATATTCTTCAGAAATTGATTCCATTTCAAGCAATAACTTTCTGAATTGTACCAGAGATCTTACAGTTGAATTAATATCAATCAAAAAGTACACTACAAGTATGACCAAAACAGCTTCTCCAAAATGTCTGGGAATAAAATCAACAAATTTAATAACCCATACATGAAAATACCGAAAGATGATCGTCCCAAAAACACCCCAAATCAATGAAAATTCAAGACAAACATATCCTTTTATGTTTAAAGGTCTATCGGTGTAATCCCACCATCTAAGGTGAAATATTTGATACATAACAGCACCGGTCACACCTTCAATTAATGTCGTCCAAAACGTGGTAATCAAGAAAACAATCCAAAGAGGTGCATCACCTGTATGGTAAAAAACATAAGTCGTCCCCTCTACAATAAGAAAGATACCCACGATGCCGACTCCGTATATAGGACAAAATGGACCATATAAAAATCCCCGGTTAATAAATTCTTTTTGTTTAACGTATGCAAAAGCTACTTCAAACACCCATCCTAGCATGGCATATATGACAAAGTAATAAAATAAATCATAAAAACTCGTGATATTTTCCTTCTTTCTACCTGGTATATTTTTAGCTCAAAAATATAGTTATGACATTCCAAACACAATGCAAGCTTATACCCTAGTTGTTTCCACGCTTCAACTTTTTTCTACATTATAATACTCTAAGTGCTTAAAAAATGTTACTAAGTGTTTTTCATACCGGTAGATATTATAGTGAAATTTTGAAATTATGCATCAAAAAAACAGGTGAATTCTCATCACCTGTTTTCAAGCAAATCTAAAAGTCTATTGAGTTAGAAACATATTTTTACTGCACTACCAATACCGGCTTATGTACAATATGCAAAACCCTAGTGGTCACACTGCCTAGATACAATCTTTGCTTCAATGAGCCAATTCCGTTTGAACCCATCACAATAACATCAGGATCATAATCATTTGCATAATCTGCTATCCCTCTGGCTATATTCCCTGTGGGTTCATCTAATGAAACGGTTTCAACGGGAACTGAAATATCGCTAAAATATTTCTTTGCCTCTTCCAATACTGAGTTGGATTTTTTCTTTGCCTCTTCTTTTAAATCCGGCAAATTTATTATGTTATTGATTGAGGCATAATGTAAACTCGAAACAATGGATACATCATTCATTACATTCAACAAAACAACTTGACTATCAAATGCTCCGGCAAGCTCCTTCGCCTTTACTAATGCCTTTTCAGAATACTCGGATCCATCAATAGGAACTAAAATTTTTTTCATAGATATCGCCTCCTTTTTTTCATGAAATACACTAACAACTTGGCCGGTTTTCACATAATCACTTTACCCGGCTATCCAAGGTTGCTGAGAAGCAACAGGATCTTATAATTTAAGTCTAAATCCTAACTTGTCCCATGTCAACGGATTTGAAAGAATATTTCGATAATACAGACAATTTAACGATGAACCATTACAAATTTGGACAACTTATGGGATTAGCAATGGTTTACAGTAGTTTTCTAATGGTAAAATTATCCTCAAGCAAAACCCAATTTTGTGGGAATGGATAACCTAAAACCCAATAACTGATGCCTCTTAGATTATAATTTTTTACGACATCAAATTTTGCTTGAGCACTTCGAGCATCTTCAAACCATACTTCATGCATCTGCCCTTGTTCATCTTGATAACGATAAAATGGTGACTGGGCTATTGGGTCATACTGGATAGCGGCACCGTACCGGATAGCTCGGTCAACAGCCTCCTGACAGCTGAATGTCTCTGCCTCTTGACCTGTCACATGAGGAAGCAGCCAATCTCTTGCATAGAGCTGAAAACCAAAAAATAATTTATTTCTTGGCATAACTGAAACCGCATAATCAAGAACGCGTATAATCTCATTTAACGGAGAAATAGCGCGTGGCGGGCCTTTTCGCCATCCCCATTCATAGGTCATTAATATAACAAAATCTGCAATTCTGCCATGGGCCTCATAGTCGTGAGCTTCATACAGCAAACCTGCCTGTTCAGCACTCACCTTTGGAGCCAAAGCAGTAGAAACAAAATACCCTTCTGCGTGTAGTCGGTCTACTGCACGCTGAAGAAACTGATTATAGGGTTCCCTATCAGCAGGAAGAACATTCTCAAAATCAATATTTAATCCCTCATAACCTTTTTCCGCCATTATATTAATAATGTTTGTAAGTAAATCATCTTGAATCTCTATACTATTGAGAATAATACTTGCAAGATTTTCGCCTAGCTGAGTAGTAGTAAAATTCGTTATGGACATCATTGGAACGACACCTTCGGATATTGCAGCATTAACCCCCAGATCATCTTCTATCGGAACAAGGCTTCCATCCTCTCTGATCAAATATGCAAAAGGACTATAATATGTCAGGTGCTTACCATCTTTTTTTACAGAAGCAACTGCTTCTTCTCCCATCTCATAAGTATATGCATTCACTTCAATAACAGGTCTTCGTTTACGAGGAATCACTAACGCCGTACCGGGATATATCAGATTTGGATTTTCAATATCATTGACTTTTAACAAAGTCTGTAACTCAACCCCATACGTCTGAGCTATCTGCCATAGCGTTTCTCCCCTTTGAACGATGTGGCGAGATGCCGGAATATATAATGTAAGACCGGGATAAATATAGGAAGGATTAACAATTCCATTTGCCTGTACAATGGCTTGAACTGTCGTACCATAGACTTGTGCAATTCTCCATAACGTATCTCCCGCTTTTACAGTATAAAAAACATCCTCTGTTGGGATCACTAAAGACTGCCCAATCACCAGTTGATTAGGATTTTTAAGTTGGTTTATATCTACTATTTCTGTTACACCAACACCATAGCCGGATGCAATTTGCCATAACGTGTCCCCTGGCTTTACAACATAAATGAACATTAAACAATACACCTTCTTTAACTTTTTTACTTTTAATTTATGATGTATTTTAAACTATGTGACAAATCCAGTTCATTGTTCATCATTTATACCAGAATATCATCCCTTAATATCCATAAATTACATAAAGGATATTAGCAAATTTTGTCGAAATGAGCAGAGGATAGGTAAAAATATTAATTTAATGGAAAATAAATCCAAATTATTTAAATTGATTAACATTAAAAAGGAGGACTAACATTAGAATGCAACTTAAAAAAATCTTATATTCGGGACTATTAGGTATAGCCATCTCTATCAGCAGTTTGGGGATTGCATATGGACAAACCCATTATCAAGTACAGACAGGTGATACTTATTGGATCATCAGTCAAAAGTTTGGCGTATCCTTAAGCCGATTAATGGAAGCCAATCATGCAAATGGTAATGAAATGCTATATATAGGCCAAAACCTGGTCATTCCATCCAACACCCCCCAAACCATACATACGGTTCAAGCAGGTGATACCTACTGGATCATTAGTCAAAAATACGGTGTGGATATCAATGAATTAATGGCTGCAAATAATGCCAATCCATATACCATACTCCATATTGGCCATAAGATTACGATACCATCACAGGTGAAAGAAGTAAAAGAAACCATTTATACCGTACAAGCCGGCGATACCTATTGGATCATCAGCCAAAAATATCAAGTCGATCTAATAGAATTAATGGCATACAACGGACACAATGAAAATACGATTCTGCATATTGGACAGAAAATAAAAATACCCGAAGCTTCTTCTAATACCGGCAGCAGCTCCTCATCAAATTCGACTGGTAGTGAAGAATCGTACGTTACTTATACAAGCTATACCGTACAAAAAGGTGATACCATGTGGAGTGTTTCAAACCAGTTTGGAATCCCTCAACAAGAGCTGGCAGATGCTAACAATATTACTACCCAGACAGTATTCAATATTGGAGATACTTTAAGGATACCCGTACATCATGTTCCTGTAAAAAATACACCGGGAGAACAATACGGCGAGTATTTAGATTGGTGGGCTGAAGCACAATATGTATTGCCTATAGGTGCTGAATTTAAGGTAACCGATTTCTATACCGGAAAGTCTTTTATGGCTAAAAGAACCACCGGTACAAATCATGCCGATGTAGAAACTTTAACATCAGCAGACACAAACATAATGAAAGAAATATGGAGCGGCTGTTTCAGCTGGGAGAAACGTCCTATAGTCATTGAATATAACGGAAGAAAACTAGCAGCAAGTGCAGCAGGCATGCCCCATGCAGGAAATGAAAATGTACCCGGCGGTGAATACACCTCATGGAGAAGCTACGATTACGGCGAAGGCTATAATCTAGACTGGGTAAAAAATAATGGCATGGAAGGTGTTATTGACGTTCATTTTGCAAACAGCACCAGACATAAAGACAACACTGAAGACGACACCCATCAATGGAATGTGAAAGTTGCTGCAGGAATCAAATAAAAAAAATATAAAAAGAGCAAAATCTGCCATATCAGGTTTTGCTCTTTCTATTTTTATGGATCATTTAAAAAAACATCCTATGACCTGCGACATACTCTTTCACGCAGCTCTATTTCCTGATTATTTTGAAATTTTACATAAATATAAAATGGTATTCCTGCAAGCATAAATAGAAATCCATACATGACTACTTCTGCACCAGAACCATATATTGTGTAGAAAGCATAGATCAATGCAATCAAACCCAATACAGAGTTTTTTATAAAATTAAATGGATTCAGAGGAACCTCTTTCTTTGCTAAGAGCATAATCTCAGATGCTGCACCAAAAGCATAAAAAACAAGAAGTGACATAACTGCCAACAGCACCAAAAAGTTATATACGCCTCCCTGATTTGTGATGTAGCTCAAGAACATGATGCCTGTCATCAGTGTTGCATTGATAATCAATGCAGCATAGGGTGTTTGATATTTATAATGGACCTTTGCGAATAATTTTGGAAACAATTCTTGCTCCCCAAGAGAATATGCAATTCTAGCTGAAGAAATAATCCAAGCACCGATGCAGCCTAACGCAGAGACACATACGCCAAGTGAAATAAATCCTCCTGCCCAATAAGCCCCTGTCGCATTTTGAATAATATCAGAAAAAGGTGAACTAGATGAAGCTAAATCAGGCTGGGACATATTACCTGCCGCCAGAATAACCAGTATTAAATAAAGGATAACAACAAATCCTGTACCCAAAATGGTTGCTTGTTTAATGATCTTAGTATTTTTAACTTCCCCTGCATTGACACTCGCCCCTTCGAATCCTGTAAAAGACCAAAGTGTATAAGCCATAGCAATTGATAGAACACCAAACCCTTCTACCTCTGGTGAAGAAATCGTATTTATATTTTGAACGTCAAAATTCGGAATAGCAATAGCAATAAATACAACAAACGGAAGCAATTTTACAATAGTTAAAATTAAATTAATAGAACCTGCTTTTTTTACACCTCTAATATTAATGAATGTATAGACCCAAATAATAAAAGCAGCAATTAGGAATGTATATATACTATTTTGGGAAAGTGTTGGTATAAAGTAGGATGCATAGCTGAGTCCTCCCATAATTATGGCACCATTTCCAATCCAACAACCACACCAATAGGACCATCCGACAAGAAAAGACGGTAATTCACCAAATGCAGCTCTTGTATATGCCACTGCCGAACCTGAAACCGGCAAGCATTCACCAAGCTTTGCAAAGGAGAGAGCAAGTGCTAACGCACCGCATCCTGTAATAATCATAGCTAAAATGGCTACCTTAGGATTGGCTAATTCTGCTAACCCCTGTGGTGTCATATAAATACCTGATCCTACCATCTGCCCAATAATAATAGCAGTTGTTGAAAAAAATCCCAGATCCCTTTTTAATTTATTATCCCGCAGTCCTTGTACTGTATTATTTATATTCATCTTTTCACCTTCTTCAAAATATTAACTTGTATCATTAATCTGATAAAAATAGGTAATAGATGTTTAATTCTGTTTCTAATCTACGCCCTCAGCTGACTGAATAGCCTTAGCTCTTTTATAAATGAAGTAAGATGCAATAATACCTACAACAGAGACAACTGCAAGAAATACAAATATGTAGTTGTATCCCTTTTGCCCCAAATTATCTAACCAGGTTCCAAACATAGTTGCCATAAAGAAATCAGGGGTATAACCAATAATCGATGCAATTCCAACTGCTGTTCCCATTACTGCCACTGGAATTCTCGTTTCATTTGCGATTGAGAAAATAATGCCATAAAGTGCAAGTCCAATTGCCCCCGGAAGTAAGGTATATAAGCTTACTAACGTAACACTGGTTCCCGAAGGAATAAATAATACGCCCACAAATAACATGGCTAATATTGCAAACAAAAACGTGAACCACTTACTTGTGGATTTTATCACTTTATCAGCTATTATGCCACTAATAGGAGCAAGAAGGTAAAATATATAAGTCCTGAATATAGATAAAACGCCGGATTCTTTTGGAGAGATACCTACAACATCCGTTAGATATGGTGTAAAATAACTGGTACTTGAATAAATGGAATATCCTGCGAAAATAATAAGTGAGAATATCCATACAATTGGATTCTTAAGCAAATTACCTACCTTAGATAAATCAAAATCATTGACCTTAAGTTCTTTCGCTTTTTCTCTGTCTTCTTTTAATATAATCCATAGAAGCAGTGCGGCTATTGTTGTACTTGCGGCATAAATAATAACTGCCGAAACAAATTGAGCTTTTAAACCTTCAGAAAATCTCATTGCCCAAATAGCAATACCATTTACAACTGCCCCGGTAATGCCATTTCCCGCATAATATAACCCAAACATGAAGCCTTGTTCTTCAGAAGTACTAATCATCCTAATGGTTTTAAACAATGAAGTCCAAAATACAAAAGCAGTACTTGCTGCAAAAAGAAGCCAAATAACCAGTGCCACCTTATATCCCATAGAAAACGCATATATTAATGTTAGAACTGAGGTTGAAAGTAAAGAAATAATCATACACTTTTTAGTTGAAAATCTGTCTGCAATCATTCCTCCCGGAATATAAAGCAACATACACCCGATAGCATAAATGGATGTTAATAATCCAAGCTGTTGGTTGGTAATCCCCATAGCTGCAATTTGATGATCGTAGAATACATACCTGATGTAAGGAATAAGATAAATAGAGCCACCACTTAATGACAACGCGAGAACCGATAAATATTTACGTCTTTTTTCGTTCACTTTTCATTCCTCCATTTTATAAAATTATTTTTCAATATAAAGTGCATCAACTGCACATATTCCTTTTTCATATACGAAAACAGGATTAATATCCAGCTCCCTCATTTGATTTTTATGGTCACATGCAAGCTGTGAAACCTTTACAAGAGCCTCTACAAAAGCGTCAATGTCTGCTTTTTTATTTCCCCGGTATCCTTGAAGCATTTTTATGCCCTTTAACGAATACACCATTTTAACAGCCTCCGCTTTTGAAAGCGGTGCTAATCCAAGTGCCGTATCTTTAAAGACTTCTACAAAGACACCACCCAATCCGCAAAGTACACAGGGGCCAAATTGTGGATCATTATTAACACCAATAATCATTTCCACACCTTTAGGTGCCTGGTCACATATTTGGATACCAAGTATCCTGGAGTCAGGGCAATGCTTATTGGCATTTTCCATAATATCTAAGTAAGATTGTTTTACTGCTTCTTCATCTCTTAGATTTAATTTAACGCACCCTACATCCGATTTATGAAGGATATCCGGGCTATCAATTTTTGCTACAACTGTATCTGTTTTTAATTTTTTAAAAATAGCAACAGCATCTTCTGCAGTAGTGACAACCTCAAAATGACCACAATTGATTCCATATTCAGCAACTATTTTCTTGCTTTCAGATTCTGTTAATGCACCTTTACCAGTTGTAATAGCTTCCTCCGGAATCATTACATTTAAATCATGATCATCTGTGCTATAATTAGCAAAATTCAGAATATTTTTGATAATCTTAAATGCATATAAAGATGTAGGTAATACCGGAACACCTATTTTTTCAAGTTGATCAACATATCCAAGATTCCTTGTATTTTCTGCAAATGGCAGCATAACAACAGGTTTTGCCCATTCTTCCTTACAAACCATTTCCAGCGCTTTACTCATATAGTAAATAGCGTTGTCGGCAATTTCCTGCAACAGAGTGTAGCCGACAGCAACCATCCCAACATTGGGATCTTTCATTACTGTTTCTAGTACGGCTGCATATTTCTCGCTGTCATAAGACAATGTTGCCGTAGAGTCCAAAGGATTGTTTGGCGTTGCGTAATCAGGCAGCATTTCATTAAGCGTTTTTAAAGTTTTGGCTTCAAAATCTGGATAATCCACACCGATTAACTGCCCTAAGTCTGCACAAATACCCGTTTCTCCTCCAGATAAGCTGATACAAGCGAAACCTTTATTCTTAGGAACAATATTCAAGGTAGCTAAAGCTTGGGCTGTTGACATGAGTTCTTCAAGGTCGTCCACACGTATTACTCCAAATTTTTCAAATAATGCATCGTAAACCTTATCCGCTCCCGAAAGACTTCCTGTATGAGAAGCTGCTATGGCCTGCCCTTTTTCTGATCGTCCGGTCTTTAATACAACTATTGGTTTTTTCTTTATTGCTGCTTTTTTTAAAGCCGCAATAAATTGTTTAGGCGCTTTTACGCCTTCCAGATACATAGCAATCACTTTCGTATCCGCATCATCAATTAAGAAATCCAAGTAATCTTCCATCTTACAAATTTTGCTATTACCAGAAGAAATACTATAAGAAAACTTCATTCTTGGACTGTCCATCATAGAAAGGGCAAGCTGACCACTTTGCGATATAACACCTACAGAACCTGTTCGATCTCTTTCATCGGAAATAAAGGCAAAGGGATACATTTTATCAATAAAATTGGCATACCCTGCACAATTTGGTCCCATTAATGCGATGTCTAACTCTTGACATAAATCCATCAATGAATTTTCAGCTGCAATTCCTCCTTCTGTGCCTACTTCTCCATAACCGCTTGCATAAACAACTGCACCTCTTACGCCCTTTTTTGCGCCTTCTCTTAACAAGTTTTCAACGGTACTTTGTGGTGTACAAATAACGATTAAGTCGACTTGCTCAGGTAGTTCAGTAATACTTGAGTAACACTTTTTATTAAAAACTTTTTCTCTTCTTGGGTTAATAAAATAGTATTTATCTTCATTCATGTAGGTCATCACATTACGGCAGGTGTCGCCCCCAAAACCTTCTTTTTCACTAGCGCCAATAATGGCAATCTTATTTGGTTTTAATAACTTTCTTATATCCATAATTATCTCTCCTAGATCGTAAAACTATTTTCTTACTTTTGCATGCTCTACACCTTTATCAAAACATGATTCATTTTTAGGATTATTTTTCTTTTTTGATAAGAAAAAGTTTTGAATACCTTCTCTTATAGTCTTTACATCAAATAAAACACCGTCAGATGCCAAAGCTCCAAGCATTACAATATTGCTCCCCTTAAGGTTGCTCTCTTCCTCAGCAATCTCAGTTGCCTCTACTTCAATTACTTTTAAATCACTTCTGAAATTGTGGTCCTTAATCAACGTTTTATTGGAAACAATAACCCCACCTTCTCTAACCGCTGACTCAAATTTATCAAGAGATGGCATATTCATTACTAAAAGAATATCAATACTTTTTACAAAGGGACTTGAAATCTTTCCATCGGATATTTTTAAGTTGCAGTTTGCGGTTCCGCCTCTCATTTCACTGCCGTATGAAGGTATCCATGTAACGTTTTTACCAATATCAACTCCTGTTTTGGCCAGAATCAACCCTGCTGTCAATACACCTTGTCCTCCAAAACCTGCACAAACAATATTCATTACTCTGCACCTCCATTACAAAACTCTCCCAGAGGATAAATTTCTTTTACAGCCTTTTCAATATTTTCACATGACGCTAGAGGCGTAATCCCCCAATTAGTTGGACAAGGAGACAGAATCTCTACTAATGAATAACCCTTATTTGCCTTTTGTGCTTCAAAAGCTTTGCGTATGTATTTTTTTGTCTTAAGGACTTCTGAATTATTGGTTACGGTTCCTCTTGCCAAATAAGCCACATCCAGTGTCTGTATCATCTTCATAACGTCCAGAGGCTTTCCTGTTGTGGATGTATCCCTTCCCTCCGGAGAAGTGGTTGTTTTTTGCTTTTCTAATGTTGTAGGTGACATTTGCCCGCCGGTCATTCCAAAATTGTTGTTATTCACTAATATAACCGTAATGTTATCATTACGAATGGCAGCATACATGGTTTCTGAAAAACCAATGGCAAGCGCATCGCCATCACCTTGATAGGCAAACACCATATTCTCAGGCCTGCATTTTTTCATTCCAACAGCAACAGCAGCAGCCCTTCCATGCTGCGCCTGAACAATATCAACACCATACGTATCAGGCATTAACGAAGAGCACCCTACAGCTACAGCACAAAGCGCTTTTTCATCTTCATGCATTTCTTCAAGCACTTCTGCTACTAAACGATTTATAATACCATGTCCACAACCAGGGCAAAATTTGTGATCTACATAGAGTATATTCGGTCTTCTTTTTTCCATCTTAAAATACCTCCAGTGCCTTTCCTGCTAATATCAAATCAATTTCAGAACAAATATCACTTGCTTCATAAACTTTCATTCCGCCACGAATTGGATAAACAGGAGCTTTTCCTCTCACAGTAAGTGCTACATCCTCTATCATCTGTGATAAGCATGACATTTCAACACTTGCATAAGCCTTTACAGAAGTTAATTTATCAAAAGCTTTTACAGGAAATGGGTATAAAGATATTGGCCTAATCAATCCAACCTTTTGACCTTTTGTTCTTGCAATATCTACTACCTCTTCACAAATACGAGCAGATATGCCATAAGCAACCAACACCAGCTGGGCATCTTCTGTTTGATATTCTTCCCAAAGCTGCTCTTTTTCTACTATTTCGTCATATTTTGCTTTCAAATAGTCATCATAATCCGGCTTATAATACATAACCGAAGCATGTCTTTTGTTTTGATCTTTACCTTTCCCTTTTAGAGACCATTCATATTGGTCCATATCATGGTCATGCATTTCAGGAAATTCAACCGGCTCCATCATTTGGCTTATAGATGCATCCGAAAGTATAATAACAGGGTTTCTATATTGTTCTGCTTTATCAAATGCTAGTGTAACAAGGTCTACAGATTCCTGAACAGACGAAGGTGCATAAACCATACATCTATAGTCGCCATGTCCGCCATTTTTTACAGCCTGCCAATAATCTCCTTGACCTGTAAATATATCTGCAAGACCTGAACCGTAACGCATAACATCTACAATGACACATGGCAGCTCTGCTGATGCTATGTAAGAAATACCTTCTTGCATCAGACTAAATCCAGGACCTGATGAACTTGTCATAGCACGTGCACCCACTGCTGCCGCTCCGTAGGTCATTGAAATCCCGGATAATTCAGATTCTGTTTGTAAAAAAACGCCGTTTACTTCAGGCATTCTCCATGACAAATATTCTAAAATTTCACTTTGCGGTGTAATTGGATAACCTGAGAAAAATCTACACCCCGCTCTTACTGCTGCTTCCGCTATAGCATCATTTCCCTTAAATAACTGTTTTGCCATGGATCATTCCTCCTCCTTGATTATTTCGTAAACATAGTCAGGACACACATTATAACAAATTCCGCAGAGTATACACTTTGTCTCATCTACGATTGGTGTTATGTATCCGGCTTTATTAATTGCGCCATCCAGCAAAACTGCTTTCTTGGGACAATTTACTACACAGTATCCGCATCCTTTACAACTTTGAGAATGTATCGTCATTTTTTCCATAGTATTTCTCTCCTATTATATATCTGGTGTATCAAATACATCTGGTGCAAAAAGCTCATATGCTACTTGTCTAGTTGACTTTCCTTCTGCCTTTGCTTTTTCGAAAATCAGGCGAGTTTTCATTCTAATTAAACTGACTGTATCCTCTACAATCGCTTGTGGGTCGCAAGGAACCAAACCAAATACCGCAACATCATAAATACGAATTCCACCCAGATTGCTTACAAAATCAACACAGACATCAATGCCTTTTTCAAATAAAATTTCATCTGCTTCGGGTGTAACCGGAATGTTAGCAGCTTCAACAATAAGGGATGCCTTTACTTTATCAACATTATCTTTATTGATAACATCTTCCAACGCAGCGGGTACTAATATATCACAATTAACGTCTAACCATTCTGTATTGTTCATAACTTTATAATGACTTTCAAAAGCTGCAGGGTCCATCTCTCCTTTTGGTTTTCTTGTTGCAATCAACTTTTTAACGTCTAGTCCGGCTTCACAAACAACTAAACAGTTTGCGTCTGCAATGCCAACCACCTTATAACCCATCTGATCTAAGTTATTAGCCATAGAAGCGCCAACACAACCAAAGCCTTGAATAACTACACTGGCACCCTCTTTGCCGCCCTTAATCTTCCAAGCCTCATCTAAAGCTGCTGCACATCCGTAGCCAGTAATCATGTCGTACATCTTAAATCCATCATAAGTTTTATCACATAACTCATCGTGGTCTTTGATACATTGTTGAATGATTGGGTCATTTTTCATAGCCTGGGTTTGTGGTAATCCTACTTTAAGCTCGTCTAATATTTCAAGAACATCCCCATAGTCTACACCCAGGTCTCCGCCAATTGAAACCCCAGCTTTTATGTATGGCGTCATTGCAATCAAATATCTTCTTAAGACATCTTTTGCATCAGGCTTCTTATAATCGTAAGCAATTCCACCTTTACAACCTCCTGTTGTCAATGACCCGGTAACTTTGTACTTATATCCCATTGTTGTTGCCAATCTTATGACTTCTTCACGCGTTACAGTTGGATGCATTCTCGTTCCTCCACCGCAATAATGATTGACAAAATTGTAAGCACACAGCCATCCTTTTGCATCACTCTCAACATCATTCCACTCCACTACAACGTAAGGTTTTTGTTCCATATTATATGTCCTCCTTTAAAATTGAATAGATGTAGTATTTGTGTATACGTAAATGTTGTTAATTGCAATTAACGATTATAGTATACACGCATATAAAAGAAGTGTCAACCAAATAAATCTTTAAAATTAGGCTATAACAGCGCTTTAATATAGACTTTTTCTTTATGCTTGCATTAGCGTATACGCTAATACTTGGTATGATATTTGCATTTAAAATACATTTATGCTATATTAAAAAATATACGAAATATATCATCAGAAGGAGAAGATACATATGACAGAATCGTCATTAAGAAATGTAGCAATAAAAAATATCTTGCACAAAATTCAACATAATGAAATCACACCCGATGAAATAATTACAGAAGCACAAATTTGCGAGGATCTCAATATCAGCAGGACGCCTGTGAGAGAAGCCTTAATTGAGCTTGTTGCAAATAATGTTTTAAGAAAAGTTCCCAGAAAAGGATATGCCGTTAGCAAAGTAGATTTTAAATATAAAATTAATATCTATGATATTTTAGCAGTACTTGATGCACTGGCTGCATCCTCTGCTGTTCCTAATATAACAGAAGAAGATATCAACAAAATGTATGAAACCATAGATCTCATTGACATTGCTATTAAATATAAAAATTATGCTTCCTATTGTGATTTGCAGGAAAAGTTCCACTCAGTTTATATTAATAAATCAGACAACCCTCAATTAATTAAAATATTAGATCAAATAAAGTCCAGCATTGCAAGATATACTTACTACTCCTCAGACACAGAAAAACTGTTTGATCTTTGTAAATCAATTAATGAAGAACATAGAGAAATTGTAAAACTTTTCGAAAAAAAAGATCCGGCTGAGTTGGAAGATTATCTAAAAAATGTTCATTGGAAAACGAAATATGATGATATGATATAGAAAATTTGCTCTTTAGAATACTTCTTTCCAACAACACTATTAGTTTTAAAACTAAGGCTCTATAGTGTATAATATATACATATTCTTTAATGGAAAGGAATGATTTTATGCAATTTGGATTTGTTATGTCTTTACTATTTGCAGTAATAATCGCTATTTTTGCCGTCCTTAACTCTGACGTTGTTACCATACAGCTTATATTTAAAAAAGTTGAATTAAGTCAATCCGTCATAATTTTAGGCTCCGCAGCAATAGGTGCAATCATCGCTGTCTTTTTTGGTGTATTCAGCAAAGTAAAATCGTCTCTTAAGATTAGAGAGCTAAAGGGCGAAATAAAAGAATTGGAAACAAGTCTGGAAAAAATACAAAATGAAAATCAGGCTCTATTAGAATCAATCTCTCAAAATACAGCTGAAGTAAGAAATGATGAAGTTTTAGAAAAAGACACTGAAAAAGTTTGTGAAGAAACCAAGTGACATAACTATAGGCCTATAAACCAAAT
>JANQMT010000121.1:0-5775 GCA_028279945.1 Clostridia bacterium
TCAAGAGAACAGTGGCTTAGGGTTTTTCATAAAGCAGGAGTGAAGTTGATTGATGAAAAGATTATCGAACATAATGAAGTAACAAGCATTAATAATGAGCAGCAATCATCAATAATAAAGAGAGCCAATGATTTAAAGGAAAAATATCCAGAAAAAGCACAGCTTTTTGAGAGCTATATAAGAAGTCAGCAGGCTGAATGCGATGAATTGGAGAATGAAATAGAAGGAGTTACGTTACTTTTACAGGTTATTTAAATATTTTAATATATTCTCATAAAAATATTCAAAGTGAAAAGGGTATATTAAACAGGCAGATACCCTGGATTCAGTAACTTCATATCCAATATAGTAATGGATCCTGCATCAAATTGAATCAGTCCTTCTTGACGCATTTTGGATAATTCTCTGGATAGAGAAGTTCTTTGAACCCCAAATCTTTCCGCTAAATCCTTTTTGGACATGCTCAAATGAATTTTAGGATTATTTTGCACATGATATTGATAGATTAAGTAGTCGATAATAGACTGACGTAGACTTTGGAATGAAATAGATTTGATTTTTTTAGTTAAAATAAATGTCTTATCTGAAATACATTTTAAAAACTCATTTAAGAAATTTTGATTTGTTTGGCAAAGTTGTAATATAAAATCTTTTTTTAAGCTTAAAATAATGGTCTCAGCTTGTGAGACGACGGTCATAGGATAAGCATGATGTTTGCCAAATAATAAATTTGCACCTAATGATTCATCTGCATCAAAGTTGGTTATGGTTAAGATGTTTCCATTTTCATCAATTCTTTGGATGATGACCTGTCCTGCCAAAAGGATATCTAAGGTCGTGCAAATCTCTCCTTCAAAATGAATGATTTGGTTTTTCCCATAGGTATATAAAGAATAGTTATTAATTTGAAACAAAGATAGTAAATCATCTTCAGAAAAATCGCAGAATAGAGGATGATTTTTTAATTGAGGAATAATTGCTTTAATTTTCATGGAAACTCCTTATAAAAGTGTTACCTAGGTAACGGATTTTTACTCTATAGTTATTATATTATATTGTCAACAGATATAAAAGATTATACGAGGAGTGAAAAGATGGATCGATCAACGATAATTTTATGGGGGATTGCAGTAATTGCATTGATCATATCTACAATCAAAGATAAAGAAAGGACCTTTAACGCTATGAAAATGGCAAAAGGCATGATGAAAAATATGATAGGGCAAATTATTGCTATTCTGTTATTCATAGGATTAATTTTAACCTTTATTCCACCGGAAACGATTAAGGATGTTATGGGAGGAGATTCAAACTTAATGATTGCTACGGTCATAGCAGCATTGGTTGGAAGCATCACCTTAATTCCAGCATTTGTAGCCTTTCCCTTAGTAGGGTCTATTGTGGATATGGGAGCTAATATTATGCCGGCAGCTGCTTTTTTAACCACTTTAACGATGGTAGGTTTGGTTACATTTCCTTTAGAGAAACAAACATTTGGAATCCAATTCGCTTTTAGCAGAAATATTATGAGCTTTATCTTTGCGCTGGTTATTGCAGTTATGATGGGAGCGTTGATATAATGGCTGATCTTATCAAGAAAAATAGATGGTTGATTATGATTTTGCTGACTTTTGGTATTTTACTAATATTTGCACCGGAAAAGGCAATACAATCCGGAAAAAACAGTCGGTATTATATTATTGAAATGATTGAAATTATGCCAATCGTTATTGTATTGACCACATTGATAGAAGCTTGGATTCCCAAAAAAGTCATTATGAAACATCTAGGAGATGGATCAGGCATAAAAGGGGGACTTATCTCATTTGCTTTAGGAAGCTTCTCAGCCGGTCCAATATATGCAGCCTTTCCGTTATGCAAAATGTTAATGAATAAAGGGGCAGGATTATTTAATATTATAGTAATTTTAAGTGCCTGGGCGGTTGTAAAAGTGCCAATGTTAGTCAACGAAGCTAAATTTCTGGGCTTTGAATTTATGGGGGTCAGATGGATACTATCTGCCACAGCTATTTTCTTAATGGCAGGGCTTGTTACAAAAATGATGAAACATACGACAATTGAAGACGATGACAAAGAAAAATCACCTAAAAATATCCTAAAAATTGAAGATCAATTTTGTATTGGATGCGGGTTATGTAAAAATATGTGTCCTCAATATTTTGATATAAAAAATGGAAAAGCCATAATGAAAAATGCCCAGATCAATGTAATCGTCTTAGAAGATATAAAAAAAGCCGCAGAGAAATGTCCTGCTAATGCTATTGTTTTAAATCCATAGTTTGTAGATTAAGGAATCAATAGTTGATAAAATGGAGCTGACTGAAAAAGAATGATACAATTTTTTAAATGCTATAATGGCTTTTTGTTAATGTGATATAATATCTTTATGGAAAAGAATACTTAATAATTCTATCATTAACTTAGTAAAAGAGGTGAGTTCTATTAAAATTGTAGTAATTATTATGCTTGCATTGTTAATACCGTTTATTCTAATTACGGGATCCATTACCCTTATCAGTCAATTGCCTGCTTTTTATGCCTATGAATTTGAAAAATTAGGTGTTTTCGAAGAAATTGGTTTAGAAGCATCACCTGAAGAAGTATCAAAGATGATGGTTGATTATATAAAAGGAAAAACGGATGAGTTTCAAATGACTGCTAAAGTTAAAGGTGTAAGTAGAAATATCTTTAACGAAAAAGAACAATTACACATGGTAGATGTACGAAATTTGATATCTTTAGGAAATATGGTTTGTTGGATTGGAAGTCTTTTAATAGTACTTTTATATATTATGTTAATTAAATTAAAACAAAAAACAGCTTTGCGAAAAGCCTATAAGCTATCTGCCCTGGTATATATTTTTATATTAGTGGGTATGGTTATTATGAGCATAAGTGATTTTAACAAAGGCTTCAATCTTTTTCATGAAGTTCTTTTTACAAATGACTTGTGGATATTAAATCCCAATAAAGATATATTGTTAATGATGATGCCGCTAAATTTCTTTATGGATGCATTTAAAATTGCGCTTTTCCTTTCAACCACTGTCATGATTATGCTAGGAGTGATGACTTGGAAAATGACTCAAAAAAGAAATATGTTCTCATAGTAGCTTTTTTATTAATCTTTTTATTAACCATTTTAGCAGTGATACCTAAAGCAAGAGCGCTGCTTACTGTCAAAGTATATAAGGAAATGAATAAAAATGAAAGTATACTGAAGACTGAAAATATAGATTTTGAGATACCATCGGGTGCAAGTACGGCCTCAAAGGATTGGATGCCAATAATGATATGGTACCATGATAAAGGAGGATTCTCACGGCTGATGGGAAAAGAGCTGGATCTGACAGTCTTATATTCTTTTGGTGCATTTGATTCATTGTTTGGCTCCTCTAGCTACTATAATGAAAAAAGTCCATACTATGGTGCATTCTACGGTGGATATGCTATAAAGGATATGGCAAATCCTGAAGATGCTTTTGGATTTAATGAAGATGGCAGTATTATTCCTCATGAAGTAGAAAGTGTTCCGAAATACGATCAAAAATATTTGGTTTTGCCTGCATTGGGATGTCCAAAAGATAAGCGTGTTTTTGAAACACAAATAATCAGTATTCAAGATCATGTGGATTATGCCGGCTATAATGGGTGGACACGTGTAGACAGCTCGATTTATACCAACGGTCCTGCTCATGAGAGCTCAGAGTTTAATATAGGATACCTTCAGTATGGTAAGCCTCTTAAGCCCGTAAAATCAAAAGTTAATTTTCAACCTCAATGGTTTAAGGGCAGGATGTATATAAGATATTTTGATGACATAAAAATGACCATATGTTTATATGTTATATGTAAGGATGAAAAGCAAATTAATTTATGTGATGATGAATTACTTAGTCATGTTAAAATTAAACCCTAAATAAAAACCTTTTAAGCAATAATCTGGGTTCAAGGAGTTAATGCGTCATGAAAAAAAGAAAATTGATCAAGCAGGAAATCAATAAAACCATTAAACAAGAGCAAAGATTATTAATGAAAAGTAATCGAGATTTTCTTGAAGAAACAGCCAAAAGTCTTGCAGATAATGTTAATGAGAAACTTCCTTTTGATGCAAAAGAATTATTTATAGAGGCATTTAGAAAAGGGTTTGTATCTGTGTTTGAAAAAGGTGGTAAGTACATAGATAAAACCTATAATATAGAAAAAATGAAAACGGAATACCAAAAAAACGTCGATCGGTTCAATATAGACCATACCAAGAAAAATTTACGGGCAGTAGAGAAAAGTGCAAAAATAAAAGCCCTGTTCAATACCGGTATTTCTACGATTGAAGGCGCTGCAGTCGGCTTTATGGGTCTTGCTACTGCTGTAGCAGATGTGCCTTTTTTTATCGCTGTGGTAATGAAGCATTTAAATGAGACAGCTATGAACTATGGATTTGATTATGATTTGAAAGAAGAAAGACTATTTATGCTGAATATTATTACCATGAGTGTATCAAAAGAAGAACAAAAACACACCTACTCCAAAGCTGCAGACAAAATAGGATACAGTATCGATACAAACCAGTCCATAGACCAAACATTGGAAGAAGCCATACAAAACACATCGGAGGTTATAGCTGAGTATATTACAACCTCTAAATTGCTTCAAAGTATACCCTTTGCAGGATCTATTCTTGGGGGGGTCAACAATTACAAATTTATGAGCCACATTGGACTGGTAGCCAATATCAAGTATAAAAAAAGATATTTGTATAAAATGATGGTGAGCGAATAACTTGCAGATTTGTCCATTTCCACGTCCATGTAACTCCGCATCAGTTCGTTGAGGCGTTTCGTTTCTTGCTCTTTAATCCCCCGATTGATATTGCCTATATCGGTTTTTATTCCTCGCTGTTCCATCGCTCTTACTGTATGTCCTTCATGTTTTGTCGGTACTTTCTTAATTCCCTGTTCCTCATAACTCCTATGGTCTATACGCTCTTTGTGTCCTTCTCTCTCTAATTGCTTATTGCACTCTTTCGCCCAATTCTCCCTCCGTTTCTCTAGTAAGAGCACGAATAAGGAGAGAAGAAGAAGTACGGAACATAAAATTGACAAGTCAAGAAGTACAACAGGAAATAATGGCTGACACTTTTTCAGGTGCTGGAGGTGTTGCGATGAGTGAAGAGTCTTCTTTGATAGCTGTTTCATTAAAGTTTGATTAATAAAAAAATAGAGACTCTTAAAATACTAATAGTTTAGCTTTAACCTTTCCAACTATGCGCCCTTGCTCGACCACTCAATCTTGTTCCCTACTCTGTTAGTTTGTAAAATTATTTTTATTGCTTAACTGCTTGATAGCTGAATATATCCAAAATAGAATAATTAATAATTCTATAACAGCATATGGGAGAGCTAATTCATGAAAAAAAGCCATATCTTTCATAGCTGCAAGTAAAATAGAACTAATCAAAAATAAATTTATAAAAGATGGTACCCAATTATTTTTTTTGATTAAAGCTCCTACAATTAACGTTATTATTTGAATAGGCACCAAATATACTAGTGCAAACATAGCTATTGTTATTGCTGAGTCGTACCAAGGAAATATAGGTACTGTTGAACCCAATATATAAAAACTATAAACATAAATCAATAACTGAAAAATCCAAATAACAATAAATACTATTTTTTTTAATATAATTTTAATTTTTAATCACTCTCTTTTCAATTATATTTCGTCGAAAACTCTATTAGATTGAAAATACAG
>JANQMT010000129.1:0-5600 GCA_028279945.1 Clostridia bacterium
TTATAGGCATTATACTGATAGCAAAAGGATATTTTGACAAAAAGAATTTTTAAGTAAAATGAGCAAAACGCAGGGTTTGCCAAAATTAGAGTAAAACAGCAATTATCTCAAAAAATAAAAAAGAACTAAATTCATAATAGGTCAGTTTTTGTGTCAAATAAATATCACAAACATAAAAGTTATTTAATCATGCAAAACCATTAAAACCGCTTCACCAATCTTTTTTCATCTAAATATCACAGTACTTCTCCTTCCCCTCTGGAGCTGCGGACTTCAAAATGTCTCATCACAATTCCCATTTTATCTATAATTACTATATATATCAGTTTTATATCTTGGATTTTGGGATTCGGGGATAAGGCAAAGGTTATAAAACCATTTGATTTGGCTGATG
Source organism: Clostridia bacterium (assembly GCA_028279945.1). Classification (GTDB taxonomy): domain Bacteria; phylum Bacillota; class Clostridia; order Peptostreptococcales; family JAAYPU01; genus JAKSCF01. The sequence goes on from JANQMT010000129.1 coordinate 395, forward strand.
AAATAAAGGAAAAGGCAAAAAAAATTATTTTAATTTATGAACATGACATATAGTTGTCATGTTGGGTGTGGTAATATAAAGCTAAAAGGTGGTTATATATGATTGAGTCAAGATGTGGTCTGATATGTAGTGAATGTTCTTATAAAGAACCATGCAATTGCGGCGGATGTATAGAAACAAATGGGCATCCCTTTCATGGAGAGTGTCCTGTAGCTGTATGCTGTCAGAATAAAGGGTATGATAATTGCGGCCAGTGTGAAGAATTGCCTTGCAAACTGCTTTATTCTTACTCATTCCTTGATAAGGAGCATGGTGATAATCCTCCTGGTGAAAGGATTGAGCAATGCAGAAGATGGGCAAAAGAAGGGAGTAATAGCTAGTATATGACACAATTATTAAGATATGAAGATTTTATAAACAGAGTTGATGAGCTTGGGTTTATGTCATTGTCTAATATTTTGCCGGGTCTGCCATCTCTGTCAACAGAAACTCCTAAAAAAAACTGGCATACCGGTGATCCTGATACTGACCCCTGGTGCTGGAAAGATAAAACTGCTGAGGAAAAACGTCTGGCATTCGGTTGCATTCTTGGCGGGCATAAGGGTTTTGTATCAGCGCGTATGTACTCAATTTTTTATACTGCTTACCATCCTGAGGACCATATGGAAGAGAGAAGAGCATCAGGGCATGTAAGTCAGATGATGTGGAATTTATGGCAGCTTTTTGAAGAGAACACCATGCTAAATACAAGTGATATAAGAAGAGAGATGGGAGTTACATTAAAAAATGGCGGCAGCAAAGTTGATAGGGCTATAAAGGAATTGCAGCAGCAATATTATATTACCATTGCTGGAAGCAGACGGAAAAAGAACAAATATGGCGAGCCTTATGGTTGGCCAGCTAATGTGTATGATAAGGTGGAGGGCTGGGTTCCAGTAGAATGGATGAAGCTTAATCAAGGCTTAAGCTCTGAGAAAGCAAAAGAGATAATACTTGATAATGGGATTACTATAAGTGAAAATATTAGCCGTAAAGTGTTGTCTAAAACTCTAGTACTCTGTAACACATGAGATTAAGGGTTAAATTGCTGTAGATTTTTTCGTATTACAAGGCGGAGGGATTGATTTTGAGGAATACTGACGTATTCCGATTGACGACAACGAAGTAATAAGGAAAAATATGCTGCAATTCAACCCTTAATTTTACAGGTTCTTATATTAAAAAAGGAGTTTCATATGAACACATTGGAATCAGTATTCTTGAATTTTTTGATCCTGATTTGTTCGCCAATCTGGAATAGGAAATAAAGTAGGTTATACCCCATCTTCTCCCGAACCACGCGGTCTGCCATCTTCACTGCACCTACGATTAGCAGCATTGTGAAATCGTCCATATTAGATACCTTCATTTCGGGTCATTATTCGTTGTGCTACTCTTTTAAATAATCCATTCATGATCCATGCTTATTACGTATAATAAGTGAATCAATTCTTTCTTCTGCTTAATATTTCAAATAAAAAAGATGACATTGTTTTAACTCCAAATACCATGCAATCTTCATCTATATCAAATGTGGATGTGTGATTCCAAGCTTTTATACCTTTGTCTAAATTAGCTGAACCCAAAAAGAAAAATAATCCCGATAATTCGTTTTGAAAACATGAAAAATCATCCGTCCCATGCGGCGGTGACTTATAAGGTTTATCATTTTCTTCTTGCAAAGCACAAGCATCCATGTCAGCGCGCCATGCTATTGTCGCTCCTTTTTTCGCACCATTTAATATTCCAACAACGCCATAACCACCTATATTGTTCTGCACTTCTATTCCTAGCGCATTAAGCTTTTCGGAGATGAAACTACTGGTTTCTTTTTCTTCACCTGGCAATTCGGGATACATATGAAGATGCCTACGTGTATTTATCACATTTTCCGTAATTTCTTCCGCTTTTTTAGATATTAACATATGGATATTTTTACTCATACAACACCGCCTAATATAAAACATACCGAATAATTCATTCAGAATCATGGTTATTTTATTTTTTTTGATAAGTAGAGCACTAAATCATCATTCAGTTTTACTTTCTCTGTATCCATACTACACATCTCCAATGGTTTTGTTTATATTTATATTGTACCATTATTGACGCCAAATAGTAACAAGTATAATTGTTTCAGTTCAGCTTGAAATAATTGATCCCAAAGTATAGTATATGATATCTTGGGTTTTGGGATTCAGGCATTAAGGCAAAGGTTATAAAAAACAGTTGATTTGGCTGATGAAATAAAGGACAAGGCAAAAAAAATTATTTTAATTTATGAACATGACATATAGTTGTCATGTTGGGTGTGGTAATATAAAGCAAAAAGGTGGTTATATATGGTTGAGTCAAGATGTGGTCTGATATGTAGTGAATGTTCTTATAAAGAACCATGCAATTGCGGCGGGTGTATAGAAACAAAGGGGCATCCTTTTCATGGAGAGTGTCCTGTAGCTGTATGCTGTCAAAATAAAGGGTATGATCATTGCGGCCAGTGTGAAGAATTGCCCTGCAAACTGCTTTATTCTTACTCATTCCTTGATAAGGAGCATGGTGATAATCCTCCTGGGGCAAGGATAGAGCAATGCAGAAGATGGGCAAAAAAGGAGAATACATATGAGTAATGAATTAATTTCAAAAGCGGTAATTATAATGAAGAATGCAGATGTTGCTACTATAGCCAAAATCGATGATAAGGGATATCCGAGGGCTTCAACAATCTCAAATATTAAAACTGATGGAGTTAAAACAGTATGGTTTTCAACTGGATTAAAGTCCAGCAAAGTAAAATTCTTTTCACAGAACAATAAAGCGAGTGTCTGTTATCGTGATGGGGGGAATAATATCACTTTGACAGGTACTATTGAAGTCCTAACTGACCCTGAACTAAAAAAACAATTATGGCTGGACTGGTTTATAAATCACTTTCCTGGTGGAGTTTCCGATCCTAATTATTGTATTTTGAAGTTTACGACCAGTGAAGCTGTTTTTTGGATAGACAATAAATATGAAGAAATGCAAGTATTATGCGAATCAATTTGACCTAATATTAGAAAAATTTGCAAAGAAATAATTGCATGAATTTAACATTTGTGCTATCATTTAAATGAAATTATTGAAAGTGAGGTAGTCCAATGTCAGCGAATGCTTAACTTGTTGCAATTTAATATTAACTGAATAAAGCAATGTGTTTACCTTTGAAGGATTTTTTTGTTATGCTTTTTTCGGTTTATCAAGTTAAGAATAGCGGTATTTTCAACCTTGCTAAAGTAATAATATCAATCTAAGTAGACAGACCAAAGGAAAAAAGAGATGTCTTTTTAGGTGTTGTTACATGGATTATGAAAGAGTAAATAATGTGATGCCGTGCTTAGCTGCACGGTATGTTTGTCCTTGAACCGTTGGTGTTTAGTCTTTCTAATATAAACTCAAAATAAGACTTTTTATCCATTGTGTATGAGACTGCAGGTAGAATACTTTTGCTATTCACCTGCAGTTTTTTGTTTGCAGATTTTAAAGGAGGCATAACTAAATTGATTATAAATACGACTATTAAGGATATTGGAATACAATTAAAAACTGTGGAAAAATTATTTTCTCCTACTAGTGTTGATAGAGGAACACTCGCGATGCTGTCAGTAATAGATTTAAAAGATGATGATAAAGTACTTGATTTGGGATGCGGATACGGTGTAGTTGGAATATATGCTGCAAAAATAATTGGTTCTCATAATGTGGTTATGACAGACATTGATGAGATGGCAGTAAAATTAGCGAAAGGGAATGCACAATTAAATGGTGTGAGTAAAATCAGGATTGTTCAGGGAGATGCCTATGACTCTGTAGAAGATAATGACTTTACAGTAATACTTGTAAATCCTCCATATCATGCGGATTTCTCAGTGCCAAAAAGATTTATAGAAAAAGGCTTTAACAGGCTTCATATTGGTGGAAAGATGTATATGGTCACTAAACGTAAAAAATGGTATAAGAATAAGCTGATATCAATATTTGGCGGTGTTAAAATTCACCATATAGATGGATATTACGTGTTTGAAGCTCAAAAAAAGAAAATTTCATATGCAATGAAAGGGGTCGAAAAATGAGTATCATTGAAGTAAATAATTTATATAAAACGTATAAGGTACATGAAAAACAAGAAGGATTGCGACATACAATAACAGATTTTTTTAATCGTAAATACATTTATAAAGATGCTGTTAAAGATTTAAATATTAGGTCATCACCCCCACCGCCCTCAATGGCTCCCGCTTTCTTTCACGGAAAAAAAGCGGCCAAAGAAACCGGTCCTCATTGGCGGACGGCCTCGCTGTTTCACAGCTCGCACCCATCGTTTATTATACCATAAATCATGCCTAAAGTCAGTGTTCATACGCTTTTCGACTCTGTTCATCAGCCCTAATTTAATTTGGCAATTTACACTTAGTCGTAGTCTGTTATTCTGCATGTACAATAGTATACTCTTCTGTAATTAAATCGATTTTTTCACCTTGAGTTCCTATAATGTTAGTGAAACAACAAGGTAAACCCCTAGAATTCGCTGTATTCCCATACCTCAATTCAAAATGAAGATGTGGACAGCTTGAAAGACCGGTATTACCAACCAACCCAATAATTTGCCCTTGCTTTACTTTATCCCCTGGTTTTACTCTTATGCTTTTATATATCAAGTGAGCATAAGTTGAACATTCGCCGCCACTATGTTTGATAGTTACAAAGTTGCCGCATATAACTGGCCACTGGCCATGAACATGTTCTAATTGCTTTAATTCATCGCTACTTTTTCCTATTGTATTAACATCAAAATTATTATAAACTTTTACTACTGTCCCGTCAGCTATAGCATATACTTCTTCTCCATAGCAAGGATAATCATCCTCTTTTGTATTTTCGCCCTTTGACAATCTCAGATTTTTGTCAAGTTTACATAAATCAAAAGCAAACTCATCCACATGTCTTTGACGATGATAAGGAATACAATCAAAATTGCCATCTATTTGCCATGCCCCTTTAACAGGGAATATATACTTGTTATTATTTATATACCTTGAAAGAGAAACACTTTTATTTATCTTTTGTTTAGTACGCCGCCTAATGACTATCACCTTTTCTTATGATATTGATATCATAAAACATCTCATTT
>JANQMT010000149.1:0-29423 GCA_028279945.1 Clostridia bacterium
CACCGTTGATGTCGGCACAAATTGGTGTAGGCAATACGAAATTGGTCATGTATTCTAATTTAACTGGCAACATAATCAATGTAGTATTGAACTATGTGTTGATATTTGGTAAATTTGGATTTCCTAGAATGGAGATGGCAGGCGCAGGTTTAGCTACGGTCATCGGTAATGTGGTCATATTTTTATTGTTGTTAAAATCAGTTATTCGTGGCAAAAATGGCATCAATATTTTAAAGGGCAGTTGGAAATTTAAAAAAGGTGTCATGAAACCACTATTAAATATTGGCAGCAGTTCCTTGATGGAACACAGCTGGGAAAGGATTGGTCTGTTCATCTTTGCCAGACTCATTGCTGAACTTGGCACAGTTGCCATGGGGATACACCATTTTTGTATTCTTATTTGGGATCTGTACTATTACTTTGGCATGGGCATGGGCACAGCAAGTGCATCCTTCTCCGGTAGGAAGATAGGTGAAGGACGTAAAGATCTGGCCATTATTTACACAAAGGTAGCCCAGCGTTCAGGATTGATTATTTCTATGATTGCCAGTGTCATATTTATATGGGTGCGTGAACCGGTTTTTGATTTTTTTGTCTCTGATTCTGAAGGCATTCGACTGGGAGTTGCAGTTATGGGTATTGTGGCGATGTTAATTATTCCACAAACCTATGCTCAAGTTTCTTCTGGGACTTTACGTGGTGCAGGTGACAATCGATTTATAGCGGTTTATTTTTTGGCTGTCAGTGCTATACTACGGCCTTTGAGTGCGTATGTTTTTGCTCTTAGCTTAGGTTTAGGTTTACCTGGAATGTGGTTGGCATTATTGCTAGATGAGAGTTTGAAAATGGTTCTTACTCGATATCGTATTAAAAAAGGAATTTGGTTGAAGATTGAATTTTGATATAAAATGTTTGTAGTTCAGCATTCTCAGAGATATTTGGAAAAGATGATATTTCTTTGTCCATTGATTGTATAAATACTGTGTAATTCTGGTGACGAAATGTGGTTAGGGATTGTTGCTCGAGAGTAATTTTGGGGTGAAAAATTGGCTGAAAAACGCCATTTTTGCCCCTTTATAATGGGTAAAGATATAGATGACATAGAGGATTTGGGGTATGAAAAGCAAATATTAATTGATATGTGAATGTAAAAGACGAAGCTTTGGTCAGTTAATGATTTAAAAGCTTCTTCTATTTTGTTGGAAAAATTCAAATGACATCTTGTGTTTATAATTAATTAAAAATTTGATATAATTTGTAAAAATATATTGGATATAATTGGAAATGGGTGTAGAATGAATTCAGGTGTAAGTTTGCAGATATTTAATTACGATTGAGTTATTAGTGTTTTGTAAATAATAGCGTTATGCAATATTGGAGGGGATTATATGAATGGGCAACTTCATCATTTGATACAAGTTGTGGATACTTGTAGCAAATACTTGAATGGTAAAAGTCAAAATGTGTTAGATGATAAACATTATAGCTCGTTAGTATTTATAAAGCAGAACGAAAATACAATTATCAAAAAATTAATGGGTAAGCCTACATCTGAACTAGTGATAGCTACTAAAATTTCAGAGTTTCAGAAATACTTGGAGAATAACAAATGTAAAAAAGTGTATATTCATTTATCAGTAGAAGAGGATGATATAAATTTGTCTGCATATGCAAATGGGATTGCTGGGCAACTTATGGTATGTGAATTCAATAATTATATTGAAATATGGAGGAATAGTTTTAATTATAATGGTGAAAAGTGGGATGTAGTTTATTATATGATAGATCGTAGCAACAAACAGTATAAACCTGTTAAAAGAAATCTGAAGGAAGAGTATATTAAATTGATTAATTGCTATGAATCATTAGAAGAATTTGCTTTGTTAATTGAACAAAAATATTGGGCTGAGTTTTTTGAAAAGGGTAAAAGAAACTTATTGGATATTCCTGATTTAGAACGTAATGAAATAAACAAAGTAATACAGAATATCAAGTGGCCTTTTGGGGGTATGGGTTCATGGAATGATTCACCGCCATATTCTGCTCATGAAAAAGGATTGGATGAAGATTTTAAAGTGAAAAGTAATATGTTATACAATCAATTGCATGTTGTAATTGAAGCTATACTTAATATGTAAGCACCTGAATAACGCTGCATTTACCCACATACCTCTAGGTTGAGGATTAGCCCTTGTAGGTATTACAGGTGGGGTTTTGATAATTGTCGGAAACGTTATAATGGAGATATCTGATCTGGGTTGGAAAGCTAAACTTGATAGTAAGAAATAAAAATAATAAATAATTAAGGACTGGATAGAGGTAGAATATGAAGAAGAAAATTATAGTATTAGTTATTGTCTTGTTATTTTTGAGTTGTTCATGTAGTAAGCAAACTGAAGACATTGAAGGTAATGGAAACGAACAAATCGACTTAGAATCAGTAGAAGATGGTAAAGAAAATAATCAAGATAATGAAGTAATAATATTTGATGAAGACGGTCAATATTTAGAATTATATTTAGAGGAAAAACCATGGATGTATATCGCAAATATCAAGGATATTCCAGAATTGTCTGAAGCGAATGAGGGTGGAGCAGATTATGATCATGAAAATGGAGTGATAAGTTTTTCAATTACAAAAGCTACTGGAACGATGACTGGAGCAGTAGATGGCCCATGGGTTTTTGCAGAAGTTGATATTATAAAAAAACAGGTATTAAAAAAGAAATTTGGTCCTGCTCCAGAATTTGATAATCCTAAATACAAAGAGTTTAGTGGAGAAATATTAGAAATTTCGGATACACGATTAACAGAGATTGCAAATTATTTTTATAGGATATTTAATGATAAAAGTTTTGAATGTATTAAATAATGGTATGAGCAAGTTGTTGAACATAGATATAATATGTTTTTTAAAGAACTTAATTTGTCTAAGAGCATAGTGATTGATGATTTAGAGAAAGCTGATCATGCTTTTAACTAAGGAATTGTCAGACGAAAGTGATAAATCTATAGTATCTAAAATTATCAGCAGAGAGAATATAGGAGTCGAGCTTCAAGAAGTAAAAAAGCATATAATGAAGTCAATTTGTCAAGCCTGACCCCTTGCTACTTAATAAAAATGCTTAATAAAAATGTTAGAATAAAAGTTAAGGAATCAAGAGATAATTATGTTGAGAAAAAATATGAATATAAAAACTTTGTTGTTGGAACAGCGATAACGTTAACTAGTTTTTATTTAGGATGCTGCATCAATTGCATATACTGTTGTATCGGGAGTACAAGTGATTCAAGAAAATGCAGAAATTGCAAAAGATGCAGAATATTCCTATTGGGGAGCTAAAGAAGGTTACGCATATGATACGACACTCTATAATGATGATGTATTGGTGTATAATAATTCTGAAGGATATGATAAGTATGGGAATTGGACTTGGATAGAGTCACCACGTTCTGATGCGTATAGCGTTAGCAATACTAAAAAAATAAACAAAACAATTGAGCTCTATAATGCATGTATAGTAACTTATGGATATTGTGAATTATATTCTCCAGATTAAATTTAAGTGCTTGAAGGTGGTTTAGTTGGATTTATTTATATTGCAGTCTTTTTTAATTTTAGCAGTGTGTATTCCTTTAATTGATAATATACTTCACACAGGAAAAGTGAGTTATAAGTTTAGGAGAAATATACTTTTTGCTCGCCCAATACCTTGTGCAATGATTGGATTTGAGCTGTTTGTATTTGCTAATTTATTAATAGTTGATAAAAATATTTTATATAGTGTTGATTTTGAGTTAGTAAGTACGATGATTATAACCGTAATACTTATTGTATTTACGCTCATTGAATATGCAAAAATTTCAGAAGGGGTATATTCTAATGGATTAGTCCTCAGAGGACTTTTTTATAAGTGGAAATTAATCCACTCGTATGAAGCTATTGTTACAGACAGTGGAACGGTTATCTTAGATCTTTGTTTTATTACGAAAACAAAGACCGTGTATAGAAGGTTTAATATTCATAAAACTGATTGGAACCATATGGAAAATATATTCGAAAAAAATATTAAGTAAAGTAGTATGGAAACTCTTTGGATATAAATTATACCCAAAGAGTTTTTCTTATTTCTGTAAGCGTAAATTACTAGATGAAAGCTCCATAGGTATAAAAGCCAGTGTTTGAGAGTCTTTTGGGGCAAGAAATTGGCGTGAAAATTTTGCCTCTTTAAAATGGGTAAAAAAATAGATGACATAAAGGGATTTGGGGATGACAGGGTGGAAATAGGAATTATTTACAAATGAAGAGAAAATATTCATTTGAGTTTGAATAAAAATTCATAGATGTTGGATAAGAAAAGGTGAAATTTTGGTCAAATAATGACTTAATGACTTCGCCTATTTTGTTGAGAGAATTAAAATTAGAAAAGGAGAATGCATTAATCATTGTCTATTTATAGTATTTGAAAAAAATGAGATGATTTGTAAAAATGTATTGGATATAATTAACTGAGGGTGTAGAATAAATTAAGTTATAAGTTTGCAGCTATTCAATGATGATGGAGTTATTAGTGTTTCGCAAATAACAATGTTATATGCCATTTATATTTTTATAATTCTCAGATTTCATTAAAATAAGAGGGTGGATTTGTGAAAAAGTATTTTAATAAAAGTACCATACTTATTATTTTAACTATTATATTTTTAGGTTTTGTATTTTACTATAGTTTTTATAATATTGAAAATAATGTAGCTCAAATTGAGGAGAGTATTATAGAATTGATTAGTTTAGAAAAAGAAAGGGTTACTTTTCAAGCGAGTATAGAAATTGATAATAAAAAGTTTGTTTTATTTACTTTTGATGATAATGCTATGGGATATTCAAAGTTTCAAAAAGGATTAAACAATAAATATAAAATAGAAAGTGTAGGGTATGAAATCGATAAAATTGAACACAGAGCAATAGATATAAAGGATAAAAAGTATTTTATTGTGCTAGGTAGAAATAATGATATGAGAATAAAAAGTATAAAAGCTATTATAGCTGGTAATGAATATATGCTTGATATACAACAAAATGAACATAGTATATCATATAATAATGAATACTTTATTACATATTGTGAAGTGTTAAATGAAACTGAAACTGTGTTTCCACAAAAGTTTATATTATATGATATGAACAATAACGATATTACTGAGCAAATATATAGATAAGATCATAATTATGTTTAAAAAATGGAGTAAGCTAATAGCATTATAAATTAAACGGCATATAACACTGCATTTACCAACATGCACACAGGGTAAAGGTGAGCTACAGTAGGATTTATCGGTTGGGTAACTTAAGTGTTGTATTCTATTCATGGCGCGCGTCGTTAAATAAGATAACAGCGCAAGGATTCCGCAGTGTGAAGCGCTGGCTGGATAAAATCAGCATTAAATTTATAATTATCAGATAGTGAGAATAGAAAATATGTTTAGTGATTTTATAAAGCATTACAATATTATAAGAGATATTTTAAGGGATTGTTTTTTATATGGCTGTTTTTCGAGAGATGGACTTACAAAGAAGAGAAATATCAGTTCAAGAAAAGTAAGCTATGAAATGCGGCGAATTCAACAGTATGTTGAAGATAAATATATTAAGTTTGATAAAGATGGCAGATATAAACTACTAAGTCTAACCTATGACTTTTTAAGACATACTGAAAATTTTTTGGTCAATACATACATGACTAAAAGTTTTACTAAGACTAGCTTGATTACGTATTATTACATTTTGATGCTTATCCAATCAAAAGATAAGCCGTGCTCTCTCAAAGAAATAGAAAACGGATTAGCGGATGAAGGCTATCCTTTATTTGAAAACGTTAGTAGTAAAACCTTAGCCCGAAAACTCAGTGAAATGTGTGGCCGTATTGGAATACTAGCATGTAATAGTGTGAAAAGAACAAAATATTATTCAATTTCGTCAGATGTTTTGAACGAGTTAAAAAATAACGAGGTAATGACTATTTTGACAGCTGTAAGCTTAAGTAAAAATATGATTTTTCCTGTTACAGCGGGTTACTACTGTGAGCAAACCCTTAAAGACTATTTATGCTATGAACGAGATATTGATGTAAGGGATACGGATTTATTTAATTACAGAAATGTCCATTTCCATCCTGTGATTGAAGAAGAAATTCTTTTTTAAATATTAAATGCAATACATCAAAGAAAGAGAATCAAGATTCATTATCATTTACCAAAGAGCGCAACAGAAAACAGTTCTACTAAAATATTAAGTCCCTATATTATGAAGTATGATGTACGTTATGGAAGGTTCTATTTAATGTCTTTTAATAATCAAGGGAAATTAATTGTATCCAGATTGGATCGTATAGAAAACATTGAGATACTTGAAGAGGCATTTAATAGGGAGGAATTAAAGGATGAATACGAGAGGCAAATGACTTATTGCTGGTCAAGTGCATCTTTGAATTCTGATAACGTGCCAGAGACGATTAAGTTGGAAATCATTATCCAAGAGCCAGTAGAGAACTATATTATTGAAAAAATAAAAAATGAGGCACCGAATGGCTTAATGGAAAAGATTGAAAAAGGACGATACCATTTTAGTATGAAGGCTAATGACAGTGGAGAACTTGTTCCTTGGATAAGAGAATATACGGGATATATTAATGTAATAGAGAGCAAAAAACTTGCTGAGAGAATTAAAAAAGACTGGAAGGAGATGCTAAAATCTTATGGAGTTGTTTGATGAAGTCAAAAATAGGTATTTCCAGCTGGTATTCAAAATTATTAATGAAAGTGCTAAAGGTAAAGAGAAAAATGAAATTATTAAGATAATCCAAGAAGGAGAATTTGAGGAGAAAGTTATAGGAAAAAATCAGCAGTCTTTTCTAGATTTAATGTTAAATAAGTGCTCGGAAAAAGACAATCTTCATTTAATCAAGGAAAAGGAAGGGACCATTTTTCCTATAAAAGAAAGTGAGTCGCTTCCAATACTTCCGGTTCGATTGACTAAACTTGAAAAAGCATGGATGAAGTGCCTAGTAGAACAACCTCATATTAAAATGATAGTAAGTGAAGAGATATTGAGCACGTTAAAAAGTGTCTTTAAAGAAGAGGATTCTCCTATAAAAACCGAATATATTGAAATGACAAATGTCATAAACCTACCAAAGATAGTTGAAAAAGAAACTTATGAAAAGAACTTTGCTATTATTTTAGACGCATTGTTATTGGAAAAACCCATTAGATATACCAATATAGATAAGAATAATAATATTCATGGTGATAAGTTGTCCCTTCCTGTAGCTTTAGAATATTCTATGAGAGATGGAAGGTTCAGGGTTTCTATGTATTCCATTGACGATAATAGACCCATTATGGCTAATTTATTTTCTTTATCAAATGTTCGTATAGTAGACGAACAAGTAAATATGGATAGAGAAACTGCAAAGAAATTGTTATTTGAACAAAAATACTCTAAAAGTCCAATAGTAATGGAAGTAACAGATACGAGAGGGGCAATGGAAAGATGCTTTATGTGTTTTTCTGGACTAGAGAGGACGGCCAAAGCTTTAGGAAATAACAAGTATGAAGTGAGCATAAATTATTATATGTTTGAAGAAGAAAATCTTATTCGCAGTATCATTTCTTTAGGGCCGTATGTAAAAGTCCTTTCACCAGAAAGAATTCAAAAGGAAATTATTAAAAGAGTAAAAAAGTCATTAAAGTTTGCAACAAAATAAAAGTTGCAAACTTTTTGTCTTTTAAATGGCAATTTATTCCCATATACTAAAATTGTTCTTGATTTTTATAGCAGAGATTTCTGAATGGTCTCGCGGTGCCTTTGATAAAATGAGATAAGGTATACCAGAAAGATGGAACCCGTAGAACTGAAGTGTTGGAGGTTCGATTCCTCTATCGCCAAATTGGTGATTAGCTCAATGGTAGAGCATTCAGCTGATAGTATGGGGTTCGATTCCCCTTCAAGTGTGGTTACTTGTTGCTCGAAAGAGCTCCCGACTTTTAATCGGAAAAGAAGATAAGTAAGAACTATTTTAAGAACTCTCAGCAGCAGTTTACTGCGCTAAGTTTTAAGCTTTGCAGTGTGTGGATACCGGTCAAAATACGTATATTCTTGCTATGTATTTTACTTCTTAATTATATGGTTATACCTAAAACTAAGAAAAAAATCATAGCAACAATATATTAGTTTTTTTCTTAAGCAACATTCCGCCTAAATCTTAGGAGAGTTTTTAAAAAGTTCATAGGACAGTAATGGTAATATTTATATAGATTTGAAAGGGTGATTTTAATGAAAATTATTGTGAAAAAAGATGAAAGAGGGCTTCTTTTTAAAGATGGCAATTATATGATGTGTTTAAAGGCCGGAAAACATAGGTTAAATCCTTTTGGAAAATATAGTATCCAACTGGTTGATGTGAATGAGTCTTTTGATACAATGGGTAAGAACATCAATATCTTTTTAGACGATGAAGAACTTTTAAAAGAGTTAACTGTAATAGATGTTAAGGATAATGAACTGGCACTCCACTTTGAGGATGGGAAATATATTGATGTTTTAAAATCAGTAAAAGGTGCTTACTGGAATGTACTCAAAAAACATGATTTTCTAGTTATTGATTTAAAGGATACGAAAGTGAAAGACGATATAGATGCTTCAATTTTAAGTAATCCAAAGGTGTGTGAATATTTAAACTGCTTCAATGTTGAAAGTCATGAAAAAGGTCTATTGTATTATGATAATGTGATACAAAAAGTATTAGATCCTGGAAAATACTTTTTCTGGAAAGGACCTACCGATGTTACCGTTAAAACTGTAGATATGAGACAGCAACAAATTGGGATGGCTGGGCAGGAACTGATGACGGAAGATAAAATTACGCTTCGATTGAATTTTGTATGTCATTATAAAGTTACAGATCCTTTGAAAGTAGTTGAAATTAATTCCTTTCATGAACAATTGTACATAATTTTACAGTTAATCTTGAGAGAATACATTGGATGCGTTAAGCTAGATGTTCTTTTAGCAAAGAAACAAAATATAGGAAGTTATGTTCTTGAAAGATTAAAAGAAAAGAATAGTGAATTTGGAGTAGAGTTTATTTATGCGGGGTTAAAAGATATCATATTGCCAGGTGACATAAAAGAAATTTTAAACACCGTATTAATAGCAGAAAAGAGAGCACAAGCTAACGTTATTACAAGAAGAGAAGAAGTTGCCTCAACAAGAAGTTTGTTAAACACGGCAAAGCTAATGGATGAAAATCAAACCTTGTATAAATTAAAAGAGCTGGAGTTTCTAGAGAAAATATGTGAAAATGTAGGAAATATTTCTATAGCAGGAGGCGGCAACTTGTTGGAACAATTAAATGATTTGCTTTCAACTAGAAAAAGCTAAAAAAAGGGTAATAATACAGTGATAGAACTAAGGGGCAGATACAACACAGTAAAAGTATTTACCCATAATATAGAAGAAAAGGCTGCAGAGCAAATACATGAGCTTTGCAGTCAAAAAATAGAAGCTTTAGCTTATATCTGTCCAGTTTGTTTTTGTGAAATAGACCTTTTTATAACATGCGAAGATGAACCGAGTGATCAAAATCATGGTCTAACTTTATTGGAGGCAAAAAATAACTATATTAGATTAGGGCGCATGCTGTGAAGATATGGTAAGCCGTGTAAGGCAGCCTAAAGTTGATGAATTAAATGGCTTGGAATATTGAATATGCAAAAATTTCAGAAGGGGTATATTCTAATGGAGTAGTCCTCAGAGGATTTTTATATAAGTGGAAATTAATCTACTCGTATGAAGCTATTGTTACAGACAGTGGAGGGGAATCATCTTTTAGCGTCTTCAAATGCTGTACTCGAAAAGTGAGTACAGCATTTGATTTAATGAAATATAGAGGGGAGAATTTGATTAAAAGCCACTAATGTCTTGTGCAAGTCCGATGACCATCATTTCTGATACACATCCGCCTTTTGTCAATGCGCATGCCTGATAAACCATATCTGCGAAGTGTTCAGGACGAACTGCCATTTCCTCATCCCATTCAAACTTACTGATGCCTTCGGCAGATTGGAAGTTAGTATTTGAGCCACCTGGTACAAGTAAGGTGACACTTATGCCATGAGGTCTAAGCTCTGTATATAGGCATTTTGTGAAAGCATTTACTGCTGCCTTTGCAGCCGAGTATACCGACCAGCCGGGCCATGAACGGCGGTCGCAAACACTGGAGACGTTAAGTATTTTACCGTAGCCTTGTGCTTTAAACTGTGGAGCAAAGGTTCTACAGCTCATGATGGTGCTTGTTAAGTTTAAATCAATGATCTTTTTGTTCATTTCATCGTCCATTTCTTCAATGGGAGCAACTCTTACTGCTCCTCCAGCATAGTTGAGTAGAAAATCAACCTTTCCAAAGTTGTCTATGCATGCCTTTAGAGCTGCTTCAAAGGTTTCGGGCTTTGTAGCATCGCCTTTGAAAGCAATAACCTTTGAACCATGTGCTTCGCAGTTCTTGACTGTGTCTGCCAATGCCTCTTCATTAATATCAAACAGCACCAGATTACATTGATCCAGCTTTGCAAACAACTCAGCGGTTGCTTTTGAAAAGCCTGAAGCAGCTCCCGATAAAACAGCAACCTTCCCTTTAAAAGATTCACCCATGAATAACCCTCCTTACCAATTATAGTAAATAATTGATCTTTTGAGATTATACTAACATATTCCATGACAAAGGTCAACAGCTCGTTTTTTATCTTTGACATTTTTTATGAAAAAGTTCAATTGTTGAGATTGACAAATGTCATAAATTAATTTAGAATTTAATTGAACAAATGTTTTGAAAAATGTTAATGAAGGCGAGGTCGGTGATATGTTAGTTAATTTGAATGGTAAGGTCTGTGTTGTTACAGGTGCAGCTAGAAGTATAGGTCTGGGTATTGCAGAGAAGTATTGCGAAGACGGAGCTAAGGTAGCAATGATCGACATTAATCCTGAGGTTGTATATGAGGCGGATAGAATTTCTAATGAATATAAGGCAGATGTAAAAGGCTATGTATTAAATATTACTAATAGAGAAGAGGTACTCAAATGTTTTGATAAGATTGTTGAAGAGCTTGGTCCTATATTTGCCTTGGTTAACAATGCAGGAATTGTAGATCAACGTTCCTTTGAGGAAATCACCGAAGATATGATTAACAAACAGATGGCAGTAAATGTGAATGGAACGCTTTTCTGTACCCAAGGTGCAGTAAAAAGTATGAAGGATCAGAACGAAGGCAGAATTATAAATTTTTCATCCAAATCAGGTAAAACAGGGTCAGCCCTAATGGCCCATTATTCTGCAGCAAAGGGAGCAATTATTGCCCTTACACATGCCCTTGCATTTGAATTGGCTTCCGATAATATTCAAGTGAATTGCATCTGCCCCGGTATAACTGATGCTACGGGTGTTTGGAATCAAGTAAGTTCAGGATATACAAAAAACCTAAACTTGTCTCGAGAAGAGGTCATAAAGCAATTTACAGCAAAAATTCCAATGAAGAGACTAACAAATATTGAAGATATTGTTGAGATGGTTTACTTCCTTACTCTAAAGGGAGATTATATGACCGGTCAAGCATATAACATTACAGGAGGAAGGGAGGTGCACTAAATGAGTCATATGATAGGGAAGTGTGTGAAATATTATGCCCCAATGGATGTTCGAATTGAGCCGTTGATGGAAATACCTCAGATTTGTGATGGAGAAGTTTTGATAAAAATCGAAGCCTGTGCCATCTGTGGAACGGATATAAAATCCTTTGTCAATGGCAATCCCAGAATCATGCCTCCAAAGGTAATGGGGCATGAGCTTTGTGGAAAGATTGTGGCAATGGGCAGTGGCGTTGATAACTATAAAATAGGTCAGAGGGTAACGATGGCTACTACCATAGGCTGCGGCAAATGCGACTACTGCAAAAGTGGAAAGACAAATCTTTGTAGAAGTGCAGAGGCAATGGGCTTTCATTACCCCGGGGCGATGGCACCTTATGTGGTTATACCGGAAAAGGCGGTAAGACAAAAACATTTGGTGGATGTGGGAGATCTGGATGTCGTTATTGCAAGTCTAAGCGAGCCCCTATCCTGTGCTATGAATAATATAAGTCGTGTACCAGATGAAGCACTGGGAAGTGTACTTGTTATTGGCCTTGGGCCACTTGGAATGCTGCATGCTGTTTCCTTAAGGGAAAAAGGAGTCAAAAACATAGTGTGCGTAGCAAGACCGGGTAAAAGAGCGGATATGGCAAAGCAATTGGGCTTTGATATAGTGCTTTCGCCTCATGAGATAGATGAAAAATATAAGGAGCTTACAAATGGCGAAGGATTTGATTTGATTATCATAACAGCTCCCAGCAACGAGATGCAAGGGAAGGTACCAATGTATGCTAAGAAAGGAGGGTACGTATCCTATTTTGCCAGTCTCCCTGTTGGAGATGAAATGCTGACAATGAACAGTAGGATTATCCATTATAATGAATTGGTGCTTTACGGTACTTCGGATTCTACAGTACAGCACGTGAAAGCAGCAGTTCACCTTTTAAGAAAAAATCCGGAAGCCTTCAAGCCTTTGATTACACACGTTATGCCATTTGAAGATTTTCATAAAGCTATGGATGAGATAAAGTTGAGAAATGCCGTTAAAATAGTACTTGTTCCATGATACTATGGGTAGTGTAAAGTAAACTATAAATTACTGGCGACTGACGCCACCTTTGACAGTATAGAAAAACAATGCTCTGTAGTTTTTACCGATAGCGAAGAACTCAAGAACAGGTAGAGAAATCGACTTCAGACTATAGCACTTTAACATTGTTTTTCTGTACCATCAAGAGTAAATACGAGGGGGAATAAGTAAATGAAACTTGTAGGTATAGGTGATTTGTTCATACCAAAGGAATACATTGAGAAGGGCTTTCAATCCTATTGGGAAATGAATGTTGAGGTTGAAACCGTTGAATGGATGCTTGCAGATTTTAATGAGCTTCAAAAAATTAATTTAATGGTGGAAAAAGGAGGCTGTGAGGCTTATGAGCCGCCTCAATATATTTTCGATGCCTGTGAGGATGCAGATATTATTATCACCCAGTTTTGCACCATTACAAAAAAATTGATGGATCATTGCAAACACCTAAAGATCATCGGCGTTTTAAGAGCAGGTATAGAAAATGTTAATCTTGCATATGCAAGTGAGAAAAATATACTCGTCTACCATACACCGGGGAGAAATGCAGATGCAGTTGCTGATTTTACGATAGGTTTATTGCTTTCAGAATGCAGAAATATTGCCAGAGGCCATATGGGATTGAAAAATGGAAAATGGATTAGAGAATATCCCAATTCCTTTTATATTCCGGATCTTCCAGGGAAAACGGTGGGTATCGTAGGCCTTGGAGAGATAGGTCAAAAGGTTGCCAAGCGGCTTGTTGGCTTTGATGTAAAGCTATTGGGCTATGATCCCTATGTTTCAAATCCTCTCTATGGAATAAAGATGTGTTCTCTTGAAGAACTGATGGCAAAATCGGATTTTGTTACTGTTCACGTCAGACATACATCGGATACCGAGAATCTGATAAATCGAAAGTTAATCTCTAGAATGAAACCTACCGCCTATCTTATCAATACTTCACGATCGGTCATAGTTGATGAAGATGCTCTTTTTGAAGCTTTAAGAGACAAAAAAATAGCAGGTGCCGGCTTAGATGTATTTAATGTTGAGCCGCCCACCAAAGATTATCCCATTGTTGCAATTGATAATGCAACCGTGACACCTCATATGGCAGGGGGCTCCAAGGATGCGTTTTTGAATTCACCTAAGAAGCTGGCGGAAGGGCTAAAGGGTTATTGGAGCAAAGATGAGTCAAGGTATCTGGTAAACAAGGGCTTGCTTGGAAAAATGACGGCTACAACGAAAAGATAATTGGAGGTAAGGGGCTATGTATGCAGCAAAAATTATAGGTACAGTAGTATGTACCCGAAAGGATGAAAAATTAAGTGGCAGGACGTTACAGGTGGTACAGCCCGTTAGTCTCTTGACACTGGAATATGAAGGTAAACCTTCTGTAGCCATTGATTCCGTCGGGGCAGGAATGAATGAAATCGTTCTGGTTGTAGGAGGAAGTTCTGCAAGGCAGACAACAGTTACATCCAATACACCTGTGGATGCCACAATCATGGCCATTGTAGACCTGATTGATATAGATGGCCAAAAGGTATTCGATAAAGGTCAATAATCTAAATTGTAGGGGGAATGTCCATGTTTCTAGCTAAAATTATTGGAACAGTTGTTGCAACCCAAAAGGATGAATCATTGAGAAGTGTAAAGCTGCTGGTAATACAGCCCATTGATTCCTTTGGAAAAGAAGCAGGTTCTCCTGAGGTAGCTGTGGACACCATTGGCGCAGGCTATGGAGAAATCGTATTTTGTGCAAAAAGCAAGGAAGGGGCTATGCCCTTACCTGACCCTAATGCGCCGGTGGATGCAGGAATTATTGGAATTGTTGATTGCATCTATAATAATCGTTAAAGGATGATTTGCCATGATATTTGCTCGAGTAGTTGGAAATATGGTTGCAACCCAAAAAAATGAAAATCTGAGAGGTTCAAAATTAATGATTCTTCAACCTTTGGACACAAAAGGGAAAAGTGTCGGAAAACAGATCATAGCAGTGGACGCAGTAGGAGCGGGAATAGGAGATATAGTCATCGCCATTGCTGAAGGGGGTTCGGCAAGGCAGGTGTATAAGGCAAAACCCATGGCACCCATTGATACAATTATTGCGGGGATTGTTGACATCATTGAGACAGAAGATGGAAGCATAAGCTTATATGATTAAAATGAGGTGAAAAAATGGAAATGAATAAGTTGATTGAGGCCATTACCCAAGAGGTATTAAAAGAACTGGGTGAAGACGACCTTTTTAAAGTCGGCGGTATCTCCATCTCAAAGGAGGTGCTACCCAACGGTGTTGATATAAACAATCTGGCGAAGACAGTAGACCACACTGTTTTAAAGCCAGACACGACTAGGAACACTATAGAAAAATTTTGCAAAGAAGCAGCGGAATGGAGGTTTGCATCCGTCTGTGTGAATCCAACCCATGTAAAGCTGGCTGCAAGCCTTTTAAAGGAGACTGATGTAAAGGTATGCACCGTAATAGGTTTTCCTTTGGGAGCTAACACACCCTTTGTGAAAGCAATGGAAGCAAGGGATGCAATAGCCAATGGTGCACAGGAGGTTGATATGGTGATTAACATAGGCGCCTTGAAGGATGGTGAATATGATCTTGTTTCAAAGGACATAAAGGCTGTCGTGGATGCAGCGGCCGGTCAGGCGCTGGTAAAAGTGATTATCGAGACCTGCCTGTTGACAGAGCAAGAGAAGATAAAAGCCAGTTTATTGGCTAAAAATGCAGGAGCAGATTTTGTAAAGACTTCTACCGGAATGAGCACCGGAGGTGCTACGGTGGAAGATATCGCTCTTATGAGAAAAACAGTAGGCCCCCAAATGGGTGTTAAAGCTTCCACAGGAGTAAATAATCGTGAAATCGCACTGAACCTGATAAGAGCAGGAGCGACAAGGCTGGGTACTAGCAAGGGTATCATCATTCAAACCGGACAAAGCCCTGAACAACCAAGCTGTGTAAACTGCGGCAACTGCAAATCAGGCTGTCCTACAGGAAATGCACATGTTGTGAAAGACAACTATTAAAATAATGTCAGCTGAAATAGGGGATGTGAATAATATGGTTGTCAATGAAATTGATCCGGTGAAAAGGTCCGTAAGAGAAGCCAATAAACTGATGGATGAAGCTTATGAAGCTCAGAAACTGATAGCTGACTATGACCAGCAGAGAATCGATAGAATTGTTGCGGCAATGGTCCATGCAGGCTATGAGAATGTAAGGAAATTGGCTTATATGGCCGTTGAGGAATCCAAAATAGGTGTTGCAGAAGACAAGGTGATTAAAAATGTGTTTGCAACAAAAAATATTTATGAATATATCAAGGATATGAAAACTGCTGAAATCATTAGTGAGGACAGAGAACAAGGGATAATAGAGATTGCAGCTCCTATGGGTGTCGTAGTAGGATTGATTCCCACTACTAATCCTACCTCAACCGTAATGTATAAGGCAATCATATCAATAAAATCAAGAAATGCCATCGTTTTATCCCCTCATCCAAGATCGGTGAGATGCTGTATGGAAGCTGCAAGGATTATGGAAGAGGCTGCTATTGCAGCCGGAGCGCCAAAGGGAATCATCAGATGCATGTCCATATGCTCTAAGGATGCAACCGACACACTGATGCACCATCCAAAGGCAGCGGTCATATTGGCTACAGGCGGTAGTGCTATGGTTAAGGCAGCATACAGCTCAGGTACACCAGCATATGGAGTGGGACCGGGAAATGTTCCGGCTTTTATAGAACGGTCTGCAAATATATCTGATGCCGTCAGCAAAATATTTAAAAGCAAAACCTTCGATAATGGTACCATCTGTGCTTCGGAGCAGGCTATCGTAACAGAGGCTGTTATTGCTGAAAAAGTAAAGGCTGAGGTAATAAAAAGAGGCGGATATTTTGTTGTTGGTTCAGACATGGAAGCTCTGGACAAAACCATCATACTTCAAGATGGAGGGGTTAATCCGAAGGTAGTAGGTCAATCCCCCACAGCCATAGCTAAATTGGCAGGGATTGAAATACCTGAGGGAACAAAAATTATCTGTGTAGAGCTAAAGGGAGTAGGAAAGAAATACCCTCTTTCGGCAGAAAAGCTTTGTCCTGTATTGGCGTTCTATGTTATAGACGATTGGGAAGCTGGCTGTGAGCGGTGCATTGAACTGCTGAATTATGGTGGTCTAGGGCATACTATGGTGATACATTCACACAACGATGCAATCATAAGGGAGTTTGGACTGAAGAAACCGGTTTTTAGAATCTTGGTAAATACGCCTTCCTCTCAAGGGGCTATAGGATATACCACCGGTCTCGCACCGGCTCTGACCCTAGGCTGCGGCACATGGGGAGGCAGTATCACCTCAGACAATGTTTCGCCCTTGCACTTGATAAACAGAAAGCGGATCGCATATCATCAACCTGCAAGTGAAGAGAAGGCAAAGTCTAAAGGTACTAGATATGTATATACATTGACTGAAATAAATAAGGCTATAGATAATTATAATAAAGGAGGCTATTGGAATGAGTGAAACAATAGGCATGATAGAAACAAAAGGCTTGGTAGGAGCAATAGAAGCTGCCGATGCAATGGTAAAAGCGGCAAATGTTCAATTGATGGGAAAGGAAATCGTGGGCGGTGGATTTGTAATGGTAATCGTAAAAGGAGATGTGGGAGCAGTTAAGGCTGCCACAGATGCAGGTGCTGAAGCAGCCGGAAGAGTAGGCGAACTGAAGTCCGTTCATGTGATACCACGCCCGCATAATGAGGTTGCAGTGATACTTCCCAAATACGAGACTGTTAAGGCCGGACCAAAAACAAAAGCAACGACTTAATATGGATAGCCACGTAGTTGAAAGATAGGAGGTAAAATATAATGAGTGAAGCAATTGGAATGATTGAAACCAAAGGCTTGGTTGGAGCCATAGAGGCAGCAGATACTATGGTTAAGGCTGCCGGTGTCAAACTAATAGGTAAGGAATGTGTTGGAAGTGCTTTGGTAACGGTTATGGTAAGAGGAGACGTAGGAGCGGTTAAAGCTGCTACCGATGCAGGTGCAGCAGCGGTACAAAGCGTTGGAGAGTTGAAATCCGTTCATGTGATTCCAAGGCCTCATGCTGAGGTAGAATCCATATTACCAAAGTAGTATTATGTTTGAATAGATGAATTAGGAGGGTTTTAATATGGAAAATGCATTGGGAATGATAGAGACAATCGGTGAGGTAGGAGCCATAGAAGCAGCAGACGCTATGGTAAAGGCTGCTAATGTAAAGCTTATGGGCAAAGAGAAGATAGGCAGCGGCTATGTAACAGTAATGGTAAGAGGTGATGTGGGTGCCGTTAAGGCTGCAACAGAAGCCGGTGCGGCAGCTGCGCAAAGAGTTGGGGAGCTGAAATCCGTTCATGTGATTCCAAGACCTCATAAGGATGTAGAGAGCATATTACCTGAAAAATAAGGTACGGACCAGAGAAATAATAGGCGGTGGGTAAATGATGGAATTGGAATTGATAAAAAAGATCATAATGGCGGTATTGTCAAATATAAATACCTACTCCTTTGAAAGCTATATGGAAAAGCCTATTTCAATAGGCGTTTCAAACAGACATCTGCACCTTTCGAAAGAGCACCTGGAAACACTATTTGGATTTGGATATCGGTTAAAGAACCATAAAGAACTGTCTCAACCGGGACAATATGCCTGTGCAGAGACAGTCATACTGGTTGGACCCAAGGGCAGTATTGAACAGGTAAGAATATTAGGGCCTGCGAGATCCCAGACTCAGGTGGAGGTTTTGAAAAGTGACTGTTTTCATCTTGGTGTGAATGCACCTGTCCGGGAGTCGGGAAAGCTAAGAGAATCAGGCGGTATCACCATCGTTGGACCTAAGGGAACGGTGCAGCTGAACGAAGGTGTAATCGTTGCACAACGTCACATTCATATGACTGCCAAGGATGCCGCTGTCTATGGTGTTGTGGATGGGCAGTGCGTAAGGCTGAAGGTGGGCAAAGAAAGAGGTTTGGTTTTTGATAATGTCATTGTGAGAGTAAGCGATAGCTTTGCCCTAGAATATCATATGGACATGGATGAAGCCAATGCTTCAGGTATTCAGACAGGGGATCAGGCATTTTTACTGACTCCGCTGTGTGAAAATCTGCCGGTTGATAAACCGGCGTATAGCTTTATTGGAGACAATCTGGAACAAAGTGAAGAAAAGGAACCCTTGAGGCTTGTTACGGATGAAACCGTTAGGGAGGCTTGGAAAAAAAGAGAAAAACTTAAAATAAGCAGTACAACTATTATTACACCCCTTGCAAGGGACACCATAAAGGAGCTCAAAGTGGAAATGTTGGGCTCTTAAATATAACCTGAGATTTCCAATAATAAACACTGTGAGGTGAGCGAATTGGCAAAAGTCATCACTCTAAAGGATATTATAAAGTATAGTGGTTTAAAAACCATAGAGCTGCCGGTTGATACTTTACTGACGCCTTCCGCAAAGGATTGGGCACATGAAAACGGGGTGCAGATTGTATTAGATCAGGGAGATGAAAAAGCAGAACTACTTCAAAGAACCATTCAAACAACTTTGGACAATATTAATAAGTCGGGGAACTTGATTACAAGAAATGAATTGGTTAGAATAGTTACAACAAGCCTTGAAAGAATGGGTTGTGTTATAGAGAATATTTAGGGGAGAGGTTGCTATGAGTAAATACTTGCTAAGTGTAGACAATGGTCTTACAACGACAAAGGCAGTGATTTTTACACTTGAGGGCAAGGAAGTTGCATCCAGCCATGTGAATACATTGATCGAAAACAATGGTGATTTTGCCGAAATTGATATGGAGCTGCAGTGGGCAAACACTGCAAAGGTCATTAAGAAATGTATATCAAAGTCAGAGGTAGATTCCCGAGAGATTGTTGGAGTTGGCAACAGTGGACATGGTGCAGGGCTATACTGCCTTGATGAAAGCAATCGCCCTGTTAGAAAAGCCATATCCTCTATGGATGCAAGAGCCAGCAGCATTATAGAAAATTGGACCAAGAATGGTTTGAATCCATACAGCAGGATATATCAAAGCTTTTGGAGTGGGCAGGCCATACCTTTGTTGAGTTGGTTGAAAAACAATGAGCCCGAAAACTATGGAAATATTAGAAGCATCCTTATGGTAAAGGATTGGATCATATACTGTCTTACCGGTAGTGTAGGGATAGAATATACAGATGCCAGCAATTCCGGATTGATCAATCCTGTGGATAAGAAAGTGGATAAAGAATTGTTTGGAATGTTTGAAGTGGAAGAAGTTTATGAAAAAATTCCCAAACTTCGTAAAACAACCGATATCGCAGGTTATGTAACAAAAAGGGCTGAAGAAGAAACCGGTCTAATGGTTGGTACGCCTGTAATAGGTGGGGTATTTGATTGTATTGCTTGCGCACTTGGCAGCGGTGTCTATGACAAGGATAAATATAGCATCATTGCAGGAACATGGAATATAAACTCAGGAATAGAGAATGCACTAATCAGTCCCCATGACACAGTAAAATGCTCGCTTTTTATTGATATAAACAAGTATTTCTACACTGAATCCAGTGCTACCTCAGCAGTAAATCTAAGCTGGTTTATTGATCATGTTATTGGAGGCTTCAACATCTCAAACACATCGGATGCGTGTATATATAAAGAAATTGAGGAAAGGATTAAAGAAATCGATCCAAGGTCTTCCGATATCATTTATATGCCCTTTCTTTATAAATCCCATCTAGCTAATATGCAGGGAGCTTTTTTTGGGCTAAGACCTGAATACAATATCTTTCATATGATTAGAGGCATATATGAAGGCGTTGCATTTGCGCATAAAATGCATATTGATAATCTAAAAAACTCCGGCATAACACGAAAAAGTGCAGTACTGTCAGGGGGAGCGTCAAAAAGTCCTCTGTGGAGTCAAATGTTTGCAGATGTTTTGAATATTGAAGTGGCTACGGCAGATGCTACTGAGGTTGGGGCTTTAGGCTGTGCTGTATGTACCTCTGTAGCTTTGGGGATTCATAAGAGCATCAAAGAAGCTATTGCTGTAATGGTGAAAGAAAAGAAGCATTTTTATCCGGAAAGCATAAATGAAGACATCTATGATATGAAGTATCATTTATTTAAAGATATCATTCGAAAATTCATTTAATAAAGTGATTAGTTTTCTCAGAGACGATGAAAAGGAGGAATTTTCATGGATTTAAACCTGAGAGGAAAGGTTGCTATCGTTACTGGCGGGAGCAGCGGGCTTGGAGAAGCCATTTGCGACATCCTATCGATGGAGGGCTGCAACGTAGTGGTCAATTATATTGTCGATGAAGCCGGTGCCTTTCGATTTGTTGATCGATTGAATGACAAGAGCGATGCAAAAGCAATACCCCTATATGGTGATATTACAAAGGCACATGATATTGAGAACACTATTGCCAGAACCATTGACATATACGGGAAAGTAGATATATTGGTCAATAATGCAGGCGTATGGCCTACCGAATGGGTTGAAAGCATGAGCGATGAGGAATGGGAGAAGACTTTAAAGATTAACCTGACAGGCCCTTTTATGTTCAGTAAGAGAGTCGTACAGCATCTTATTGGAAGGAAAAGTCCGGGAAAAATCATAAACATTGTTTCTCAGGCTGCCTTTCATGGGTCTACCAGTGGCCATGCACACTATGCAGCAGCAAAGGGAGGGCTGGTTACCTTCACGGTATCTCTGGCAAGAGAGGTGGCAAAGCATAAGATAAATGTTGTAGGCGTAGCCCCTGGCATGATGAGGACGCCTATGAACAAGAAAGAGTTGGAAGAAAGAGAAGGAGAATATATTAAGAGGATACCTTTGGGTCGGATATCTGATCCTAAGGAAGTTGCCTATACGGTTGCTTTTCTTGCTTCTGACAAGGCAGATTATATCACCGGTGCAACGATAGATGTTACAGGTGGAATGCTCATGAGATGATTCATTTTACTTCAAGAGATTTGACAAATGTCATGAGATTATTTATAAAATTTAGAATTTCGTTGAAATATTTTTATATATATGGTATTAATATTACTATAATCTTGTAATTGGCTAATAATTTTGATATTTCAAGAAATAAAATGTTATGATAAGAGGAATCGAATATGGACGCAAAATTTGATATTTCACTTATGGTTAAGGTTGCACAAATGTACTATATGGATGAAATGAAGCAGGAAAAAATTGCAAAGGAGCTTCAGATTTCCAGGTCGCTTATTTCAATGATTTTGACAGAGGCTAAGGACGTAGGTATCGTCCAAATTACAATCAAAAATCCTCAACTCAATAATGATGAGCTTTCCAGAGAGTTTGAAAGTAAGTTCAACCTCAAAAAATGCATTATTGTGCCCACGGCTGTTCAGGATCCTAATACACTGAGAAAGCTGGTGGCACAGAGAGCTGTAGATGTATTTAATCAAGAAATAAAAGAATCATCTAATGTTGGTATTTCATGGGGTAGAACCTGCTATGAGTTTATAAACCAATTTGTAAGTGAATCAGTTTATAAGAATGTTTCTGTTGTACCATTAATAGGAGGAAGCAACCAGACGGCACATTATTTTCAATCCAATGAAATGGTACGGCGTTTTGCTGAGAAGCTTGGGGCAACCCCTCATTTTATCTATGCACCCAGCTTGAATTCATCCATTGAAGAAAAACTGCTTTTTAAAAAAAGCTCAAATATGCAGGTGATACTGGAGAAGTGGGCTGATATGGATATCATTGTGGCGGCTGTTGGGACACTTCCTGATTTTAATTCCCATGAGCGTGAAACTTATATCGGAGAATCGGAGATATTTAGAATCCTTGAAAAAAGCGAAGCTGTGGGGGATATTTGTGCAAGGTATTTTGATAGGGATGGTCAATTTATCGAGGACAAATACTTTGAAAGAATTCTTGGAATATCCCTTGATGAAATTAGAAGAGCGCATACAACCATTGGGTTTGCTATAGGATTAGAAAAGGTAAATGCCATACTTGGAGCATTGAAAGCCAATATTTTCAACATTTTTATTACTGATGAACAAACAGCAAAAAATGTATTGAAGGCTGAAATACAAAAATAGATCACATATTTTTTTGTAACACTTAAACACCTCAACAGCTTTATAAGAGGTGTTTTTTTGTTTGGGAGGCATGTTGCCCAGCCCATGGCTTTATCTCAGAAAAGAGCCGTGACAAAATTTATGAAATATTCCAAACATTATATTGACATATGTTATGGATTTAGTTATAATTAAGAAAATTGACAAATGTCATGTAAAAATTTAATAAGGGGGACTACTCATGAAAAAGAGCATTTCTACCATCATGTGTTTGGCATTACTGGTTGGATTAATATCAATGGCTGGATGTGCACCCAACGAGCAGAGCGATGCAACTGATACACCTCCAACAGCAGAAGCGGAGCCCCTGCAAATTGGTTACTTCGTATCTGCATTAAACAACGGATTCCATCAGGCCCATGCAACTTGGGCGAAGAACTATGCTAAAGAAGAGTATGGTGCTGAGGTACAAGTATTCGATGGCAAGTCGGATGCAAATGTTATGGCACAGAACTTTGATCAAGCCGTAGCAATGGGAATGGATATGGTATCCCTTCACATTTGGCAAGGTGAGTCTATCAAGGTAGCAGCAAAAGAAGCTATCCAGAATGGAATGGCTGTAACGACATATTTTGATAAGATACCCGACATAGCAAATCCACACATCATGCCCGGTGAAGCAGAAATCTCAGAGCAAATGGGCAAAATTGCTGCAGAGCAGTGGAAAAAAGCCCACCCAGACAAACCAATTGTATTTGTTTGTATCGGATGGCCTGAGCATGAAGGCGTTACCACTGGTCGAACAAATCCTTTCATTAAAGGCGTGCAGAGCGTAGATCCAAATGCAAAATATTTAGGCTGTATGGATGCAAGCAAAGGTGCGGATGCTGCGTTTAAAGTCACGCAAGATTTGATTCAAGCAAATCCTGATTTAAATATTATTTACTCTGAGGCTGCAGACTTGACAGTTGGCGTACTTCCTGCGTTACAGCAGCTTGGCAGAGGAAAAATGGATAACGGCGTGCCGCTTACTGAAATTTTATGCAGCGTGGATTGTCCCGAAAACGAGTTGATCGCATGCTTTGATCCAAGCAGCTCGCTAAAAATGTCAATGGGTCTTCCTCCTAAGGAAACGGCTATAGTAAGAATAGATACCATGATGAAAATAAAGAATGGTGAATTAAAACAAGAAGATGCAAGCTTAGATACAATTTATGTACCTAACAAACTAATCGGTTATTGGACGCAAAAAGATGTAAATGAAGCTGTAGATTGGTATAATGAGCAGTTTGGAGCGAGCTTGGCGGTACCTGAATACAATTAATAACATACGGTGAAACCCAGTGTAGTTGACACAAATTATCGGGAGGGACTTCATTAAGGAATTCCTCCCGATAGAATTATACAGCATCTACCGGTTGTCAAATAGCAAAGATGGGGGAGCGGAAGTCATGAACGACTATGGATTACAAATCAAAAATCTTACCAAGGTTTTTCCGGGAGTACGTGCAATTGACGATGTAAGCTTTAATATACACAGAAATACCGTTCATTGTCTGGTTGGCGAAAATGGTGCAGGGAAATCCACCTTAATAAAGATACTTACCGGTGCCTATGCCAGAACAAGCGGGACTATTCTTCTGAATGGGCAGGAATACGTTGCTCATAACCCGAAAGAAGCTAAGAACAAGGGGATCAGCACACTCTTTCAGGAGCTTAATGTGGTTGACCAGCTTACGGTTAAAGAGAATCTAACCCTTGGAATAGAGGATACGACATATGGCTTTTTAAGGAAGTCTGATAAGGTAAAAAAAATGCTGGAAGTCTTAAAAGACATTGAACCCAGCATTGATCCGAAACAAAAAGTGGGAAGGCTTAGCGTAGCAAAGAAGCAAATAGTAGAAATCGCAAAAGCGGTTGCATCGGAGGCGGATATCATTATTATGGATGAACCTACCGCTGCAATATCCGAAGGTGAAATCAAAAGACTTTTTAAAATTATAAAGGCCCTTAGAGAAAAAAATGTAACTGTGATATATATATCACACAGATTGGATGAGATATTTGAATTAGGCGATAACGTTACGGTAATGCGTGACGGTAAACATATAGAAACAAAAAAAGTATCTGATGTTAAAGACCGTTCAGAGCTGATTAAAATGATGATAGGAAAGACGGTCATAGAGTCTTATATTCCAAAAGATCAAAAGCCGGACAACGTGCTTTTTGAGGCAAATCACCTTTCCAATGAAAAGCTTCATGATATTTCATTTGATGTCAAAAAGGGTGAAATTGTCGGCTTCTATGGGTTGGTAGGAGCAGGGAAAACAGAGTTGGCACGTGCCATTTATGGTGCAGATAATTATACCGGCTGCATTATATACAAGGGCAAGAAGCTTGCAGATTCCACGCATAAGGCCATAAAGGAAGGCATCGTACTGGTCCCTGAAGAGAGAAGGACAGAAGGGGTATTTACGATACTAACCATTCGGGAAAATATCCCTATCATGAATATGGGCAAAATATCAAAGGCTGGTTTTGTAAACCGTTTAAAAGAGAGAAAAGCTGCCAATGAATTTATTACAAAATTAAATATCGTAACAAATAGCATGGAAAAAGAAACAGCAAAGCTTTCAGGAGGAAATCAGCAGAAAGTGGTATTTTCTAAATGTCTATTTGCAGATGCAGATCTTCTAATCCTTGATGAACCCACACGAGGTATTGATGTAGGCGCCAAAGGTGAGATTTATAGTATTATACGTCAATTGTCAAATCAAGGCAAATCCATTATGATGTTTTCCTCTGAATTACCCGAGATAATCAATAATTGCGACAGAATATTTTTACTATATGATGGTCGAATAAAGGCAGAAATCAATAACGGCACTGATATCAACGGTGAAATGATTATCCATATCGTAACGGGGGGGAATAGTCGTGCAAAGCTTGAATAAAAGTAATACGGCAGGTTCTAAAATTAGCAACCTAACCTTTGTTAATCTGTCAATGCTATTGGTTTTGGCAGTCATTTTTACCATTGCTTCTTTGGTTGTTCCAAGATTCTTTGACATCAACAACATATCCAATCTGATTGCACAACAAGCAGAAATCATCATACTCAGCATCGGTGTAACCTTTTTACTGATATCGGGCTATTTTGATATGTCCGTAGGTGGCATCATATCAATGGCTGCAGTTCTTTCGGCATATTTTTGTCAGGTACAGGGTGCGGCAGCGAATGACTTAGGCAGCGGACTTGGCTTGGATTATGGTACGGCAATATTTTTAACCTTGTTGTGTTGTATGATCATGGGAGCTCTCAACGCATTGCTGATTGTAAGGCTGAGAGTGAATTCGGTTATTGCAACACTAGGTACAATGGCGGTTTCAAGAGGCATTGCGATGATTGTTGCAAAAGGTGCCCAAAGGATAACCGGCTTGCCGGCTCACTTTAAAATAATTGGTCAATTTACCATCATAGGAACCATAAATCTGGCAGTCGTGATTATGCTTATATTGCTGCTCATCGCATTGATTATAGAGAATAAAACGGTATTTGGCAGAAGGACTTATCTAATAGGTGCCAATCAAACAGCCGCACGTTTATCCGGTATAAAGGTCGATAAGCATGTTACCATGCTTTATATCTTCAGCTCGTTTCTGGCGGGGATAGCGGGAATTATCATGGCTTCAAGGTTCAACGCAGGTAACTGTACATTGGGTACCGGGTATGAGTTTGATGCGCTGGTCGTCACTGTTTTGGGTGGAACCAGTATTTTCGGCGGGTTTGGCTCTGTTACTTGTGCGGTAGTGGGTGCCTTTATCATCGGTATTCTTAGTACTTCAGTTAATATGCTTGGATTTCAGCCCTCTATGCAGATGCTGGTCAAAGGGTTTGTAATCATTGCTGCGATACTGGCACTGCGTTTAGCATTAAATAAGAGAAATGTGTAAGGGGGTGGAAGATATGCATATCCTCAAAAGATTTTCATGGAAAACTGCGGTTAAGAATCTATATGTCCTTAGTGTTTTATTGCTGATTATATTGATTTTCAGTTCGGTTTCCGTAAAATTTATTCAAGGTCCTAATATAGTAAATATTTTAAGGCAGTCGGTACCACTGTTACTTATAGGAACGGCAGTAACACTGTTGATGATATCAGGAAACATTGACCTTTCAGTAGGTGGAATGCTTGGTCTTTGTTCAGTCGTTTTTTCGCTGCTATTGAAGGCTAATTTGGGCTATATGCTGTCAAGTACCATCACACTGATATTGGGCATATTCCTTGGATATGTCAATGGACTTCTGGTAGTCAGGCTTCGTATCGTACCTGTTATTGCAACGTTGGCTACAATGAGCCTCTGTATTGGACTAGGAAAGTTACTTTCCCCTGGAGGAATCGGATTGATCAAAGGGCTTCCGGAAGACATCGTGAAATTTGCTCGCACACCTTTCTTTTTGGGTTTGCCAGTCTCTTTCTATGTAACATGTGGGGTAATCATCATTCTGATTATACTTCAAAGGAAGACCGTACTTGGAAAGTATG
This sequence comes from Clostridia bacterium, assembly GCA_028279945.1. Taxonomy (GTDB): domain Bacteria; phylum Bacillota; class Clostridia; order Peptostreptococcales; family JAAYPU01; genus JAKSCF01. The sequence continues at coordinate 27,410 of JANQMT010000149.1, forward strand.
CGGTGGCTATAGGAGGAAACAAAACAGCGGCAGAGCTCTCAGGTATTAATGTTGTGAAGACAGTGTGGTCCCTTTATATTTTAGTTGGATTTTGCTCTGCTTTAGCAGGTATAGCAAGAACCAGCCTTTTATCTCTTGGCGACCCTGTAACAGGCGCAGGAATGGAGCTGGATGCTATGATTGCTGTTGTGTTGGGCGGAACCAGTTTTTCAGGTGGAGAAGGTTCGGTAGCCAGAACCATCGTTGGGGTTTTGATTATCATGTGTTTGACGGCAGGGATGCAGGTAATAGGCATGGAGCCATACTTCCAATCTCTTGTCAAGGGTATTGTGCTTATTTTAGCTGTTGTCACAGATATAATGGTAAAAGAAAAGATTGAAGACTAAGGCTCCGCAATAATTGGTTAATATATATTTTGTGAGAAAAATTGTATCAATAAGGGGGAATTATCATTTTAAAATTATCTTTGAATATAGAACCGGTACTTACCAATATGGACTTTTATGACAGGATAAAGGTGGCCGCAGAGCTTGGATTCAGTGCAATTGAGTTTTGGGATTCAGAAATAAAGGATGTGAAAAAGCTTGGCAGAATTGCCAGTGAAAATAATGTTAAGGTAGCGATGTGTACCATAAACGGCATTTTTCAATATGTTCTTGACAATCCATATCCTGTACTGTTAAAGGCTGTCAATGAGACAATTGGTATGATGAAAGAAATGGATTGCAGCTCAATGATTATCTTTTCAGGCAATACGGAAAGCAAATCTGATTCACAAAAGAACATCATCATTGAAAACCTAAAAAGACTTGCTGAAGTTGCAGAAAAGGAAAGCGTAACCATCAATATAGAGCCTTTAAATTCTATAGTAGAATGTAAGGGTCATTATCTCGATTCACAATATAAAGGATTTGAAATGATTAAATGTGTGAATAGCCCATTCATAAAAATGGTATATGACGTTTATCATATTCAGATTATGGAAGGAAATATCATAGATGCCATTCAGAAGAATATAGACTGCATCAGCCATTTCCATTCGGCGGGAGTACCTGGCAGAAACGAGCTCTTCTTAGGAGAAAACGACTATCCCAATATCATAAAAGCAGTGGAAAAAACAGGATATAACGGATATTTTGGTGTGGAATATTGGCCGGCTTATGAGGACCATATGAAGTCGCTGCAGGAAGTTCTTCAATATTTAAGATCATAATATAAACAGCATTAGGCAGTTTGAATTTTTGGTCAGAGGCTAAAGTGGTTAAAGAATAGCGCTTATCAACATCATGTGTCGATAAAACTGGAAGAAGGGATTCAAATGGATCAAAAGGATATCGATAAAATCGTTAAAGAGGTGATTCAAGAAACACTCAAACAACAACACCATCATACTAGCAAAGGCGATGGTTCAACAAATATGTCCACAGCTTCAAAGCGGTTGGATTTTGATGTGCAACTAGCAGCAGTAATGGAGCATTCCATGATAAGACCGGATGCCACACCTGCAATGGTAAAACAGTTTTGTGAAGAGGCTGTAAAATACAAGTTTAGAAACGTTTCGTTGTCGCCTTGTTTTGTCTCTTTGGCAGCGGAGCTGCTGAAAGGAACCGGTGTTATGGTTTCCACAGCCGTTGGTTTTCCTATGGGGATAGCATCTATTGAAACCAAGGTTTTTGAAACCCATGAAGTAATAAAAAATGGAGCTGCAGAAATTGATCTACCTATAAATGTGGGTATGGTCAAGGCAGGGAAACTAAGGGCTGTGAAGGAAGAAATTGAGGCAGTTGTAAAAGCCTCTGAGAAGAGGGCACTTATTAAAGCAGTTGTAGATCTGGGGCTGCTTACGGAAGAAGAGAAGATAAAAGTTGCTTTGATTGCCAAACTATCCGGTGCAGACTTCCTAAAGATAGCAACTACAACAAGACCGGTAGGCGTAAATGCCGAAGACATTAAGTTTTTTAGAAACATCGTGGGTTCGGACATGGGACTGAAAGCAGATGGAGGAATCAAGGAT
>JANQMT010000150.1:0-20050 GCA_028279945.1 Clostridia bacterium
ATTTAATCTAACTAAAATAAGTTTTTAAAGAGTCGGGATATCCCGACTCTTTAAAAACTTATTTTAGTTAGATTAAATTTTCTTTATCCATAAATTTTACATAATCTTCATAATCATCTTCTTCAATTACGACTATCAGGTCAGCCTCTCCATCTTCATCATAAAGAACGATTACAAAATCATCTCTACGGATGTCGCTTTCTCCTCCAACTTCGATTTCATCCGGTTTTTCATCCTTGAATACGGTTACATATACTACCTTATCATCTGCTAATTCTACAAATCCTTCGCCCTCAAGATCAAATCCATTGCTTCCTTTATCTTCAACCTTACCAAAATCGTATCCATATTGTGCAGCATCATTATTACCGACATCTTGGGGACCACGTCTACCTAGACTACTGTGAGTTCTAACCATCGTAGCACTACTGATTTCACCAGCATTATATTCTACTACATATACGAAATGATCATGATCCTCATCTTCTAGATCAGTTGTATCTGCAATCTTAGTAACTGCATCACCGTCAACAAAACCTTCTACTTCAGTTTTGTCATCCTCAATTTCAACGATACTGTTAACAGCAAAGTATTCATTTTCTGAAGTTCCTTGGAAGATTACCATAACATCAATGTCACCCTCATCTAAGCTATATAGAGCGTTATAGTCATCACCATCTTTAAGTTCATTGACAACATCCCAATCATCATCGTCACCGTCTGTTAAGGAATAATCAGGAACAGGTGGAGTATTTATAAGATCAGCGTCATCTGATACATCAAAGATTACAGGTGCACTGACAAATCCTTCGCCACTCCACTTATCGCTCTTTTCGCTGTAATCGTCATCACCCTTTAAAGTAGAACCTGTAATCACTGCTGTTAGCTCATCAATATCGCCTGACTTATCAAGTTTGTAAGATACTACTAATACTTGATCAGGATTTTCAAAAGTTGAAGTGCCTGATACACCAAACGCTGTATCAAGGTACGAGCCCCAAACACCGTCGGATATAAGTGCAGCTTCTGTATCTTCATCATCAACATCTACATCGAAAGTAGTTGTATCACCTTCGCTTGTGAAAAGTCTAAGTTTTGCATCTACAGTACCACTTTTATCATCTGCTGCAACTACGATACCATATTGATCCGGTGTTGTTTCTATTTCTGAAGAAGCATGAATATATCCAAATTCGTCAAGTCTTACTTCATAAACATCACCAATACTAAATTCATTTTGATCAACATCTTCGTCACAGTCAACAACATGTAGTTCATTTACAGTAAATTTATATGTGTTGCCATCTGTATCAATAACTTTTTTCTCATCTTTTTTCCTGATTTTGATTTCTACTACTTCTCTTGTAACTACAAATTTTACTTTGTCGTATTCTTTTGTATCTTCGTTTTCGTCACCAGAAGAAGCATATACCGTTACGACATCATCTTCTTCGATATCTTTAAGGCTGTCTACAGCACCTTCAACGATGATATTAGCCATATCAAGTTCATCACCATCATTATCTACTGTAGGTAATTCAACACCAAATACTTCACCTTCATCATCTTCAAGAACATCTTTAATGTCATCCATATCATCGTCTTCTACTAGATACGAATCAGTAGGTGCCCATGCAACGATACCGTCAATAGTAGCAAATTCATCATCATCATCATCATCAAGCTCACCATAAACAGTCATGTCAAATCCATCTAAGAAATCACTTACAGCTTCATAGTTTGCTTCTCCACCATTTAGGAAAATGTCTGTATTAGTTTTAATTTTAGAAACATCAAATGTTTCTCCATCAGCATCTTCAACTTCAGAGTCATCCTTATCAAATTCACCGGTAACGATGTCACTATTAACATCATCGATAGCAATGATAGGATCTTTTTCTTCATAATCGCCTTCATAATCGTCATCATCATCTAGTCTGTATACATCTACATCTGCGTATACATAATCAGTAAGGTCAATTAATGTGTAATCTTCATCGCCTACCCAATCAGCTTCAATTATTTCGCCTTCTTGCAAGTAGCAATCTAATTTGTTAAGGAAAGTAATTTTATTCTTTTTAGAATCTTCTTTTCCCTTAACTTCCATATCTTTGTTTACAGTTACATTTTGAACATCAAGAGAATTGTAAAGCATTTTTGCAATTGAACCTCTGTCTGATGCTGCTGCATAAACAACCTTCACACCATCAGTAATATCAAGCTCATCTGCTAAAGATACGTAGTTTACCGGCCAATTTCCAACTAAATCTTCGGCGCCGTCAATGTATCCAAGTGCTCTTACAACCATAGTAGTTGCTTCTGCAAAAGAAACTTGTGCATCAGGTTTAAATGTTCCATCCGGATATCCATTTACAACACCCTTACCGGCAATAACTGCAACATATTTGTCTGCCCAATGGCCTGACATATCGCTGAAGTTACTTGCATTCACATAATCTGCAGAACTACCAAGTCCTAAGATTCTTACAATAAGTGCAGCCATTTCTGCCCTTGTTACAGCTCCCTCCGGCTTATAAGTTCCATCCGGATAGCCTGTTACAACGTTAAGTGCCATTAATACTTGTACTGCAGTCTCATATTTAGTGCCTTCTACGTCTGCAGGTACATCTTTGATAGCTGAATCAGTGTCTGCAGCAAATGCAAAACCGAAGCTGCCAAGTACTAATGAAAGTACAAGTACGAGTGAAAGTACTTTTCGCATAAAATGTTCCTCCTTTTGTATTTAAAAAATAATTAAATTTTTGAAAGGGCCATAATTTGATGAATTGTCAAACCATCTCCCCCTTCAAAAGATAATCTGACGATTTATATAGAAGCGGTTGTATGTTGGACATACCCCACATTCTATCTCGTTTAATTATACTATTGTAAAAATAGCCAGTCAATGTCTTGACTGTTTTGTAATATAACTGTAATAAAGATGGTTTTTGGTTTAATATTTACGAATCAATATAGGAATTAAATGTGGATTCGTCACTATCATTTCAATATCTCGGCACCATCATCTACTAGACATATTATAAACCCAATATATCGGAATGTCTATTACGGGAATGTTACAATATGATTTCAATTTGAGTTAGGGGATAGGTTGTGTTAGGGGACAGAAAAAGAAGGCTTTGCGTTGCAAAGACCTTCCTTTTTTAAGCTTAATCTTAAACTAATAATAACAAAGTTATTTTTTTGCTGCATTTATGAACTCTTTGAATAGCGGGTGGGGTCTTGTGGGTCTGGATTTGAATTCTGGGTGGAATTGTCCGGCTACGTACCATGGGTGGTCTTTTAACTCTATGATCTCTACAAGCCGATCATCCGGGGATAAACCGCATATTTTCAAACCGGCTTCTGCAAATTGTTCTCTATAGATATTATTAAATTCGTAGCGATGCCGATGCCTTTCATAGATTAAGCCCTCATTATAAGCCTTTTCTCCAAGAGAATCCTTTATCATTTTACAAGGATAGAGTCCTAATCTCATGGTGCCGCCCATGTCGGATATATCTTTTTGGTCCGGCATTAGGTCGATGACCGGATAAGGGGTATCCGGATTTATTTCTGATGAATGAGCGCCTTTAAGACCTAATACATTTCGGGCAAACTCGATGACTGCAATATGCATCCCTAAACAAATTCCCAGGAAAGGGATTTTATTTTCTCTGGCATACTTAGCAGCACTTATTTTTCCTTCTATTCCTCTGTCTCCAAAGCCTCCCGGTATCAGAATACCACCTGAATCTTTTAAGATCTCATGTGCATTGCTTTCATTGATATCTTCTGAATGTATCCATTGTATATCGATTTTGGTATCGTTTGCTATGCCTGCATGCTTTAAAGCCTCAGCTACCGATAAATAAGCATCCTTTAATTCTACATATTTTCCGACTAAAGCAATTTTTGTTACTTTTTTCAGCGCTTTTTCTTTTGACACAACACTTTTCCATTCCTCCAGGTCAGGCTTTTTGCAGTCTATTTTTAATTGTTTGCATACGATATCCGCAAAACCATTCTTTTCTAATACCAGTGGGACTTCATACAAAGAATCAGCATTGCTGTTTTCTATAACACTCTCGCTGTCCACGTTACAGAAAAGAGCAATCTTGTCTTTTACTTCTTGTGTTAATGGTTTTTCTGTACGGCAAACAATGGAATCGGGTTGGATACCAATTTCTCTCAGCTCTTTAACGCTGTGTTGTGTCGGCTTGGTTTTAATTTCTCCTGTTGCGGAAAGGTAAGGAATCAAGGTAACGTGAATATACATCACACGGTCTTGTCCTACATCGTATTTGATTTGTCGTATGGCCTCTAAAAAGGGCTCGCTTTCTATATCTCCTACCGTACCGCCAATTTCAGTAATAACAATATCTGCATCGTCTTGCTGCCCGACTCGTACTACTCGTTCTTTAATGGCATTGGTAATATGCGGGATCACCTGTACGGTAGCCCCTAGGAATTCTCCTTTTCTCTCTTTATTTAAGATTGTCCAATATATTTTTCCTGATGTTACGTTACAATACTTGTTGAGATTAACATCTATAAACCTTTCATAATGCCCTAAGTCTAAATCGGTTTCTGCGCCGTCATCGGTAACAAATACTTCCCCGTGCTGGTAAGGACTCATGGTTCCGGGATCAATATTGATATATGGATCGAATTTTTGAATCATTACTTTTAGCCCTCTGCTTTTCAGAAGACATCCCAATGACGCAGCAGTAATTCCTTTTCCTAAAGAGGATACGACTCCTCCGGTTATAAATATGTACTTTGTTGACATGATACACCCCCAAAAAAATTTAATTTTAAACAAGAAAACTTATAGAAAACTAAGAAATACAAAAAAACATATTTAATCTCATATATATTTCCCTTATATTTTTTTAATATAAGTTGACATCTATATTAATAAGGAAGTCTTTTATACTAGAAGAAAATCTATTATTTAGATCATTATATAAGTTAAAGACAAGTTATTATTTGTTAATTTATAGCAATTAAGAAAATAGACTACATATCTAACGTGAGCGCTTTGCTTTAAAATATTAGGATTTAAAGGAATAAATTAAATTGGAAAATGCTTTGAATAATCTCCTCTACTATTTTAATCTAAATCCTTTTATATATCTATAATAAATTTTATTTTTAATTGTTTTTATCGACAAAAAATGATATTATATCTAAGTTAATTTAGAAGAGGGAGTGAGTGTGCTTGCAGATTGGATTCAATAATGACTTATATATTGAAAAACAGACGGAACATATACTAAAGAGAATCGAAAGATTTGACAATAAGCTTTACCTAGAGTTTGGCGGGAAACTTTTTGATGATTTTCATGCTGCCAGAGTACTTCCAGGTTTTGATGTCAATGCAAAGGTTAAGCTGTTACATAAACTGAGAGACAAAGCCGAAATAATATTTTCTATTCACGCAGGGGATATTGAACGTAATAAAATTCGTTCAGATGTTGGAATAACTTATGATATGGAAGTTATGAGGTTAATAGATAATTTTAATAATTGGGAGATTCCTATCAACAGTGTGGTAATTACCAGGTATGCAGAACAGCCTTCTGCTGATATTTTTATCAAGAAACTTAAGATGAGGGGTGTTAAAACCTATATTCATCGGCATATACAAGGCTATCCTCATGATATTGATACCATCGTAAGTGATGAGGGTTATGGCATTAACTCATATGTTGAAACTACTAAACCCCTTGTGGTGGTTACCGCACCGGGTCCCGGCAGCGGAAAGCTTGCTACAGCTCTTTCTCAGCTCTATCATGAGCATAAGAGAGGTGTTAAGGCCGGTTATGCAAAATTTGAGACTTTCCCTATTTGGAATCTTCCATTGATGCATCCGGTTAACATTGCTTATGAAGCAGCCACTATAGATCTTAAGGATGTTAATATGATTGATCCTTTTCATTTAGATACTTATGGGGAAACTACCGTTAATTACAATAGGGACATTGAAGTTTTTCCTATTGTTAAAACCATCCTATCCACCATTGTAGGAGATGATTCTAATTATAAGTCCCCTACCGATATGGGTGTCAATATGGCCGGTTATGGTATATTTGATGATGCGGTGGTAAAGGAAGCTGGAAAACAAGAAATTATAAGAAGGTATTATAAGTCCTGGTGCGATCATAAACAAGGGATTATAGACTTAGAAACCGCACAAAGAATAAATGTCATTATGAAAGAACTCAATTTAAAGCCGGAGGACAGGCTGGTGGTACAACCGGCAAAGGAAAAATCAGAGAAAACAGGTGTTCCTGCTATGGCAATTATGCTTCATGATGGCAGGATTGTTACCGGTAAAGCTTCTTCTTTGATGAATGCTTCTGCTAGTGCTATACTAAATTCCATTAAAGTTTTATCGGATATTTCGGATGAGATTTTGTTGATATCGCCTATTGTATTGGAGCCTATATTGAACCTTAAAAAGGATACCCTTGGAAGCAAAAATCCCGTGTTGAATCTTGAGGAAATATTAATTGCTTTAAGTATCAGTGCAGCTACCAATCCAACTGCAGCTTTGGCAATGACAAAGCTGGAATGTCTTAAAAACTTTGAAGCACATTCATCCAATATTATCAGCCAAGCTGATGAAAATATATTTAGGAAATTAGGTATTCATATTACTTGTGAGCCGGAGTTTCCGACTAAGGATTTGTATTTTGTGTAAACTAGTAATGATTTCATTTAAACAGTGTAGATAAATTAATGATTATTGTTTAGGGTGGCCACAAAAGTGCCACCCTTATTTAAATCTTATTTTTATTTTAGTATCTCTATTGCTTTTTCTAGCTGTGCATCTCTATTTAAATTGTTTAGGTAATCGACAATTTCTGTTTCTAGCAGGTCTCTTGTGGTATGGTCTAAGACGCCATATGGAAAGATTCCTTTTGCTGTTTGAAAATGTTTGATGGCTTCAAAAGTTACTTCATCTAATATTCCTGTTACTCGCACTTGGTCATATCCTAAGAATGCAAGTCTTTGCTGTGCGCCAAATACATTTAACCCTTGGTCGTTTAAAGTGGGTTTTTGGGATTCAATCATTGGGGCAAATTGTTCGGCTTGCTCTACAAGTTCATCAAAATCCGGGTTGGCTTTATTTTCTATTACAATATCCGGTGTAATGCCATTTTGGTGAATAACATTTTTATTGGGTGTCAGAAAATGGGCTACTGTCAACTTCATGCCGCCACCATTTTTAAGGTTGAGAGATGTTTGAGCAGAACCTTTTCCGAATGTTTGAGTGCCTATTATGGTTCCTGAATTGCTGTCTTGTATGGCACCTGCCATTATTTCTGAAGCACTGGCAGTGCCGCCATTTACTAGAACCGCAACAGGAATATCTATTTGTGGTGTTTCGGATTCATAAGTTTCCGTAATTTCTCCCTTTGATTCAAAGTGCATGATAGGTCCTTTTGGAACGATTGCCTCTGCTACCTCTAAAGCCGTATTGATATAGCCCCCGCCATTGTTTCTTAAGTCAATAATTAAGGACTGTATATTTTCTTCTCTTAGTTTTGCTAAAGCATCTTTAAATTCTTCTCCGGTATTACTGTCAAAGCTTACAATTCGAATATAGCCAATATGATTTTCTTTCACTTCATGGGATACTGAAGATAGTTTTATGGTTTCTCTTATAATTTCAAACTGAAGATTTTCTGCATACCCTTCTCTTTTTATGCCTACGGTTACTTTCGTACCGGGTTCGCCTCTTAATAAGCTTACAATATATTCTGAAGTAGCCTCTGATACATCTTCTCCATCTACACTTACAATAACATCACCTGATAATATGCCTGCTTCATAGGAAGGACCATCTGCCATAGCAGATATAACGACACACTGATTGTCTTTTGTTGTAATAACAACTCCTATTCCTGTATATTCACCGGAAACGGATTCAACAAAATCATCATACTCATCATTTCTTGTAAAATAAGTGCTATACGGGTCCAATGCTTCAAAAAATCCATTATATACTTCATCTACGATTTTTTCATAATCGATATCGTCAGCATATTTCGCATCCACATACTTGACTAAGTCTTTTAAAAAATCCAACTGCTCGTCCACATAAGTGATATCTTTCTCTTCCTCTGCAAAAGCCATATTGGCTAAAGAAAAGAATATCATTAAAAATGCTATAACTAATGCTAGTATACGTGCTATTCTCTTTTTATTTTTCACTTGCTTCTCTCCTTTTATTAATTTTTTCTATTCTTCATGATTTCTATATTAATTTTATTTTTACCTTCCACTAGGCCCTGCAGGCTGATATCATATTCTATTTTTAAAGATCCTGTCACATCTTGAATATTTAATGCATTCTCAATCCGTTTAGTTACCACTTCCATTTCAACGTTGCCATAAGGGGTATTATAATGGGTATTAAATCTTTTTCCTTTTTCAAATTGGATTTCTGAGGATGCGGTTCCGAATCTTTTCATTTTAATAAGGTCATCTGTTATTTTAAGGGTTGTAACACACCCTTCTATTCCTGATAACTCGGTTTCCTGATATACCAAGTACGTGGTATCTCCTTTTCTGTAATACTTCCCTTCGGTAATCAATTCAATAACCTCTTCTTCTCCACCCTTGCCCATTTGTTTTCCAATAATTTTTAACATTATGTTTTTCATGCCTCTTCCACCTCCAGCTTTAGTGCATTTCTACTTTTTTCTTCATATTTTTCAAGGGCATATGCTATTAATTTGTCAATAAGCTTAGAATATTCAACACCTTCCTCTTCCCACAAAAGCGGAAACATGCTAAATGCTGTAAACCCGGGAATGGTATTAATTTCATTAATGTATATCTTTTCTGTTTCTTTAGAGATAAAGAAATCTACTCGGGCAAAGCCGCAGCAGTCTAATGCTTTATAGGCATCAATAGCTAATGCTCTTATTTTCTCTTCTTGTTCTTTTTTGATATTTGCAGGTATACATATTTTAGATTTGCCCCCATCGAAATACTTGGCTTCATAATCATAGAATTCTTTGGATGGTATAATTTCACCTACTGCAGCTGCTTTTGGATTATCATTGCCCATGACACCTGTTTCTATTTCTCTGCAGTTAATGAATTCTTCTATGATGATTTTTCTATCATACCGGCAAGCTTCCAAGAGTCCTTCCGATAGTTCTTTTGGGTTATGCGCTTTAGATATACCTACACTTGATCCTAAATTAGCCGGTTTTATAAATACAGGATAATCAAAATCCTTTTCAATTTGAGCAATGATTTTATTTGGCTCTTCTTCAAAGTCTTTTCTAAAAATAACGGTATAATCACATATAGGCAGATTTTCTCTTTCAAACAAAACCTTTGAACAGGCCTTATCCATTGCAGTAACAGACCCAAGAACACCTGCTCCTACATAGGGTATGTCCGCCATTTCAAAAAGCCCTTGAATGGTACCATCTTCACCATATGGTCCATGTAATACAGGAAACACTACATCTACTTTATCTTTTAATGGATTATGGGTTCCTATAAGATCAAAGGCATATTGATTTGGGTTCTGATCGTATAAATTTTGAGCGATTTCTTCCCATTGGCCGTTTTCTATGTTTTCAACAGGGCCCTCATAAAGCATCCAGCGCCCTTGTCTGGTTATACCAATACATATGATGTCGTATTTTTGTTTATCTACTGCTCTTATAACTGAAGTGGCCGACATTAATGAAACCACATGTTCACCTGAGCGCCCCCCAAAAACAATACCCAACTTTATTTTACTAGCCATAGGAATCCCCCCAAATAATTTGATTTCATCTGCATCTTTGGTCAATAATCTATCATAAAACAATCTATGATTATTTAAAAATGAACATACTACCTCTGGTTATAAATAGTATTACTATTATATCATTTGAATACAAAAAAAGAATCTAATCTGCAAATTTATCACATAAATTTAACATTTCAGCTTCTGGATGGGGAAAGTTTACGTATGTAAGTTAAATTAAAAGGTTGGGCACTGAGACCCAACCTTACAAGAAAATTTTGCTTACAGAGCAAAACATATTTTTAGATTTTTAATATTTTCATATCATTAACGTTCCGTTTTCGCTGATGATGGCTTTTAGGATTTTTTCTTCCATGCCTGTATCGGCATTGATGTAAATTAGAAAATGTTCATCATTTTTTGTGGCTTTGATTTCATAGCAGTATATTTCCCCATTAAAGTTAGTCGGAATATAGCAGAGTCTGGGTTCTTCGGTAATGGTCGCTCGGACGCTTACAGACTGTCGGGCTTCAGCCGGAGAAATGGATGGCTCTTTTATATCTCTTGGCGTATTCAAAGTCAAGAAATGTGTTGCATCAAAGCCGACTATATCGCCATTGTCTAAAGCAACCTTTACTTTTATTAAGTCAGGATACATAACAACATTATCCTGTGTATAAGCATAATTGATTAGTACTGTATTATCTGTTTTCAAAGAGTACGTAGGCATCATATTATGGTACCCTTTCTCATTTAGAAAATCGTTTGCGACTTCAATAGACTGTTTTCGTGATATGTTGGCTTTTTCAACAGATCTGTTATCTAAAACAGATACGGTGTAGCCCTTAATTTCTGATATATCGATATAGATGGGGCTATCTGAATCTTTTTGTTGAACCTTAAAGCTGTGAGTTACAATTCTGCCTTTTGAGCCATCTTCTCTTTCTATTGCTTCTATCTTATCTTCTCCAATAAAATCTTTCGCCCTTTTCTCTGCTTCTTCAATGCTTATTTTGCTGCCTCGCAGTTTAGGTTTTGCGCCTTGAATGACATGCTCTGAAAAAGGTCCGTCATAAATGAGTTCCGGATATTTATTCAGCCTCTCTTCAAATTGAGTAAATTGCGCTTGTACTGAATTTTGCTCTCCAATTTCCTCTGTTTTCTTTTCCAGCAGCTGTAATGTTCGTTGTCTCCTATATTCATTTTGCCAAGCTTTTCCTCCAATGGTCTCGTCTTTTATCTCATTCAGCCCTGATGAAAGTTGAATACTGTATTGATATAACTGTTCAAGGTTTTCAATATCTTCCTGAGATAGTGTATCGCCTTTGATACTTTTTTGAGCCATTGCAAAGGTATAATCTCCTAATTGGTTGAGGTATTTATCCGATTTGGAAGTGGCTTCATGACTCAAAGGCAACTGTGCCAGATAATCTTCCGCGTTATATGCATTTTGCCATACCTTAGAAAAAAGAACCATGTTTTCTTTGGTTTGAGTAGATATCATCAGCTTAGACAACTCTGATGAAATGGTCTCTACGCTTCCTACCAAATCATGATAATTTCTTCTCATCTGATTATCAATGAATAAGTAGTAATCCTCTTTTGCTTGATATTGAAGATATCCCCATACACCTGTTCCTATGACAGCAACTATGAGAAAAACCATAACCCCCATATTGATGTATTTCTTTTTCATAGAGTCCCTCCGTATTTTCTTTGAGATTAAGTTTATGGTTAATTTTTTTTACATCATTTAAAGATTAATAGAAAAATCAATGCCCTGCTTTATATGCCAAAATTATGTTTTCCTATTACTCTTATTATGGTTCTTGACCAAATCCATCTGCTGGTTGCAGTTGCCGGATTCCAATAATAGATACATCCTCCTGTCGGGTCCCATCCATTGAGAGCATCTTCAGCTGCTCTCATGGAAGTCTGAGTGGGTGGTAAATTAATTTGGCCGTCCGATACTGCTGTAAAAGCACCAGGCTGATAAATTACCCCAGCAATGGTATTAGGAAAGGATGGATTGCGTATACGGTTTAATACCACTGCTCCAACCGCAACTTGTCCTATATACGGCTCTCCTCGTGCTTCACCTGTTATAGCCTTTGCTAAGAGAATCTTCTCATTTTGCCTGGTTGTAGAACCTCTTGAGGTTCCTCCTTGTCTTGTACCCACAAACATTCCCAGGGCATTAAAGGTTTCAGGTCCTACGACACCATCCACTCTTAATCCATTCTTTCTCTGGAATTTTATTACCGCATCAAAGGTTAACTGTCCAAAATAGCCATCTGCATAGCCATATAAATATCCCCAATTGATCAATTTTTGTTGAACCCTTCGAACCGTCTCACCCTGAGAACCCCAATAAAGTATCTCTTGAGCAAAAACGTCTTGGACCAAATAGGCAGAGTTCAATAAAAATATGGTTAGCAGAATAACAGTTAAACTTAAAGATATGAACACGACTCGTTTCAATACTATTTCCTCCTTTTAGACCTAACATGAAGCCCTAGCAGTAATCTATGATTACGTTGCAGGCCTCATACAGAAATTTTAAAATCTTTGATTTTAATAAAATTTTTCAGTTCAATTTCAATTGCGTCGTAGGTCAAACGCAACCGAAACAGAAATCTTTGATTTCGTCGTTGAGACTGCGATACCTCTTGCAATAAATTAAATTACTTAGTCAATATTATTTTCTCCTGTATTTTCAGTGTTTTTTTCCTTAAAGAACAATTCTTGAATTTTTTCTTTTATCGTTTCAGCTTTCTCAAGCGTTAAAAATTTTAGCTTTAAAACCGGCTCATTTTTTTCAGCCGCATTTATAATCATTTGATACTCTTCTTTGGTAAGCATATCAAGGCTTTCCTCAATATTGATTTCATCACTGGGCTTTGAACTGTCTATTAAGCACAGCGGCGGAAAGAGAACACACCACCAATTATTTCCCTTACCTTCTCCAATAACCACATTCAATGCTTCATATTCGCCTGCCGGAAAAGTTATAGTCCCATACGTTTTTTCCGGAATCCATGTGGTTCCCAGGTGTGCTTTTACAGCATATACATATCCGTTTTTAAGAAGCGTTCTATGGGCAGTATCCTCAATAAAATCAAGATTATTTTCTAGAATCTTTCGGGACTCGAAAATATTCTCTGATGATTGTAATTTATTATTTAATGATTTAATGATTTCATCTCTAACTTTCAGTTTTAACGCCTGATCTTCTTCTGAATTACTATTTGCTATTACATGAAAACGAATAATTTTATCTTCATATGTCAATGAAGCTTCATCATTGTCTATTAGAGAAAAAACACAAAGTAAAATTACAAATAGTAAGAGGATCAATCCCTTCATTTTATTATTTGATTTCATATTCACACCTCATATAAGTTGTTAGCAACAGAATAAAATGATCTGTCCCCTGTCACCTAAATAAATTCTTATGTATCATTTTTTCCAGTACTATGGTTTTTATACGTCTATTGGGAATTAAGGTATAGAGATTTGTGGAATTCTTTTAAGTTTGAGGTTTAATGTTAGAAGTATGATTGTATAATGTTGCTGATTTATGTCAGAATAGAATGGGGTTACGGGTGGAGTAGCTGGTTAAAGGCAAAAAAATAGAAGTAGATATTTTGGTCTACTTCCTTACAATTTTTTTTATTTACTTTCTTCATTGAGTAACGTTTCTTTTAGCATGTCAATATGGTATTGTCCATTTTTTTGGGCTGCTATTGGGTCTCTGTTGAGTATGGACCGGTATATGAGTTGATGCTCAGAGGGCATCTCTTTAGCTCTTTTAAATTCGGTAAAATAGGTGACTCTAAACCTAAGCACCAGTTCTTGAAGACTATTTACCATTTGAATCAGTTTTTTATTTCTGGTAGCTTCAAAAATCAGATTGTGAAAGTGTGTATCTTTTTCAACCATTTTCTTCATATCATTATTAATAACTGCCTGATTAAATTCTTCTTCTACAACTTGTAGATTTTCTAATTCTTCATCTGTAATTCGTTTTGCGGCTAAAGATGCCGCAAGGCCTTCTAATACGCTTCGTACCTCTAGAATATCCAGTGTTTCTTTTATGGATACATCGGCAACATAAGCACCTTTTCTAACCTCCATAACAACCAAGCCTTCTAGTTCAAGCTTCCTTATGGCTTCTCTGACAGGTGTTCTGCTGACACCAAGTTTTTCTGCAAGGTCTATTTCCATTAGTCTTTCTCCCGGTTTTAGAGTTCCATTAAGAATGGATGTCCTCAATTGTTCAAAGACCAGCTCTCTTAAAGGGCGATGGTTCTGTATACCAAATTTTTCAACGTCCATATTATCCTCCTAACCATTACCTAACCTATTATCTAGCGATACAAACTTTACTTTACTGTTTTTACTAAAAAAGTTTCATTGTAAACCTTTTTTAAATTTTCAAAAGCAGATTTTGCTCGATTATAGTCCTTATAAAGTCCAAATACCGTAGGCCCGCTGCCACTCATTAATGCAGCCTCGGCTCTGCATTCCAGCAGTTTAAGTTTAATCCCGGAAACTATAGGATTTTCCGTTAATGTGACTGTCTCAAGTACATTAATCATATTGCATTTGATTTCTTCAATCTTATTGGTTTTTAGCTGCTGAACCATTTCATCGACATCTGGGTGTTTTTCTATTTCATCTAACTTAAGATTGCTATAAACTTTTGCTGTAGATACACGAAGATTAGGCTTACATAACACGACAAATGCATCTAAGCCGGCAATCGGTCTGAGTTCGTCTCCTATGCCTTCTGCTACAGCACATCCCCCCAATATACAAAAAGGCACATCTGCTCCAAGCTTACCGCCAAGCTTCATCAAGTCATTTTTACTCAAGTGCATGTCCCATAATTGATTCAGCCCTATCAAAACAGCCGCTGCATCTGTACTTCCTCCAGCCAAACCTGCAGAGACTGGAATATTTTTATGGATATCTATGCTAACGCCTTTTTTAATATTATAAGTCTTTAATAAAAGTTCTGCAGCCTTGTACGCAATATTCGAATCGTCATTGGGAAGATAATCCAAATTTGAATTAACCTTTATTTCTGAACCTGAATCCTCTTGTACGGATACTTCATCAAATAAATCAATTTCCTGCATAATCATCTTGACTTCGTGATATCCATCTTCTCTTTTTTTTATAGCATCTAATGCAAGATTTATCTTTGCTCTGGCTTTCAAAGTTATTTGTTTATTCATAATATTCCGCCTAAAATTGTTTATTGTATACAGTATTATACATTATCTCACAGAAAGAAAAAAGCTTTTCTTTTGTAAAAGTCGTGAAATGGGACGTTTTTTAGCAAAAGTTTAGGTTGGGCACCAGGACCCAACCCACAATTTATTTAAAAATTAGATTGTTTTATTTGTTTATTGGCAATTTTTTAGTAAGATTAGTTTTTCTCCTGATCTAATTTCTTGTTCATCCACTATATTATTGATGGTTTTTATTTCTTCTATGGTTGTTCTATATTTTTTTGCGATCTTCCAAAGGTTGTCGTCTTTCTTGATGATATAAACAATAATACTTGGATCTGATTCAACGCTGATAACTTCATCTAATACCGCTACTTTCGTTAGCGCTTCATAAGTCTCTTTAGAATATGCAATGCTCTTCATATATATGTCGGCATTGATCTCAATTTGTTTGGCGTTCATCAACTCAAATTCATTTTTTCTAATTGAAATATCTCTTTCCATTTCGCTGTTATCGTTCAAGCCTTGAATTTCTATAGCATGCCTAAATGGAATTTCTTCTTTGAAACCCACAATATTTTTACTTTCTTCATTGGATTGGTATAAAACAGTTATAACTAAAACACCTTCAACGATATCTTTTTCATTTTCAACATAGCTGTCTGTTTCTATAACCTTAGCCGTAATATTAACAATCCTAGCAGCATCCGGATTCATATCGGGCAGTGTAATGATTTCTCTAACAGGTATTTCCGCCGCACCTTTTCCACATAATCGTTTGGATTTAATGATATCTTTTTCTACTTCTATTTCTTTTTGAGGATGATAAGCATCTATTAGTATTTCTTTTTCTTTTAATTGGGATATCTCTATGTCCGTTTGAATATCAATATCTGCTTCTAACAGCGTAGCATTTTCTTCTACATCTTGCTTTAGAGTAATATTGGAATAGTTTAATGAAAAATCCACTTTGCTGTCTACATTACTTTCTATATTTTTGATATCTATAAATTGTGTAAATTCTGATGTATCTCTAAACAATACAGGCGTAGGCTCTACTTCATCACTTAGGTACAATATATTGTACTGTATCGTTGCATTAATAACAGCTCTATCGTTAATGATCTGCTTTTGATTTTCAAAGATATTAATATCCCAATTTAATATTTGACCAATTTCCGGCATACCATCCTTGATACTGAGTTCTTCTTTTATGTCTATGGCTGCTTTTTTCCGCTCTAAAATATCTGTATATTTTATTTGATTTTTGAGAAATTGCATTTCTTCATTTTCTGTTTTGGATACCAAATCCATGTTGAGTGTTTGATAGGATTTTGCCGTAATGTTTGCTACTGCTTTTATTTTTAACTTTCTTTCATTGACGATAGAGTAATCCATATGCTCGACATTAACAAAAACTTCAACTTCTGATTTATCTAAAATAAGATAGTCCAATTCATTCCTAAAATCTACAACCGCATCCATTGGAACTAGTGGATAATCTCCCCTATTTTCAACAGGAACATATAATATTTTCAGGTCCATTTTTCCTGTACACTTAACTTTACCGTTAGCAATATCTTTATCAATAATTTTCACTTTACCTTCAATCGATACAATGTTAGATAAATCTGGTTTAATATCAGGCACAAGAATATCTTCTTCTAGTAGAATCTGTGTGGTTTCTTTTTCAGTCATTTGTAGCATCTTAAAGGAATCTTTTATTGATTCTGTTGTCATCATTTCTTCCTCCTCACTCTTTAGGTGGTATGTCGTATAGGAATACAGTCCACCTATTTACTATAATCATATTTTGTTTGTACAAAAATATGATTACTTTTATCTTACATACAAATAAAACTTGTATAATTGTGAGAAAAAATTTATTAAAATACTTTATCCTGCTATAATCAGACAATATATATTCGCCCAATAAAAAAACCAGATCCAATTTGATCCGGTTTTCTTAGTTAACTAACTTGCTTTGTATGCTCTTCTTCAAAAGGCATTATCTGAACATTTCTAATAAGAATGTCTGTATATGCAAATGAAACGGTTCGTTCTTTGTCGTATTTATCTCTTATTCTTACAGTAAAGATATTTGGATATGTATGCTCTACTACTCCTGTGCGAATGGATATTTTTTTTCTTCCTTTGTTCGTTTTAAGCCTTACTTTAACGCCTAACATATCCTCTATTGCCTTCTTTATTTTAGCTATGTCATTAGTTTGCGCCAAGATACCACCTTCTTTCAAAACTCATGACGCATTATTCATGCCTTTAAAGTACCATTATACACAGCAAATAATAATGCGTCAATGATTTTTAGAAAATAAATGTAAATTTTTATCTGCCTGTGTAAAATTCATGAATCGCTTCCGAAATTGATTTACATATACATTTTTTGCCATTAGAATTTTCTAGTACTTGTTTATCTTGCTCATTAGACAAATATCCTAATTCAATTAATAATGCATTGACGCGTATTTCTTTAAAGATGGATAAATCAGCAATCTTAACGCCTTTTTGAATTAAATCGGTACTGTTACTAAACCTATCGGAGATACTTTCAGCTAATGCCCTGCTTTCTTGATCTCCTCTAAAATGGAATATATCAGTGCCCGATAAACTTTTGTTTTTAGCGTGATTACAGTTTATCGCAATATAAAAATCTGGGTTTACAGCATTAGAAATTTTGGATTTTTCTTGTAATGAGCAAAATTTATCCTCTTCTCTGGTAAGATATACTTTTGCACCCCAAGATAAAAGATGTTCTTTTATTTCATTGCAAATCTGAAGCATTAAATCTCTTCCACAATAACCTTTATCTTTTTTTACCCCATTGCCGGGATCCAGTAAAATGGTTCTGCCTTCCAGGGGTTTTGAAGGGTCATAAGGTTTGATAACAGAAATATCAATACCCGTATAATAATATCTTAATATATCCTCAGCTGTTTTTCCTTCTTTTGCCATCATTTTTGCCCCATATTGGCAAAGTCCTAGTCCGTCACCACAGCCTTTGGATTGAAAAGTAATAACTCTAGGTGCCCATCCAAATCGAGTCGATTGGATGCCTAAATAATCTATTATTTCATGACCTTTAAATACTTTATTTCCAATTTTTAATGATTTTATGCGTCCTTCTTCATCTTGTTCGACATTTTCAATAAAACCTTTGATTTCTGGGTGATTTTCCCAATATAACATGGTCATACTCGTGTCCAAAGTTTGTTCAATTTCTTCAATGTTTATATTTTTATTTGTAATGTCTTTAATATTTTCTTTACAGTAGTTACAAAATGTCTTCCTTAAATAAGATATGGGCGTACCATTAATATTTTCGCTATTTTCTGTAGCACCACCACAAGCTTCGTGAAAAAGTGGTAATATAGGTTTATTATTGACAACTATAATTTTATCTTCAGTTTCTTCAAGCAGCTTATTTAAATGCGCCCAGTTTTTATTATAATCATTTCGCCATTTCTCTTTTAATTCCTCTTTTGATAAAAAATTAATACAATGGGTCGTATTACAAATATCTGCGGTATTATTAAGGCTGCAACCTTTACCACCTAGATATTTTAATCTTCTTGCTATAAAAGTTCTTGCAACAATAATTTGTGCTTTTATTGCTTCATCTGGAAAAGTAAAAGGCATACTGGAAGCTGCAATTAAAGCTATAACATCATTTATATCAAGAGTAAGGACTTTTTTTTCATCAAAATCATAAATTTTTACGGGATATTTCAATGCTTTTCCCCCCCAATAATAAAGCCATAACTACTTATTTATTATTGTATGAGGAAATCATAAATAAGGTGAACAAAATGCCCCTACTAAAAGCAGAGGCATTTCATTCACTGTAAAAGAATTTATCTTTCAATTATTAATGATGTACCTTGGCCTCCGCCAATGCAAAGGGTTGCTAAACCTGTTTTAGCATCTCTTTTTTGCATTTCGTAAATAAGCGTTAACAAGATTCTTGCACCAGATGCTCCAATTGGGTGACCTATTGCAATTGCTCCACCGTTAACATTTACTTTTTCAGGATCTAATCCTAAATCTTTGCAAACAGCTACTGATTGAGCAGCAAACGCTTCATTTGCTTCAATTAAATCAATATCTTCTATCTTCATATTTACTTTTTCTAAAGCAACTTTTGTTGCCGGAACCGGACCGTATCCCATGATAGTAGGATCAAGCCCTGCAGAGCCTGTAGCTCTTATAGTACAAAGAATATTTAATCCTAATTCTTCAGCTTTTTCTTTTGCCATAACAACTACTGCCGCAGCGCCATCATTAATACCGGATGAGTTAGCAGCTGTTACAGCACCGTCTTTTTTGAAAGCAGGTCTTAGCTTAGCCATTTTTTCCAGGGTTGCACCTGCTTTAGGATATTCATCTGTATCACAAATGATTGGATCGCCTTTACGTTGAGGAATTTCAACCGGCACGATTTCATCTTTGAATTTACCTTCTTTAATGGCTGCTTCAGCTTTATGTTGTGATCTTACTGCAAATTCATCTAATTCTTCACGAGTTAAGCCCCATTGATCAACAATATTTTCAGCAGTAATACCCATATGGTAATTATTGAAAACATCTGTTAAGCCATCATGTACCATATAGTCAATCATTTTAGTATCGCCCATTCTAGCACCCCATCTTGCTTTTGGCATTAAATACGGTGCTTGGCTCATATTTTCTGTTCCTCCGGCAACGATACAGTCAGCATCACCGCATTTAATAATTTGAGCTGCAAGGCTAACCGATCTAAGACCGGATCCACATACCTTATTAATGGTCATAGAAGGAACTTCCTGTGGAATGCCTGAGTGGATAGATACTTGTCGCGCTACATTTTGCCCTAGACCGGCTTGAAGTACATTACCAAATATCACCTCATTAACCATTTCGGGTTTGATTCCAGCTCTATCCATAGCGCCTTTAACAGCTACTGTTCCCAATTGTACTGCAGAAACATTGGCGAATACACCTCCATAAGAACCGACAGGTGTTCTAGCCGCACCAACAATTACAACTT
>JANQMT010000094.1:0-22779 GCA_028279945.1 Clostridia bacterium
AACAACAATATATTCTATTATTTATGTATGTTATTTTATGAAATTGTATATATTGACAATAGAATTTCCAAGATATATACTATAGTTAAATGTATACAATTTTATCAAATTGTATATTTCGTATTTTTAAATTTTGGGAGGATTATTTTATGAAACAATTTAAATTGTTTATCAATAATGAATGGGTGGACGCTTCAAATGGTGAGACTTTTACTTCATATAACATTGCAACGGGTGAACCTATCGCAGAGCTTTCAGCTGCAACTGCCGAAGATGTAAAAATCGCATGTGATACCGCACGAAAATCTTTCAGCAGTGGTATATGGCCACAGCTTTTCCCTGACGAAAGAGCAGAATATATGCTAAAAGCTGCTCAGATAATGAAAAAGCGAGAAAAAGAACTTGCTTTAACCGAAGCTATAGATACCGGAAAGCCAATATCCGAAACATCGGTTGTGGATATCCCTTTATCTATTTGGGCAATGGAATATTTCGCTAACTTGGCAAGAGAAATACAAGGACATGTTTTGCCTATCAATAGAGAAAGTGCTAAAGAAGTTTTAGATTTTGTGACTTACGAACCATATGGTGTCGTAGCTGTTATAAGCCCTTATAATTTTCCACTGCATCTGCTTACCAGAAGCATTTGTCCGGCTCTTGCAACAGGTAATACGGTTGTTTGCAAAGCATCATCCATGACACCTATTACAGCTTCGTTAATGGGTGAAATATTTTTAGAAGCAGGTTTTCCTGCAGGCGTTGTCAATATTATATCCGGTTCCGGAAGTGTTGCAGGAGAAGCACTTGCTTCTAATAAAGAAATAGATATCATTTCTTTTACAGGTTCTGAGAGCGTAGGAAGAAGACTGATTGAGCTTTCATCGCAATCACAAAGGATTAAAAAGACAATACTTGAGCTTGGAGGAAAAGGACCTGCAATCGTTGAACCTGATTGCAACATAGATAATACCATAGAGAATGTTATCGGTGGCTTTTGTTTTAATCAGGGAGAGGTGTGTTGTGCTTCATCTCGCCTTTTACTAAATGAAAAAATATATGACGAATTTATTGAAAAGTTAGTAAATAAGGCTAACAGCTTAAAGTTAGGAGATATATTGGACCCTGAAACTCAAATGGGTGCCCTCATTAGCAAATCACATCTTGAAGACGTCGATGGATATGTTAAACAAGCTGTTGAAGCCGGAGCAAAGCTTGCCTGCGGTGGTGAAAGATATTCTATTTCGCCTTGTGATAAAGGATATTATTATAAGCCAACCCTACTTGAAGATGTAAAACCTGATATGGCATGTTTTTGTGAAGAAATCTTTGGACCTGTTTTGGTAGTTACTAAATATAAAAACTTAGATGAGGCAATTGAACTTGCAAATGCAACTGAATTTGGCCTTGGCGCAAATATCTATACAGAAAACTATAAAACTGCCTTTAAAGCAGCAAAAAAAATCGATGCAGGAACCGTTTGGATAAATATGACGCCAAGCTCTCAAATGTCAGGTCCATTTGGTGGCAATAAAAACAGTGGACTTGGAAGAGAATATGGTTTGATTGGATTACATGAATATCTAAAAGTGAAAAACAATGTATGGTATATGGGCGATACCCCATATAAGTTTTATTAATAATAAAATAATGATTAAAGTATTTCAGGCTAGTGATTACACTAGCCTGAAATATCCTTCTTAATAAATTAATATTTACCTTTCATTTTTCCGCAATTAATAAGTTAAAAAAGCCTAGGATTGTCCCAAGAACCATAGCATTACTGACGAACACATTTCCATATAACAATACCAATACATTAATGACCGCTATTATGGTTAATGAGATTAATCCTTGT
Organism: Clostridia bacterium; assembly: GCA_028279945.1. Classification (GTDB taxonomy): domain Bacteria; phylum Bacillota; class Clostridia; order Peptostreptococcales; family JAAYPU01; genus JAKSCF01. The sequence continues at coordinate 1,856 of JANQMT010000094.1, forward strand.
TTTTTAAATTTTTCTTTTCTACTCTCTTTAAGCCTTTTATTTTTATTATCTACCACCCCTATCCGTAAGGCTATACCATAAGCTAAGATATATACAATCCCCAAGCCAATCATATTGAATCCAATCAATGTAGCAATATATCCTATTGCTAGTGGTACAGCTACAGATACGGCTAGACATAAATAGATATTTTGCACATGCCATCCGCCAAACGTACGTCGGATAGGCAGAAAAGTAACTAACGCAACAAAAGTTGTTAATGTGATTTCCAGAAAAGTTGAAAAAGCAAACAGTAAAGTCAAAAAAATAAAATTAGCAATCAATCTTGTAAGCATATAAACCAAGATTTCTTCTTTGTCTTCTGTATATTCAGCATTTTTTGCCAGCGCTCTTCCTGTTGCTGCAGAAATGCTTTTTATCATTTACTGGCCTCCCCTGTTTTCTTGCTTTGCTTCTTCTTTATTATTCTTAAAATAAAATCTAAGGGTTTCTCACTACCACTTATCCGGTTGAGTCTTCTTCTGATAGTAGACTCATCTTTATACAGTTCTTCACTTAATTTCTGGTAAATATGTTCATTCTCTTCATGGCTTAATGTATTGATAATTTGATCAACAAGCAGTTTATCTTTTATATCGATTTTGGGAGTGATTTCTGCTTGCTCAAGCGACTTGATAATCTCGGCTATTTCCATTGTGAATTCTTCATAATCCAGCGGTTTCTGAAAAATATAATCAAACAATTCTTCGCCATTAAACTTCGTTTTCACTTGATTACAAACAACACTTACCAAAATAAGAACCGGTTTGTAGATTTCTAATACTCTTTCCGCTAATTCGATGCCATCAATGACAGGCATCGTGTTGTCAGTTATTATCAATTCATATTGAGTTTGTTCTATATTCTCAAGTGCAAGAATCGGATCTGTGAAACTATCTATTCGATCTAAAAGTTCCAATTTTTCTAAGCATTTTTTTATAGCTTGCACTGTGTACCTATCATCATCAATAACCGCAGCTTTTATTTTATTTTCTCCCACTTAAAATCCCCCTCTTTGAATACATTTTTATAGCTATAAGGGGAATGAACCCCCTTAATAACTATTCTAATAGTGATTTTGGCACTTCCGATTCATTGCCCATAACAGCACATGCACTTGCTTGGATAGTTAAGAATGGCGCCACTGCTACTAACACAGCTGCAAGAGTCGCTAGAATTCTACCCATTTTCATTTATTACATCCTCCTTTCCAAAATATTTCAGTATTGGTATATTTATTTTAAGAATAACTTGATGGTCGTTACTTTGATAATTCAACCTAATCATGGCATTGTACTCTAATAGTATTGCTCTTTTGAGATCGATCATTTTTTTATAATGGTTTTCTAAGGCTTTAAACTGTATTTCATTGGTTTCAATAATTTTCAATGTCAATGTAATGTTTTCATCTTCTTTATTAACTTCAAAATATAAGTTAGCATCTTTATTGTCTAATTGATTAATAAAGCGCTCTATAAAGTCCATCACCGCTGTATAATCTATGTCAGCGTAGACAATATTCTCATTGATTTCAAATTTCAAATTTTTATAGTGTTCTTTTATGTATTCACAATATTTTTCGATTTTTTCAATCTTCGCAATTTGGATCTCACTTAAAAATATTTTTGTGTAAGAATTCAATTCTTCATAAGAACTGTTTTCTAATATATTTTTTATGAATTGCTCGGGTGTCTTTCTTAAAATCTCCCGATATTCCTCGTTTTTGATGGTTCTAAATAACAAGATTAAAATAGTTAAAATGATCATAACACTTGCGCCGAAAAAAATATTCATGTTTATGGTAGTATTTGTAGCATCAAGCTTGGCAATTTTTTTGTCGGTATCAATTACAAGTGTTTCTCCAGCTGTTATAGTTTCTGTATAAGGTATTATATCATTACCAACTGATACATACGGGTTTGTAGCAGGGCCTGAAATGTCTATTGTTAACGGTATTTCATCTATTGTTCCGCTACCTGTTATCCTAAATGAAATATCATTCCCACTTTTAAAAGTTTTCACATACAAGTCGCTATAATTCGTATTAATGATTACGCAAAGTAAAATCGATGTTATAAAAGTTATAATTATTATTTTTCTATTACGAGATAATGTGCTCCATTTTGCAACAATCAAATTATTGTTTTTTAATGTTATATTATTTTTTATTACTAAGGCTAAAATAAGAATTTGAACAATTCGTGAGGGAAGCATTACGATTGCTCTATTACCCAGCAAAGTCATATCTTCAAAAATAGTCAACAACCCGCTCATTAAAGGGGCTGTAATGATCTCCATACTCATAATAAAAAATATTGAAATCGAACCGGCAAATATACTTTGTCGCCAATTATACTTCCAGATGTATTTATAAGCTAATATGTAAGTTACTGTAGAAATAAGGGCAATGTTTATGATACTGTGCAATTGACTTCTTGAGAATAATATTATAGAAAGAATTCCAATGTTTGAGAGAATTAACTTCATATACATTTCTTTTTCTTTAAAGCCAATTTTATTACTCAATAGCCGCAATGCAATGAAAATTGCAATTGAAGTTTCTGGTACTGCATAGAAAAATATATCGGATAATTTCATAACATCCATTATTAAATCTCCCTTTAAAAAAGTTTATATGAAAATATTAACAAATACCTTATAAAAATGGAACAGGCAATTTCGACAAAATCAGCGATATTGTTCAAATTTCAATATATAAACATTTCAAAAAGAGTTGTTGACAAGAGGAGTATTTTGTATATTTTTTAAAAAACAATTACATATTTTGTATGATTTTAAAGAATTAATGACATTTATTATATTTATTCAAAGTGTTTTAATCCATTTTTGTTGTACATATTAATTGTAATATTATCCAAGAAAAAAATCAACAATTCTTGTCATTATTTGGTATAATTTTGAAGATTTACGCAATGATACTATAATGGACCAGCCATAAGTTAATACTAAAAAAACCGCCTATTGTTAATAATAAGCGGTTTTTAAGTGATAGAAATTCCAAATCAATGAGCCTCTAAGCTTAGCTTACAATAAACAGTATGGCTCTTCCAAATATTCTTTTACCGTTTCTAAAAATCTCACCGCTACCATTCCGTCAATGACCCTATGATCAACAGAAATGGTAACATTCATGATCGGCCTGCTTATATATTCTTCTGTTTCATTGTCGGCAACTATTGTATTCTTGATTTTACTTACAGCCATTATGGCTACCTCCGGCTGATTGATAATGGCTGTAAAGGAAACCACTTCCTTCATTCCTAAATTCGAAATTGTAAAGGTTCCCCCGGAGTATTCGTCGGGAAACAATTTATTGGTTCTTGCCTTTTCTGCCAATGTTTTAGCCTCTTTGGAGATTTCCAATAGACTTTTTCGATGAGCATCTCTGATAACCGGTACGATCAATCCTGATTCCAAAGCCACTGCCACACCCATATTGACATAATCATGCAATATGATTTCCTCATCAATAAAATTTGAATTGATGTACGGATGTTTTAACAGAGCTCTTGAGACTGCGAAAACAACCATATCGTTATAAGATATTTTTTCATCCAGTTTTTCTTTAAATTGCTTTTTTATATGAATGGCTTTGCTCATTTCAATTTCAGCGCTGAAATATAAATGTGGGGCTGTAAACTTGCTTTTAGCTAATCTTTCCCCGATAATTCTTCTCATTCCTTTGTATGGAATAACATTAGTATTGGAAGGTTGCCGGTTGTCGGTCTTTTCGTCCACAGACAAATCTTTAGCATAAATGCGTCCGGATATACCGCTTCCCTGAATATTGTCCAATTCGATTTCCTTTTCGGCTGCTATTTTCTTTGCCAAGCCAGTCATTTTGATCTTGGGTTTGTTTTCCAAAAAGCTGATCACATCTCTTTCGATTATACGGGAATAAGGCCCTGATCCCTTGATTTGCTCATAGTCAATATTTTTTTCTCTGATCAGCTTTCTTGCTCGAGGGGAAATTTTTATATCTTTATTCGGTTGATTTTCTGAACTTGTTTCAGCTCTTTTAACAAAGGATACATCTTCATTTTCCCCACCAATAATAGCTATTGTCTCAGCACAAGGAACAACATCCCCAGCATTAAATAAAACACATTTAATAAAACCCTCTTCTTCCGCTTCAACATCAAACGTGGTTTTATCACTTTCTACCGTAAAAATAACCTCTCCTTTTACCACTTTCTCACCTATATTTTTATGCCACTTTGTGATGGCTCCCTCAGTCATGGTCACTCCTAATTTAGGCATTATCACTTTTGCTGCCACATTATCACCTCACTTTATAATAACTCTTTTACAGCCTCGATTATTTTTTCTTGGCTGGGAATATACATCGCTTCTAACGGGGGACTGAATGCCACGGGCAAATCTAATGATCCAACTCTTGCAACAGGTGCATCTAAATAGTCAAAAGCTTCCTCCACTATCATGGCTGCGATTTCACCGCCAACACCGCCTGTTTTACAACCTTCATCAACTATAACAGCTCTACCAGTCTTTTTTACGGATTCTATGATTGTATCTCTATCTAAGGGCGCAATTGTCCTCGGATCAATAACTTCAACACGAATGCCCTCCTTTTCTAATTGCTCAGCAGCGGCTAAGCTTTCGATGACCATTCTGGATAATGCAACAATCGTCACATCATTTCCTTCTCTTTTAACGTCTGCAACGCCTAAAGGAATTGTGTATTCTTCTTCCGGTACCTCTCCTTTATATGTATATAAAAATTTATGCTCGAAATATATTACTGGGTTATCATCTCGAATAGCTGTTTTCAATAATCCTTTTGCATCATAAGGCGTTGCAGGCAATATGACTTTAATTCCCGGAACGTGCATAAACCAAGCATGGATGCTTTGGGAATGCTGCGCTGCTGATGATCTCCCTGCTCCCATATTAGTACGTATAACCATAGGAACTGCAGCCTGCCCTCCAAACATATAGCGAATCTTCGCAGCCTGATTAACAATTTGATCCATACAAATTGTCGTAAAATCTCCATACATGACTTCCGGTATCGGCCTCATATCAGCCAACGCAGCACCTACGGCTGCACCTACAATTCCGGCCTCTGTAATGGGAGCATCTCTTACTCTCTCCGGCCCAAACTCATCATAAAGTCCTAAGGTTGCCCTAAAAATGCCGCCCCATTTTCCTACATCTTCACCCATAACAAAGACTCTTTCATCTCTTCTCATTTCTTCAGCCAATGCTTCCACTATAGCTTCAACATATCGAATACTTCTCATAAATTTCCTCCTCATTATTACAATCAAGTTTAAAATGGAACTATATACCATTTTATGACTTTAACCGTTACGCAAACAGACCATCAAAAACTTCGTCAGGTTCAGGCAAAGGACTTGCTTTAGCATATTCAACTGCAGCCATCACTTCTGCTCTTATTTCTTCTGATATTTGTTTCATCTTATCTTCATTGATCGATTTCTCTTTTAACAGTTTCTTCTCGATATGAGCAATAGGACATTTTTTCTTCCACGCATCCATTTCCTCCTGTGTACGGTAATTAATGCCATTTCCAGGATCTCCAACATGATGTCCGGTCCATCGGTAGGTTTTACATTCAATGAACGAAGGCCCTGCACCTTCTCTTGCTCTTATTGCGGCTTTTTCAAATATATAATATACCGCCTCAACATCATTCCCATCGATGGAATATCCAGGGATACCATAAGCTGCTGCTCTATCGGATATATTCTCAATATTTTGATGATTTTTTTGCGAAACAGAAATGCCATATCCGTTATTTTCACAAACATAAATGACCGGTAACTTCCAGACAGAGGCTAAATTAATTGATTCATGTACCGTCCCTTGATTGGATGCGCCATCTCCAAAAAAGCAAACAGAAACTTGGTTTGATTTTCTAATAGAGCTTGCAAGGCCGGCACCTGTTGCAAGAGTTAATCCTCCTCCAACAATTCCGTTAGCACCCAAAATTCCCAAATTGAAATCAGCGATATGCATGGATCCACCTTTGCCTTTACAGTAACCCGTTTTTTTCCCTAGAATCTCTGCCATCATAGTCTTTAAATCTCCACCTTTTGCAATTAAATGCCCATGCCCTCTGTGTGTGCTGGCAATATAGTCGTTTTTTTCCAAATTAGAGCATACGCCTACAGCTATTGCCTCCTCCCCAATATAAGGATGTGCCAGCCCGGGCATAATTCCCTCTTTATATAATTCTATCGTTGCTTCTTCAAACTTTCTGATCTTTAGCATCTTCTTATACATTTCTAATAAATCCTTATTTGATAACGACATATTATTAACAACCTCCTCTAAATCTTTTTGTTGACTCAGTATAACTATCCTGCATGATTTACATGCTTCTTCTACTTTCCGCTTTTTCTTCTCAAAAGTCCCTATGATGTTGTCTTCAGCCATACATAAACTTTGATCGGATAAAAAATCTTTGTATTTTGGCGGATTCTAATGTAATATGTAACTGCAAGATAACTATGCAAATGTATATCACGCAAGAACAATGCCATAATATTTTCAGAATTTTAAGACAAAGCAAACGTTTAATTTTCAGGAATTGTCAAATATTATTGATTAAAAGTTATTTTTATTTTTCCATGTATTTTGTTCGCATGTAAAGAAAATACACATGTGATCATTTACATTTTCCTCACACTATAATAAGTAAAGGAGATGAAATTATTGCATTGCCTTGAAACTAGAAAAAAAACGGAGCAGGCATGGAAATCTTTCATGGAAAATCGTTCTTTTGAAGCAGGACTTGTTAGACATGTCATATTGAAATCTTGGATGAGATCTAAGAATTATGGAGTTAATCCTTACGATACAAATAATAAAATTCTTTCAGAAGATGAGCTCCAGCAAAGAATTCATGAAAGGAAAAATTTAGTTTCTACAGCCAGATCTTATCTTGAGAACTTATATGGTTTTGTGCAAGGTTCCGGTTTTTATGTCGTTTTAACCGATGAAGAAGGATATATTTTAACTCTGATCGGTGATCCGGAATTGATTGATGAAGCTAATACAACCACTCAAGCTGTTGTTGGCTGCAATAGAAATGAGAATGTTACCGGAACCAATGCAATCGGACTCTCCTTGGCAATTAATCAGCCTATTCAAACCCTTGGGGAAGAACATTATTTAAAATCCCATCATCGATGGACTTGCTCTGCAGCCCCTATTCATGATGATCAAGGTAATATTATTGGCTGTATAAGCATTACTGCATCCCATACAAATATACACCCACATACCCTTGGAATGGTGGTTGCAGCCGTTGATGGAATAAAAAAACAAATGAAAATGAAAAAAGCTTATAACGAAATCGATATCATCAATAAATTATTAACCGAAACATTAGAATCTTTATCTTCTTGTATCATTATGATTAATGAAAATGGTGAAATAAAACATATTAATAAAATTGCCATAAATACCTTAAATATTTCTCAGTCAAATGAATCAACAAAAAATATTAATGATATTTTTAATTTTTCTCCCTATAAGGAGTATTTACTTTCTACTAAAAAAAATATTACCGATACTGAAATAAGCATTAATACCGGTAAAGGCATATACGACTGTACAATGAGCGTGTCTATTGTCAGCAAAAATCCTGACAAAATAGACTTTTTAGTTATCACCCTAAAAGATATGAAAACAGTACGTAAACTTGTTAATAAAATGATTGGCTCTCAAGCCAAATTTTCTTTTGAAAATATTATTGGAAAAAGCAAGAATATAAAAGCTGCTGTTCAATTAGGAAAAGTTGCTGCCGATGCTTCTTCTAACGTCCTTTTACTAGGAGAAAGTGGAACAGGTAAGGAAATATTTGCCCAATCCATTCATAATTATAGTGACCGCAGGGACTACCCTTTTGTTGCCATCAATTGTGGCGCATTGCCCAGGGGGTTAATAGAAAGTGAATTGTTCGGCTATGAAGGAGGCGCTTTCACCGGTGCAAAAAAAGAAGGCCTTCCTGGCAAGTTCGAATTAGCTAATGGCGGCACCTTATTCTTAGACGAAATTGGAGACATGCCTTATGATGTACAAGTAAGCTTATTGAGAGTAATACAAAATAGAGAAGTCATTCGAATAGGAGGAGAACAGAGCAAAAAAATAGATGTAAGAATTATTGCTGCATCCAACAAAAATTTAGAGGAATGTGTAAATAATAATTCTTTTCGGGAAGATCTATATTTCAGACTTAATGTTTTTCCAATAATCATTCCTCCTCTTAGGGAAAGAGTTGAAGACATTCAATCGCTATCAGAATACTTTTTATCTAAATATTGCATGCGTTCAAAGAAGAATGTCATTGGAATTAATAATGATACAGTTGAGCAGTTAGAAAAATATTCATGGCCTGGAAATGTTCGTGAATTAGAAAATGTAATTGAAAGAGCATTGACAATCTGTGAAGGAAAATATATCCAAATTTCAGATTTGCCTAATGCTCTAATTACTAACAAATGCAATATTTCTAATACCCCTCAAATCATTCCGGCTGAAGATTCTTCTATTCAATCTGTGGAGAAAACTTTAATCATTCAAGCTCTTGAAAATAATAAGGGAAATATAAAAAAAGCATCTAAAGCCTTAGGCATCAGTAGACGCACACTGTATAACAAATTAAAAAAATTTGATATTCCCTATGACATATATAGAGAATAAAAACAAGAGTTGTTTCTCTCTTTACTCCTTTTAGGTTTTCCCCTTATGGGTGCAATATAACTTTAACAGCTTCTTTACTGTTGATTAATTTCAGTGCTTTTTTAGCTTCCTTTAGTGATAACTCATGGGTAATTATGGGTTTTATTTTAACTCTATCAGAAGATACTAAATCAATACAGTCTTCAAAATCATTGTATGAATAGCAAATGCTTCCTCTGATAGTAAATTCATTTCTTACAATTGATGTTAGAGGGATTGAGCAGTTTTCATGAAAAATCCCCGCTAAGATCAAGCGGCCATTTTTCTTTAAACTGCTGAGGCACATTTCCATCACAGATGCCTTACCGGCAGCTTCAATTATTACATCTGACATCTTGCCTTTTGTGAATTCTTTTATTTTTTTAGCAGCATTTTCACCCTTTTCGCTTATATTGATGGTAATATCTGCCCCTAATTCTCTAGCCTTGCTCAATCTGCTTTCTCTGGTGCCAACTACAATTACTTTTTTTGCGCCTTCTGCCTTTGCCACCTGTAATGCAAATAACCCTATGGCACCAGGCCCAAATATCGTTATGATGTCTTCTGTACCAACATTTGCTTTTTTTACCGGATGATAAGCAGAAGCAATGGGGTCAATGGTGGCACCTTCTGTGAAACTCATATTCTCCGGTAACTCATGCAGCGTGTGTTCGGGAACAGCGATATATTCAGCAAACGCTCCATTGATGTGTATCCCTGTCTCCACAAGTTCATCGCACAATATTTCCAAACCTTCTCTGCAGAAAGTACATGTTAAGCAATTCTGAACCACTGACGGTACCACCTTGTCTCCGCTCTTGAATTTAGTAATCCTTGAACCGGTTTCAACAATAGTACCTGAAAATTCATGGCCCGGAATAAAAGGTATTGGTACTTGTCTGGTTCCATTGAATATTGGAATATCAGAACCACAAATACCAACAGAATCCACCTTAATCAGCACTTCATTTGGCTTAAATTTTGGAATCTCTACCTCTTTTACAGCAAATCCAGGACCTATTTTTTCTTTTACAAGAGCTAACATACAATTTTCACCTCAAATTCAAACGATAATCTATATTTTCTTTTATACAAACTGCAATAAGGAACCTCTTTTTCGTCTAACGCTTGTTGGCTGCCGCTATTCTATTTAAGGAATCATCAGCCTGTCAGAAGCACCAGCCGAGACTTCGATAACAGTTCCGGATACATAGTCCGACAAATCCGTTGACAAAAATTCTATAACATTGGCACAATCTTCTGGTGTTCCATATCTTTTTAAGGCTAATCCCTTTAAATATTTATCATCTCCATCCATTCGCCTCACTTCAATTAATCGAGCTGTTGCAATGTATCCTGGAGCAATACAATTTGCTGTTACCCCGTACTCCCCTAAGTCTTGTGCCAGATACTTAGTGTAATGAATGATTGCAGCTTTGGCTGTTCCGTAATGCGCATAACCTCCGTTAGCAGTAGCACATATACCATTAAGAGAAGAAACGGTTATTATTTTCCCATATCTATTTTTCTTCATCATGGGCGCTGCGGCATTAACAGTATATATGGTACCGTTAAGATTTCTCCTCATTATCTTATCAAATTCTCCAAAATCCATTTCCGAAGCTTTGTTTTCAGTCAATGTCCCTGATCCGCCACCTGCATTGCAAACAAGAATTGATATGTCTCCTAATGCTTCTGCTACTTTTTTGACTGCTGAGAATACTTCATCTTTATTTGAAATATCTGCTTCAACGCCTGTCGCTTTTACACCTAATGTTCTCAATTCATCAACCACCGTATCTGCCGTCAGCAGAGCACCCTCACCTTCTATTGATTTATAGGAGTGCAGGTCAATATCTATTACGCCTACATTTGCTCCAAGTTCAGCTAAACGAAGGGCATAGGCTCTTCCGATTCCTCTCCCAGCCCCGGTTACTAATGCAGTTTTTTCAGTTAATTTACCCATTTTTCTAAGCTCCTTTACAATAAAACTGTTGTTTTATCATTACTTTCAACTTTTCTAGTTTTAATGCCAAGGGCGTTTAGAGCTCTAAATCTAACTGATCTATATTCTTAATAGCATTTAAAGTCAGCTCCATAGCACTTTGCATATCATCCACACTAACGACTTCTACCGGGCTATGAGAATATCTGCATGGAATTGAAATCCCTCCTGTAATAACACCAATATCTTCAATAGCATACCTCACTGCATTGGTACATCCTAACATTAAATCCAGTTGATACGGAATATCATTCTCCTTGCATAATTTCTCGAAATATTCGATTACATTCTCTGGTACAATATGAACATAATCTGCCATTATAATACTCTTGTCTATTATCTTAATACCGGCACCTTTACCCAGTTGGATTGGCGCTTTCTGTTTTTTTACCTGTGGTGTGTCCCCAGCCATTGTTATGTCATAAGTAATGCAGAAATCAGGAATTTTTCCAAAAAACTTTCTTATTCCGTTAAATATCGTATGTGCTCCTCTTAGTATCAGTTCTTCTTGTACTGAAAAAGTAAAATATACAGTTGATTCAGGTCTCTCACTAACCAATCGCCTTATGGTTTCCATTAAAACAGCACATGCAGCCCTGTTGTCAAAACCTTTTCCCATTATCATGTTGTTTGCAAGCTCTATACATGGTTCGTCAAATACTGCAGCCTGTCCTGGTTTGATTCCTAATTTTATAGCGTCTGCTGAAGAACTAGCTCCAATATCTACCCACATATCATCCAAATTGGGTTCTAACGATCTTCCATCACTTGATGAAAGATGATATGGCTTTACACCAAATGCGCCTTTGATTGGACCGTTTTTTGTAAGGATCCTTACTCTTTGCCCCAATAGAATATTATGGGTAAACAAACCTGTTTGTATCAAGAATAAAAATCCATTATCGTCTATATACTTTACCATAAAGCCAGGTTCATCCGTATGTGCATCTAATAAGATTACAGGGGCTTTAGGATCAGTTCCTTCTAATCTAACATACAGGTTTCCTAATTTGTCAAAATGATAGTCCGTTATATTAACTCTCTTCAATTCTTCAACAATATAACTGGTCACATCCTTTTCAAAACCTGATGGACCATTTAATTCACTGAGTTCCATGACTTGTTTTTTTAACATAATGCTTTTCCTCCTCATCTTTCACCTTAATAATCCACCTCATAGATACAAACTTTAGTAGGCTTTTTTACTTGTGCCATTCAATTTTCATCTATTATTACTTTCTACCTCAAACTCGGTAGAAAAGTTGATAGTTGAGGAATAAAAGTAATTGTCGCCAGCGCTATTATTAATACTCCTATACAAGGGTATAACCATTTAAACATTTTTTCTACTCCAATATTACTAATTTTAGATGCAACAAACATATTAACGCCAATAGGGGGTGTACTCATTCCTATTACTAAATTGAATACCATAACGATCCCAAAATGCACTGGACTAACTCCTACGGTTTTTGCAACCGGTAAAAGTAATGGTGTCAATAGAATAAGCGCCGGCGTTACATCTATAAACATTCCTACAATTAATAAAAACACATTGATGATAATAAGAACTACAATAGGATTAGTAGATATATCCGTTATTGTCTGAGCTATCAACTGAGGAATATTCTCAATTGTAAGAATCTTTCCTAATGCTGTTGCAGCACCTAATAAGATACATATACTCCCCACAGTTATGGCAGATTTGCGAAAAATCTGCCACAATTGTTTCGCATTTATTTCCTTATATACAAATATCCCAATAATGAGCCCATAGTCACAAGTAATAACCGCAGCCTCTGTTGGTGTAAAAAAGCCGCCATAAATTCCGCCTAGAATTATAATAGGAATCAGTAACGACCATTTTGCTTCATTGAAAGCCTCCCATTTTTCTTTCATTGTTACCTTGGATTGAATCGTTCCAAATTTATATTTTTTTGATACGATGTACACAAATATCATTAAGCACAGTCCAATGACTATACCTGGAATAATACCTGCTATAAACATATCTGTAATCGATACACCACTAATAATCCCATAGAGAATAAATGATATACTAGGCGGAATAACAGGTCCTAATGATCCTGATGTGGAAGCTAAAGAAGCCGCAAATCCTACTTCATAGCCTTCTTTTACCATCGCCGGAATCATAATGCCACCTATTGCAGCAACCGTAGCAATAGCGGAGCCAGATATAGCAGCAAATATCATACAAGCAAAAACGGTTACTATTCCTAATGCCCCAGAAACATTACCAACCATTTTAGTAGAAAAATTAACCAATCGCTTGGATATTCCTCCGTATATCATAATATCTCCTGCTAGTATAAAAAATGGAACCGCCAGCAAAGGAAAGCTGTCTGCTGAAGTAAAATAAGTTTGAACCACCAAATCTACGGGTATTATATTTTGTATGAACAATACCCCTACAGTTGATATAGCCAAAGCAAACGCAATAGGTATATTCAATGCTAACCCACCTATAAAAATTAATAATAAAAGCAATCCTGTCATATGGTAAGACTCCTTTCCTTTCTACTGTTGTGTGGTTCTACCATAATTTAAAAACTCCCGCTGGATGATTCTAATAATGATCAAAAAGAAGCCTATTGGTAATGCTGCATATGCATATGCCATTCTGATATTTAACACTTGTGATATTTGGTCACTCAGGTAAAGATTAATCGTATACCGACTACTGAAATAAAACATAACAACACAAAAAAGCAGCCATATAGCATTCCCAATCTTCATGACATACTTTTTCGCTTTATCCGGAAATAATGAAATGAAGAACTCTACGCTTATATGTCCACCTTCCCTGGCAGCACCTGCGGCACCTATAAATATAACCCAAATAAATAAATATCTCGCTAACTCTTCTGACCAGGTATTACTTATTGAAAACACTACTCTTGTTATTATTTGCAAACTTATTATTGCCAGCATTATTAAAAGAAACAAAGCACATAAGGTTCCTTCAAAATCAAGCTTTCTTTTAATCATATCTATTTATCCTTTCTAATTATTTTTTAAATGGAAAGAAAATAAATTCAAAAATTTATTTTCCTCCCGTTTCTGATAATGTTTTATACTATTTATTTAAAACTTCAATACAACGATCTAAATATTCTTGACCACCAACAATATCTGCCATTTTACTCCAAGTGTTTTTTGCAGCATCAGCAAATACCTGTAATTCTTCCGGGGTATATTCGGTTACCTCAGTTTTGCCTGTTGCACGTATTTGTTCAATGGAATATCGTTCAAAGTCGCCTTCAAGTTCACCTGCCTTCTGAGCACAAGCATTCATACACTCGTCTACAATTGGCTTTAAATCCTCTGGGAGACTTTCATACCAATCGTTATTGAGAACCGGACTATAGACCATAAAGAAGGGATTAACACATCCAATATACTTTTGTACTTCATATAAACTAGCGGTATAGTATAGCGCTGTTCTAGTCATCATACCGTCTACTACACCCTGCTGAAGGGCTGTAAAAACCTCTGACCATGCCAAAGGAGTTGGGTTCCCTTTCCAAGATTTCACAAGATTTATATAAGTATCTGAAGGTATTACTCTGATATCTAAACCTTTAATATCTTCAGGCGACCTGATTGTTTTACTATTAGAAGAAATTATAACGCTTCCTCCGCTATATGAGTCATATAATCTAAGACCTGTTTTTTCAAAGAAAGTTTGCCTTATTTCTTTTCCAATATCACTATTAATAAAAGTATCAAGATCCTCTTTAGTGTTGATCAAATAAGGTACATCAAATATATTAAAAACATTTAACTCTGGACTCATAGAAGCCATTGTAAACGTAGGAGCCATACACATCTGAACAATATTATTTTGTACCTGCTCCAGCTGGTCTCTATCTGATGAAGCAAGCTGCCCATTGGAGAAGATTTCAACTTTAATCCTGCCACCACTTTTTTCTTCCAACAATTCTTTAAAGAATACCGTTGCCTTATGAGTTGGATTCTCTTCATTAATAAGCTCTGAAACCTTCAATGTATATACTTCATTTTGGGTGGCATCTACATTTTCATTACCATCACCACCACATCCAACAAATATAAGAGAAGTGATTAATAAAATTGTTATAAAAAGACTAGTTTTTTTCATCCTTTTCATTTTTCTTCATCTCCTTTTTATTAATATCAAACTAATATCATCGAAGAAACATGATTTTAATACTATTTATTATGAATCAAGTATTAAATAATAGAGAAATAATGTTATTCACTCTTCTCCTCCCTTCTATAATAAGCTTCTACAGTTAACACTTTTGTTGAATAACCATGTACAAATTTTGAATAATTAGAAAAAAATTTAAACGGGATATCTCTCATTGACAACAATAAATGCATTTTTTGCTGCCTTCAGTGCTATATCTAAATCTTCCTTAGTATGGCGATACGAAATATACCAATGGTGATAAGGTGCCTGCAATATGCCTCTGCGTATCATCTCTGTAAAGAAAAGCTTGGTACGCTCTTCATAAGCATCACACTTTTTAAAAAGCACATATGGCATTGTGGGAATTCCGGAAAAATATGCAGGTGCACCTGTTTCTTGGATAATTTTAGTCATTTCTTTTTCAAAATATCTGCCTTTCTCCCAAATGTCTTCAATAACGTTTTCTCTTTCCATTATTTCAATACATTTCAAAGCAGCCACCATTTCTAAGCTGTTGGGGAAAAATGTTGAACTGATATAAACATCTTTTTCTACGATCTTCATAAATTTTGCTTTTCCAACACATGCACTTATAGCAAATCCATTTGCCATTGCTTTTCCAAAAGTTGAAAGATCAGGGATTACATCGTAATACTTTTGAGCGCCACCCAATGACATTCTGAAACCTGTTCGTATTTCATCAAATATTAAAACTGCTTTATATTTATCAGCAAGCTCTCTTACTCCTTGTAAATATCCTTTTGGCGGTTCGGTGATTTTTTCTGCACGGCTGTGAGCTAAAGGGCACATTATGATGCCGGCAATATTGTCTTCATTTTCTTTAAGAATTTTTTCAAGTGTTTCTAAATTCCCATAAGGAAATGCTCTGGTAAGATCCTGAACTGCCTTTGGTACCCCACCCGTTGGTTCTACACACCAATCATGCCAGCCGTGATAACCGCATCTCAAAATAATTTCTTTGCCGGTAAAACCACGCGCTACTTTAACAGCTATCGTAGTTGCATCAGAACCAGTTTTTACAAACATTGTCATCTCAGCAGAAGGTATCAACTCAGCTAACTTGTCTGACAATATTTTTTGAGCTTCCTGACACAATGTAAAGCAGAATCCATTTTGCAATCTGTCGATTACGGCCTTGTTAATCTCTTCTTCATTATATCCTAGGATAACAGGACCATATGCTGCCATCATGTCTATGTAGTCATTACCGTCAACATCCACAACATGCCCGTCATATCCTCTTTGGATAAACATTGGATATTCGTTAATCACATAAAAACCAGGGTGTCTGATTCCAAGTAATCCTCCAGGGGTATGTTCCTTTGCACCATCAAATATTTCGTTAGATTTTTTTAAGTTTAGTGCCGACACATTTTCAACTATACCTTTCTGCTCTTTTTTCATAAATCCAATTACCTTTTCTTTCCTTTCATTTTAGTAGTGCTCTATCTAATGCTTACGCAATAATGATGCCATCGAATTTTCTTAATATTAAAACCTTGAAAAAACGGTATTTTTAAACATTCATAATAATACTTTTTATCTCTAATCAACTTTATATTTTTCATTCACATGTAAATAAAGTTTACATGTGAATGAAAAAAAATAATTGCATATACCCACCGTCATATCGATATATTCTCTTCCTTACGGATCAAAAGGCGTGAGCCCTCACCAGAAACAAATGTAATTTCATGATATACGCCTTGTGCTTGTACCATAGACTT
This sequence comes from Clostridia bacterium, assembly GCA_028279945.1. GTDB lineage: Bacteria > Bacillota > Clostridia > Peptostreptococcales > JAAYPU01 > JAKSCF01. The sequence continues at coordinate 18,576 of JANQMT010000094.1, forward strand.
ATTGTGACTTTTAATCACATCTTGAGTTGTGATTTATTTTGCCTTGTCTAGCTTTTTTTACCGCCTTCTTTTACTAAAATAGATATATGGCTAAATCCCTTGACTTCGTAGTCGCTAGCTTTACTTTTGAACATAATACTTTAGCAATAATAATGCCAGGGGTATTGGGGGGAGATCAGATGTGAAAATATAAACGTTTATAAACCACATTGGTATGGATTATAATTGTTTTCAATTTCATATTCGTATTCACATGTAAATAAAATATACATGAAGTTCATCAGTTGAAAAGCTGAGTATATGTTAGTCGATATACCCCTATCCAGATGGGCAATAGAATCATATTGTAGATTTTCGCTCTTTTAGCATGTGCTTTCCTACTATCGCATAAGTTGTAAAAAAAGGTTGATTAAGGAGTGAATTTTTGTGCCTAAGTACAGGATTATGACCTTTGACGGTGGTGGCATTAGGGGTGTGCTGACAGCAACGTTATTAAAAAGGTTAAATAATGAATTTCCGAAATTTATCAATATGACTCAACTTTTTGCCGGTACCTCTACCGGTTCCATCATTGCCTTGGGTCTTGCTTATGGTCTTTCACCAGAAGATCTTGTAGATTTTTATGTCCGTAATGGTAAATATATTTTTACACCCCGTTATTTGGAATATTATAGGCCTAAGTATGATAACGAACACCTCAAAGAAGTACTGAGTTTAGTATTTCCTAAAAATCTACGCCTATCGGATTTGTCTCACAAGGTGCTGGTACCTTCATTTAGGGTAACCGGTTCTTATTCTGAACCTTATTGGGGTCCTGTCTTTTATAACAATTTACCCGGTTCTACAAATATGGAAGAACTAGTGATAGATGTGGCACTCGCTAGTAATGCCGCACCAATCTATTTTCCCTCTTACAAAAACCATATTGACGGAGCAGTTATAGCCAACAATCCTAGTACAGCAGCTATAGCTGCAGCAAGAGGTAAACAGAGAAATATAAAAGCGCTTGATAATATGTATCTTTTATCAATCGGCACCGGAAAATATCCTCAGCAAATTACCGCAGATACAACTAAATGGGGCGCTTATGCGTGGGCTTTTTATCCCAAACCACAATTTCCTTTATTAGACCTCTTATTCAACAGCGATATACCTGTTGATGAATTTTATAGTTCCCAACTTCTAAGAGAGCAGTATTGTCGCTTAAATTTAGAAATTCCCAAAGAAATTGGTCCCATACCCCTTGATGCATATTCTAAAACACCTACCTTGATATCTCTAGCCAATGATTTAGACTTGGCAATGACTATTAAGTGGATTAAAAATAATTGGTTTTAGTTACAATGTGTTACGTATTATTAAATTTTCCGCTTTTTCTTAAATAAAGTGAAAAATCCACTATATCCATTTGAATTATGGGAAATAGTGGATTTTTTAACTTTCATCTATTCGAGGAGACAAAAAACTTAAAGTTTTCCAGCACTCTCTTTATCGTTATCTTTTAATGATAATGTTTGAATTGCTACTATAAATTAGGGCTTACCAATGAAGCTCTTGATTCACAAAATGAGAAGAATGTGACATATGAACCGCCAAAGATAATACTAATAATATAAAGCTAATCGAATATAAATATTTCTTCAATAGGAGTATTTACTGCTCTTGAAATAGCTACTGCAAGTTTTAATGAAGGGTTATATTTTCCAGATTCAAGTCTCATTATAGTCTCTCTTCGCACACCAACAATTTCTGCAAGCTGTTCTTGTGTAAGTTCTTTCAATTGTCTGTATTTTTTTAGGTTACAAATAAATTCAGCCATATTATTTTTCCTCTAATATATATAGTTTTACAGCATATACATTTACTGTAATTGCATATGACAATGAAATCAGTACGCCAATAAAGTCAATATTTCTTACAATCATTGTGGCACACCATATAACAAACAGTTCAATGATAGCGAATTGACCGGTGAATGCTAATGCTACTTTTTTATCTTCAATATATCGTTCATCTTCCTTACTTCCGCTAATTTTCGCAATAATAAAGTTTGCAAAGAAAGCAAAAAATCCAAGAAAGTATAAATCTAATAAATTATCAGAATAAAAGTAGCGAATACTCATAAAACCCAAAAAACCTACAAACCCCATATAAAATTGTTTTTTTATCATTTTAAAGCATCCTCCTCAAAAGTGATATATTTATCTCTTAATAAGACAAATATATCACTCAGATTTTGTGTTGTCAATAGCATAAAGTGATATATTTATCACTTCTATATTCATAAAATAAGTAGCTGCTAAGCTACTATTTCATTTTATTTATTTCCCCTTTATTTAAAAAATACTTGCAACTGTAATGATAAAAATGTTACAAATTCTCCTTGGTCATGCAAAAAGACTTTAGAGTAAAAATTAATGAGTTCCCTAAATCTAGGATTTGAGAACCCTTTTTTTGTTACTTTTGTTTATCACAATAGTACCTTAAAGTTTTTTTAAAGATAAATATAATGAATTTCCTTTATGTAAAACCACATACTCACTGTTATTCTAATACATATTACTCTTTATTTTCACTTTCGGATGTTTAATCTGTTGTTTCTCTTCTTTTGATCCAAATCCACGTTCCAACAAGAGCGACAGCGATAATTATGATTGTTGAAGGATAATAATCTATACGTAACAGATTAAGGACCATTGATAATAAAAAATATGACAGAAAACCTAAAATGAATCCTTTTAAACTACTATTCTTCATTTTATACTACTCCTTCCATTAGAAACATAAAACATATACGATTTGTATTATATCTATCTTATATTAAGATTTCAAGACCCATTTTATACAATTACCCATTTTATACAATATTATTCTGTCAACATAATACAAAATATCCTGAAATTTATTAATAGAACTAGCATGAATTTAAATCCATGCTAGTTCTTAGTATCTGCATATTTGCTATTATTCTTGGTCATAAATTCACTATATTATTCATAAAAAATCAAGAGCATTTTGTAAATCATTTAATGAATATTAACCATTTTCAACTCATTTTTTCGACCTGCTGAATCAAAATTATTGTATATAAAATGAAACTTAATCGTTGAAATAATTCCTACATATTCAATATTTGACAATTACTTCATTTTCATTTAGCATATATTATATATTATCATATATCATTAGAAAAAGGAGTGTAGTCTATGTGTATTAGTAAAAGAATAAAATTTTTGATTTCTTTTATAACTATTATGGTATTACTGTTAGGTATATTGACAAGCTTTACTGTATTTGATGTATATGCATCTAGTAAAACTTGGATGTATGTTGCTGACGACCATCTTCGTAAGGAGAGAACTGAGGTTACAGCTGAATTCCCACCCCCTCCCTTGCTAAGAGATATTAGTATTTCAGAAATGTGTGTATCAGATGACGGATGGATATATTTTGCTACTGCAAGCCATCTTTGCAAGATTAAAACAGATGGCTCTGAGTTAACAGAATTACTAGAAAAAAGTGATATGTCAGAAATTCGCGTGCCAGGAGATGGGTGGATATATTTTGTTACCACAAGCGATCTTTGTAAGATTAAAACAGATGGCTCTGAGTTAACAGAATTAAAAAAAGATATTAGTATTTCAGAAATGTGCGTACCAGGAGATGGATGGATATATTTTGCTACTAAAGACGATCTTTGTAAGATTAAAACAGATGGCTCTGAGTTAACAGAATTAAGGAAAAATATTAGTATTTCAGAAATGTGCGTTCCAGGAGATGGATGGATATATTTTGCTACCCAAAACTTTCTTTGGAAAATTAAAACGGATGGCTCTGATTTTACAGAATTAGCACAAAGTAAAATTGTAAAAATGTGCGTACCAGGAGATGGATGGATATATTTTGCTATTACAAATGATCTTTGGAAGATTAAAACGGATGGTTCTGAGCTAACGGAATTATTAGAAAAAAGTGATGCATCAAAAAAAATCGGCATACCAGGAAATATTACAGTAATGCATGTGCCAGGAGATGGATGGATATATTTTTCAGTCATAACCCATATTCTGAAGATTAAAACGGATGGTTCTAAGTTATCAAGCATATATGAAATAATATATCCGGAGGATAGACCTATTGTTGAATTAAAGTTTGATATTGATTTCAGAAGTAGTACGAAGTCCCTAGATATTTAAGTTATAAT
>JANQMT010000199.1:0-40271 GCA_028279945.1 Clostridia bacterium
CAACAACGGAATCTCCGGTGCCTTTGGAGATTGTATTTGCTTCATTGCCTAATGCAAAGATATGTGAAGCAGTTACAGCACCCAGCCCTTTATTTAAGTCAATACTTTTTCCAATATTGAGATCAACTTTTGGAAATTGCATCCTCAATCGGTTTTGAGGGATGAGCAAGGTTACTTTTTTCGTTTCAGACAATAGTTGAAACGAAAGGGGTTTTGTAGAATCCCAAAGCATGAAATTATTTTTATTAAGTTTTGTAATATGATTTTTATGTGAAATGAGTTCAGAACCTTCATAGATATATAGCAGTCCAAAGTATTCTCCGTCACTTTTTTTGATTTCGTTGAGAGTACGCATACCACAACATGGCTCACAATCACAATAAAGCAGTCTTACACCACCTAAATGACGCATCTTGATATTCCCATAGAACTCATTGGATGAAGATTTGTTGAGTGACCATTTTAGATGAGAATCGTTTAAAGCAGAACTCCAAGCATCAAACTGATTTTTAGGCAAGAAATCTAAAGAATTCCATTCCTGCCAAAGTTCTTTTGATTCGAATAGCATAAACATCCCCCATATACATTAAAAATATAAAACTGTTCACTTAGGTTATAAAATCGATTCACTGATAGACAAGACGTGCAGGCAAGCGTGTTGATAGAATGAAGATAGCTTATAATTTTATGATTTCATTATACTACATATATGTATATAGTGGATAGAAAAAATGAAAGAAGGGGGAATATTATGAAAAACAAACTAAAAGAACCTGTGTACATTTTAGGCGTAGGGTGTACAAGATTTGGAAATCTGCTTGAAACCAGTGAAATTAAAGGATTGACCCTTCAAGAGATGGCTGCTAATGCTGTCAAAGAAGCGTTAGCAGATGCTCAAACAGATCCAAAGGATATTGATGCCATTTTTGTAGGAAATGTAACCATGCATACTTCTACAATGCCTGCTACTTACAGTCAAATTTCAAAATGGACAGGAATGCAATTTAAAGCGGGGGTACACTTTGACGGTGCTTGTTCAACCACAAATGTTGGCATCACATTAGGTGCTATGGGCATTGCTTCCGGGGTATACAATAAAGTTCTAATTGTAGGCCTGGAATCAACCTTAAGCCAACCCCAAAAATTAAGCCCCTATGAAAGAGAGACCATTCCAACTGAGGAGATGTGGCTTTGGACAGATTATTGTGTCAACCAAGCTTATTCCGTACCACAAGGGTATGATATTTTTCCTACCTATAATGGCATCATTGCCCAAGCGTATTGTAAAAAGTATGGTTATTCTATGGAAGCCTTTGAAAAAGGTATGTTTGAGCTGTGTAAAACAAGAAGATTACATGGTGCATTAAATGAAAAAGCAATTATTCAGGAAACTTTGGAAGATGAAGCGAAAAGGTTTGGATTTGAAGATCCATATGATTTTTGGAAATCCAATTATAATCCATTTTTAGCTTGGCCTTCAAGACTTAGAAGTGCTGTTTCTCCTGCAGACGGTGCATCGGCAATCGTGATAAGCGGTAAAGACGGTTTAAAAGATTATACCAATGTGCCTATAGAAGTTAAAGGCTGGGGTGTTACCATCAGTGATCTACCTTGGTATGAAGAAGACCCAACTTATATGCATTATGATAAACTATCTTTTGATAAAGCCTATGAAATGGCAGATATTACACCCAAGGATATTGACTATCTGCATGTACATGATTGTTCACATATATCCAGTATATGTACGGCGGAACAAGCTGGATATTTACCCAAAGGAGAAGGTCTTAAATATGCTGAAGAAAATAGGTTAAAATTTGACGGCGACAAACCTATGAGTACCCATGGCGGAAGGCATGCATTTGGTCATGCATGGGCCGCAAGCGCAGGCGCAGATACTTATGAGGCTGTTAAACAAATGCGTGGAATATGTGGTGCAAGACAGATTAATCCTTCCCCTAATATTTCTGTTGTGCATACTCATGGATACGCTATGATTAGTACCGTTATGGTATATGGAAGGGGGTAATACGATGCAAGAATCTATCATTAAAAAGTATTACGAAAATTTAAAAGAAGGAAAGCTGCTTGGTAAAAAGTGCAGTAAATGCGGTAAATATACTTTTCCGCCAACCGCAGTTTGTGAGCATTGCGGAAGTGATAACATAGAATCATTAGAACTCTCAGGAGAAGGAGAATTGCTTTTTGTTTCTCATAGTATGGCACCTCCCCCAAATCCAAGATTTAATAAAATTGCGCCATACGCATACGGTCATATACGTTTGAAAGAAGGTATATTTATACAAGCTATCATCAATGGAATCCATATTGATCCGGAAAGCTTAAAAGGATATTATGAAAAATGCCCTGTAAAAGTAGTGCCGGATATCATTGAAGCGGAAGGGCTGTCTGTACTTGCTTTTAAATTAGTGTGAGGTGTATATAATGACTAAATTAAATGAAGATATCGTCCATATTTTAGCACAGGTTGCAAAGACAAAACCAGAAGATTTAACCTTAGAAACGAGAATTGCAGAGGATTTGATGCTTAAATCAATGAGTAAAATTGAATTAGCTGCATTATTGGAAGATGAGTATAAAATATCCATCAGCAACTTTGAAATTAGAAGGCCGAAAAACGTTAAGGAATTAATTGAACTGGTTGATAGTAAAATTAAGTAGTTACAAAACAGGCGGGTAGAGAAGTATATTCTATACTCGCCTTTCATTAAAAATATCTTATATAATGGGGGAAATCATATGAACATCATGAATTATTTTAAAAAGAAAACCCATCAACATGTAAAAACCATTGTTTTTCCGGAAGGTGAAAATGCTTCGGTTATAAAAGCAGCCATTACATTAAAAAAGGAGAATTCAATCACCCCAATACTCATTGGAGATAGAGATAACATCATTCAAACCTTAGATGAAGCATATGATTGGGTTGAAAGAATAAAAATAATAAACCCAACCCAAGATACAAAGCTGTCTCATTATATCAACCTATATTGTCAAGAGAGACAAATGCCTATTGTTGTAGGTAAGAAAATTATTACTCAACCCATTTATTTTGCAGCCATGATGGTAAAAACAGGTGATGCTGATGGGATGGTAGCCGGTATTCATCATCCAACCAATGAAATTATCGTGGCCAGTGAGTTGATTTTTGGACTTCAGGAAGAAATCAGAGTCCCCTCCAGTTTTTATTTAGTGGATGTGCCCGGTTTTAAAGGTGAAGAAGAAAGTTTAATGGTTTTTTCGGATCCGGCCATAAATCCAGACCCTACTGCCCAAGAATTAGCGGATATTGCCTATATAACGGCTTATAATGTTGAGAAATTATTAGATTGGAAGCCCAGAGTTGCTCTATTATCCTTTTCAACCAAAGGCAGTGCCGGCCATCCTTGCGTAGATAAAGTTCAAAAAGCAATGGAGATTTTAAAACAAAAAGAAACACGGTTTATCTTTGACGGAGAATTACAAGCAGATGCGGCTATTAATAAAGCTATTGGGTATAAAAAAACAAAAGGACTTAGTGAAGTTGCGGGACGAGCAAATGTACTCATTTTTCCTAATCTGGATGCATGCAACATCTCCTCTAAACTGGTTCAACAATTTACCGGAGCAAAGTTCTATGGCCCAATTCTACAAGGTTTTAATTTTCCTGTCAGTGATTTATCACGAGGCGCTACCATAGATGATATTATAGGAACCGCTTTATTAACCGCTGCTAGATGCTAAATCAATCAGAGGAGTAAAAACGTATGATTGGAATTGGTGTGGATATCGTATCCATCATTCGTATGAGTGAAACCATTACAAGATCCGGCAATATTTTTATCAATAGAGTTTTCACGGAAAAAGAGAAAGAAAATGCTTTAAAACATCCCAATAAAGATGTTTATTATGCAGCCATTTTTGCGGCGAAGGAGGCAGTTTTTAAAACATTTTGCACCAAATGGAGTAGAGATATTAAGTGGCATGATATTGAGATACAAAAAGGTGAATGTGGAAATCCTAAAGTTTTATTAAAGGGAGCTTTAAAGCAGCTATTAATTGAAAAAGGAGGAAAGGAGGTTTTATTAAGTATATCATGGGAATTGGATAATGCTATTGCATTTGCATGTCTTATTGATGATGTCTCAAACAAAAGATGAGATGTTGCTGTAATGGGAAAATATACTTTATATGAATGTAAAAACAAACTTGACAATCAACAAAGCATCGCTATAATTAAAAGTAGACCAATGGTTTACTTTTTTAATTATATAAATTAATCTTAGGAGTGAGAAAAAATGATAGGAGTTAAAAAGATGTTTGTTGTAGTCATTACAATTCTTTTGTTTATGGTGGCCATTTTATTAATTGTGGATGGCACTTTTTTAAATAAGAAATATGCCAAAGTATGGTCCGAAAATTACTTTGGCAGCTTAGAACCTATACAGCATAAGTTAATAGCCGGTGGTTTAACCGCATCAAGCAGTCATAATATGCAGCCTTGGCTTGTAAAAATAGTCAGTGATCATAAAATAGAATTATATTTTGATATGACTAAGGCATTACAGGTAGTTGATCAAGATAATACGCAGATGTTGATAAGTCAGGGCACTTTTATCAAAGCATATGAAAATTATGCAAATGCATATGGTTACGATGCACACATCCATTATCATGAACCAAACTTTTCTGCAGAACAACCACTTATTGCAACCATTGAAATCTTAAAAAATGATACCGCACAAAAAGTAGATGCAATATCTTCAAGTTCATGGATGGTTGATGAGGAAGAAGTGAATAAAGACATGGATACTTTAATGATGGAGATTCTTAAAGACCACGATGGATTTAGCTATGAGTTGATGGGTGAGAGCAGACTTATTGTTTTTCAAAACTTTTTGTTACAAGGAATGATGGTTGAATCTACCAACCAAAAAGCAATGGAAGAGACAATAGAGGTATTTAGATTTACAGAATGGGAAAAGAATCAATATAAATATGGGTTAACCATAGATGCATCCGGTGTTTTTAAACCGGCGATACAATCCATTTCAAAACTGTTGGCGAATGATTGGAAGCAATTTGGTGATCAAGGAATCAAAATGTTTAAAAAAAGATTAGAAAAAGAGCATACGTATATTCTGATTAAAAGCCATCAACCCACCTATAAGACATATATACAAACAGGCCAAATATATCAAGAAATGATTAATAAATTTAGTGAATACGCCATCAGACCATCTGTGCAGGTTCTAGAGAAGTATGATGCTATGAAGAATATTAATAACATCTTTCAAGAAGAATACGGAGAAGGCAAAGAGGTATTAATGATTATAGGTATTCAAGATAGGATAGAGGATAGTGTAAGGACACCAAGGCACTTAGTTGAAGATATTCTGATTCATTAACGTTTTTTAGTCAATAAGCAGTGTTTTGCTTGATCTATGATATGATGTAATAGTAAATTAAACCATAGTATTACAATTTAGCTTGTGGAGGCTGAAATGAAAAGAGAAGAAAAACAAAAACAGATTGAACAGAGTATTTTAAAAGCTATTTTTGAAAAAATAAAAGATAAGGATTTAGACAGTATAACCTCTAATGAAATAGCAGAAGCTGCAAATGTAAGTAAAAGAACCCTGTATAAATACTTTAATAGTAAGACAGAGATGTATTTGGGATTGGTCAAAGAAAGCTTTACTGAATTGAATCAAAATATGGATGAAGCTGTCAACTGTATAAAAGATAAAGATGCTGTTCATGTTATTGAGTGCATTGGAATAAGCTATTTAAGATTTTTGCTTGACAATCCCGTTAAAGGAAAAATCATTACAAATTTCAATGAAAATGATTACAAGAAAGATTATCCCGCTCAAGTCAAAGAGCTTTCTAAAATGGCGAACCAATATGACTTAGCGGATTATGTAAAATCAGCATACAAAATCAAAAACATGAAACCCTCAGTATCCATTGAGGGTACTGTAATGTTTTTATGGTCAACCATTCAAGGCCTGGGAGCATTATTATTGTCAAAAAAGAGTTGGATAGAAGAATACTATAACATTGAGGAAAATAAGCTGATAGAGGAAGTAATGGATATCATTAAGCAGATTTTTGATAAATAGTAAGTTGAATAAAATTTTATACAGCCTGATGTTCTCCTTAATGTTAATGATTAGAACCATCGCTTTTTGTGTCTCTGTTTTTTTTCACGCTTTCGGTTGTATGGTTTAAAAAAGGACTATCTATGTATTCCAGTGCCAGCAGCTAACTGGAAAAGTATTGGGTATCGAAAAATGAATACAGGCGTATAAATATTCGTTAATGTATTCATTTTTCTAGTACTTACTTGTATTCTTAAAACTTTAATTCTTAAATCTTTTCTTCATATTCACTTAGTAAGATGAGATAATGATTTGCTTCTCGTAAAACGTGATCGGCTAGTAATGGTAGTATAATTGATTTTATGTTACAGGCTATCAGTCCTTCTGTTCCTTGTGATTTGAAATCTTTTAATCTTTTAGCAGCTTCTTTACTATCTTGAGTGACTTTGGGAAGCATAGATATTTCATCTGCTGCTTGTAATGCATCAGCTGTTAATTCATCAAATTCATATCCAAATTTATTAGCAATATCAAATAATGTTTCCTCTAAAGGATCTAACAGACCTCGCATAAATTTAGAGTGTTCAGCCATGATTTGATTCCAAAATGCTTCTTGCTTCACAGCATCCTTTAAAACATCAAGAGTCGTTCTGGTTTGTAATTTCATAAGTAAATCTACATAAAATGCAGCTTCCCTAGTGATATGTTCCATAAGTAATGGGTAATTAGAAGTAAATAATCTGCATGACAAAACATTTTCCAATATAAAAGTTTTAAACTTAACAATATTTTCAGCTGCTTGTATGGCTCTATTATTGAGATTATATACATAATCTACTATCATTGGGTTGGTTGGGACTTGGCTGTATGGATGATTAAGATATATTTCTGCTTGAGTAATATTTGTATTGATGGGTATGCCGGTAAGAAAAGAAGTCGCTTTTTCAGCATCATAAGTATACTTTGTTACGATTGCATCACTAGGAGATACAATGCCATAAGATATGTTGACTGCTTCATTGAGAAGATTTTCAAAAGTTCTATTAAACATGCGCGACTGCTCTGCCAAAATAGCATTTTTAGATGGCAGCGATGCTTCAATAAACAAAGCATGTTCTTTTAATATACGCAAGAAAAATAAGTTGATATCTAAAGATTGCTTCACAAATGATTGATTAGATAACATGATTTTACCTCCAAATCTAATATTAGAATCTCACGATATCACTATATGAGACAACAATCATAAAGGTGTATATTGAACCGGTGATAACATAGACCGTTAGAATAGCAAAACTTGTATTTTGTCATAATTTATATTTTTATAGGGCAAAAGAGGAGTTTCGTCAAAATATGAAGAAATCTATATATTATCACTAGCATTGGAGGAATTTTGACGATGCATTTATTGATAATAATTGCAATAATGCTGATCATTCACGTATATTTTATTAATCATCTAAAAAAAAGTAAAAATCAATATAAACGTTTATTAGGGTTATTGCCTGTAGGAATTGTGGTTCATAAGGGAGATAAAATAACTTATGTCAATGATGCGGTATTAAAACTTACCGATATCCAGTCAGCAGAAGATATGGTTGGTGAATCCATTTGGGGTTTTGTTCCAACAAAATTTAAAGAAGAAATTATTTCAAGAATAAATTCTCTTCTTGAAAATGAAGAAGTAGGGTTTGTAGAAGAGCAAATCATTAAAAAGGATGGTACTGTTGTCGATGTAGAAATTGGCGGCATGTTTTTAGGTTCTAAAAACGAACCGGAAATCCTTGTAGTTCTAAAAGATATAACAGAACGGAAAAAATCCGAACAGCTGGTAAAAAATATTGAAAATGAAAAAATGAAAACGGAATTCTTTGCAAACCTATCACATGAACTAAAAACTCCTCTAAATCTTATTTTTTCTACTGTACAATTGATGGAGTGGGATGAAAAAGAATTTGGTGCCAAGATAAATTTTAAAAAAAGAACCGGCACTTTAAAGCAAAATAGTTACAGGCTTTTAAGATTGGTCAATAATTTAATTGACATTACCAAATCTGACGCTGGATATTTAGTATTAAACACTCAGAACCATAACATATATGAGCTGGTTGAGAATATAGTACGATCAATCGAAGACTACACAAAACAAAAAAATATTAAATTGATTTTTGAAAAAGATATGGATGAAAAAATCATTTCATGTGATCCGGATAAAATTGAAAGAATTCTTTTAAATTTACTTTCAAATGCCATTAAATTTAGTAAAAAAGGTGGAAAAATTATTGTTAAAATGAAAGAACTAGAAGATAGTGTACAAATTATTGTTCAAGATAATGGAATAGGAATCCCTAAAGAAAAACAACAAACAGTCTTTGAAAGATTTTTTCAAATTGACAAATCACTAAAAAGAAATCATGAAGGAAGTGGAATAGGACTATCTATTGTAAAATCATTAGTTGAAATGCATGGTGGAAAAATTTCATTATTCAGCCAAGAAGAAATAGGTAGTAAATTTTTAATCCAGCTTCCATCAAAGTTAATTGAGAAAAATGATACAGCTGTTGAAATAGAATATAAGGAAGATTTAGTAGAAAAAATTAATATTGAGTTCTCTGATATTTATTGATTGGCTGCCATAACGCTTTAACCATAATACCATTAATGATTATGCTCTTTCAAATATGCTTTCACCTCTTGATAATCACCTTTAAATCGGATTCTATGAGATTTTTTTTGTATTTGATACTCATACATTGGATCATAATATTCTTTAAGGAGAATACGAATCCAATTCTGATGAGATGTATATGTCCCGGTAGTATGTTGTTCTTTATAGGCAGATTGAAATGCATCTGATATGCGGCGGTATCGTTCCAATCCAAGTCTGTTTTTAATCTTTTGGATACTATGATCTAAATAGTTGCACCATTCTAAAAGTCCTTGTGTTTCACCATATGCTCGGATATATTGAGTCTGAAGTTTTATAACATATTCGTCTAAAGTAATACGAATACGTTTTTCCAAATCTTGTTCTACAATGATTAAATCTCCGGTATTAAAATACTCAGCTAGAGATTTGGGGATAAAGCAGCTGCCAACATTTCGACCTTCATCTTCAATGATCATATAATCATATCCTTGATGGCTATGCTGTATCAGTTTATATGCAAGATTGTTTTCAAAGTTTATTTGGTTGGGCTGTGGTGTAATCTGCTTTCCAAAGGCTGAACCCCGGTGGTGTGCAATACCTTCTAGATCAATTGAATTGGTGAGTTCGCTAAGCATTAGCGTTTTACCGGAGCCTGTATAACCGCTTAGCACTATGGGAATGCTCCTTTGTTCAGTGGGTTCAAGTGCTTTAATAAGATAGTTTCGAAAAGCTTTATAGCCGCCTTCCAACCGAAGAATATCTTTAGAAATTGCTTCGGAAATCCATTGTTGAGAGATTTGTGAGCGCAATCCGCCTTTAAAGCAGTACAGCATGCTGCCGGGATATTGAGAAAGGTATGTTTTCCACGCGTCAACCCGTTCTTTTTGTATATGATCACATATGAGCCGATGACCTAGTTTAACAGCTTCATTATGTCCTTTTTCTTTATAACAGATACCGATTAAATGTCTTTCTTCATCATTCATAAGCGGAAGATTGACAGAATTTAAAAAAGCACCTTTTGTAAACTCTTTAGGAGCACGCACATCTATCAGCGGCAATTCTTCGATAACGATTCGATAAAAGTCATTACTTGCTTGAGGAATCATATTTGACACATCCATTATTTAGTCTATTGTTTGCTAATCTTTATTATAACACAATGGTTTATGATTATAGCCTTTTTTGCATTCAAGGCTTATAATCTATTTAAGGGTTACTGAATGGTGCCAATTGAAAAAGTTAGGAGAAGAAATGGATAAGCGTTATATATTCAAGATAATTATTAACCTTATAATTCCCCCTATTATGGTGATTGTATTATTTGTTGTATCCATCGGAGCCATTTTTATACCGGCAACGGAAGATACACTAATGAAAAAGAAACAAGAAATCATTCAAGCAATAGTAATTTCTGCGACTTCTATTATTGAAAAACACGCAGAAATGGAACAACAAGGAATTGTTACGAGAGAGGAATCTCAACTGGCTGCATTAATGGAGATGAGAGCCTTGCGTTATGGTGTGGAAAAAAATGATTATTTATGGATCATTGATTTGCAGCCTAATATGGTCATGCATCCATATTTTCCTGAACTTGAAGGTGAAAAGCTTGATGAATATCGTGATTTAGAGGGGCGGTTGTTTTTTGTTGAAACAGCTGATTTGGCAAGAGAAAATGGTAAAGGTTATATTGAGTATATGTGGCCAAAAGAATATAATTTGGAAGCCCCATTACCAAAACTTTCATATATTCAATTATTCGAACCATGGGGATGGGTCGTTGGCAGCGGTGTTTATTTAGATGATGTGCAAGCTGAAATAAAAGCAGTTACATTTCGCTTATTGGTGATATCAAGCGGTATTGGATTGGTTGTGGTAGCGCTTTTGATATGGATGATTTATCGGGGACTGAAAAGTGAAAAAGGAAGACGATTAGCTAAAAAAGAAGTGCTGAGTTCCCGTGAACGTTATAAGGCATTGGCACATGCTTCAGGCGAGATGATTTTTTTAACCATTGATGGCAGGGTTACAGCCGCCAATAAAAAAGCTTGTGATATTTTAGGATACAATGAAGACGAAATGACTTCTCATAGCATTGTAGAATTCTTTGTTGGTGAATCAGGAAAAGACATCGTTAATAAAGTACAAAGTGGAGAAAATATCACAGCTGTTGAAACGTTTTTAAATGGGAACAATGGATACAAACATGTTTTCATTTATGCCGAGCATACGGTTGTAAATGAAAAATCAGCTGTATTGTATACAGCATATTCTTTTAATTATAAAGCTGATTCGGAAGACAGTATTGTTTTACAGGAATTAATTAAAAAAAGTGGGTTTGGTATTTTAATGCTCAAAACTGCTTCAAAGGGCAAAATAATTAAAGCTGATGAAAACGCAAATAATCTTTTAAATAAAACCAACGATAAAAGTATTATAGGAACTGATTTATCCAATATATTTTATGAAGAGGACGCCAATAGGTTTTTAACTCAGCTTCAGATGGATAAAAAGGTTGAAAATATGCTGTTGCGTTTTCCAATTTCAGTTAACGAAATCAAATATTTTAGGGCGTGGGCTGCAATAATTGAGGAAAATAGAAATGCAAAAGAACCCATAATGGTTCTGCTAAAAGATGAAACTCAATCAAAAGAAACAAGCCTTGCCATAGATAGTCTATTAACTGAACTTTTATCTCCTAAAACAACATTAGCAAACACTATGTTTAATAACGATGCATTTATTGAAAATAGCATCCATCAGCAGTTTATGCAAGATAAAGTTATATTAGCACAGTCTATTAAGATGGGATTGAAACCACAAAAAATATTACATAATGCCACCCATTCAATAAATAGTTTATTTGAGTATGCCGTTGAAAAAGCATTTGAATTAATCGGATTACCGCCATGTCCATATGCACTTTTAGCATTAGGCAGCATTGGCAGGATGGAACCAACATTAAGCTTAGATCAAGACACAGCGATTATATATGAAGCTGGAGAAAATGATAAAAGTCATTCAAAATACTTTTATCACTTTGGAGAGGCTGTCACTTCCATTTGTGCCGGCGCCGGTATTTCGCCTTGTGTTTCAGGGAATACAGCTGCAAATAAAGAATGGTGTATGAATGAAATAAAATGGCAGCATCAATTTACGAAATGGATAAATACAAGTCAACCGGAAGATTTACTAAAAGTAAACACTTTCTTTGATTTTAGAACATTAGCAGGTGATAAAGGGTTTGCTGTAAATCTTCGGGAAAATATATTTCAAACCATAAAAAAAAGACCGGTATTTCTTTTTAATCTTGCACAAAATACATTGGAATATGCGCCTCCATCTGATTTTATTGGTCGAATACGCACAGATAATGGTGCAGGAAATTATGTGAATTTAAAGGGAACAATGCTTCACTTTGTCAACTTTGCACGTATCTATGCTTTACAAAACTCTATCCATGAGACAAATACCATTAAACGGATACAAACTTTAGAAGATATTGGTTGTCTGCCGTCTGATATAGTCCAAGATACCATTGATGCTTGGATATTTCTTATGGAGCTGCGTTTAAAAAATCAAATAAAATCTATTGATATGAATTTTTCTCAGGAAAATTTTATAATGCTTGGTCATTTAAGCTCATGGGAAAAAACCATGCTGAAAAAAGCAATGGGGCAAGTGCAGAACTTGCAGAGGCGTTTATCAACGGACATTGCAAGAACGGAGTAAAATAATATGCGTATTATCCAATTACCTTATCTTCTAAAATAAACTTAAATTGTTTTTCTATAAATAGCTTTACTTCATTTACATCAGTTTCTTCAATATATAAGTAGTCCAACATATTTAAAACAACTGAAAAATATATCAACGTGGTACATGAATCTATATCAAAATCTATTGGTAATTTTCCTATATCCATATAATGGTTGAGGAGTTGTTTAACTTGTTTGATATAGTGTTCATCCATCTGATAAAAACGTTTCGCATAATTGTTGTTTTTAACCAATGTACCAAAAATCACTCCGAAAAGTTCTTTAATCAATTCTATATCTATATTCACTATATAATCAAAAAATTTATGGGTTAACTGAGTAAGCTCTTTAATTGGATCATTATCAACGTTTTCAATATTATAAATCACACTGTATTTTTGATCCGTTACAAGGGATTCCATGGCTTGTATAAATAAATCCGCTTTGGAATCAAAATAATTATAGGCAGTTCCCGTGCCCACATCTGCAGCTTTTGCAATTTGATTGATGGTTGTGCGTTCATATCCATTCTCAAAGAAGACTTTTATAGCCGTTTTAAGAATTTTTTCTTTTAACTTATTTTTTGTTGCCTCTCTTTTACTTTCCATGCGACACCTCTCTATGTGAATACGTTCATTTTTATTTATTATACATAATTTGTATAAAAAATTCTATAGGTATCATAAATTTATGATGTCTTGGCTCACAGTTATAAATTCAAGCTTTTATGGAATAAAAAAAGAAAAAAATATTGACTTTAGAGACATCTAAGAGTAAAATATGAACTGATTCATGAATGCATTCACGAATCAGTTCAAGTTTGTTGGGAGAGGCGAATATGCAAAAAAATGAAATTACAACACTAAATGCTTTAGGTAAAATCTCATCGGTATTCGTTAAGAGAAGCAAAATTGTTATTCTATTATTACTGATGACTTTATTAATGGGTTATAATGCCATTACTACCATGACAAGAGAGTTTATGCCAAAAGTGACGATACCGACGCTTACCATTTCAACCATTTATCCAGGTGCAACAGCAGAGGAAGTAGAGTCACTGGTAACAGATAAAATTGAAAAAGAAATGGAGCACTTAAAAGACTTAAAAAAAATCAAATCCGAATCACAGTTGAATTTTTCGTTAGTAACGTTGGAATTTGAAACAGGTATTGATATCAAAGAGAAACAAAACGATGTAAGAGAAAAATTAAACACAGTTATAAACGATCTGCCGGTTGAAACAGAACGCCCAATAATCAGTTACTTTGATACAGATGCCGTACCTCTAATGATTGTAAATGTGTCAGGAAATTATGATGAGGTTAAGTTAAGAAAAATTACTGAAGATATTAAGGATGATTTAGAGGATAAAATCGAAGGGTTAGGACCTATTCAATTATCCGGAGGAAGAGAAAGGGAAATACAAGTCATCATTAACCCATATCATTTACTTCACTATAACAGCAGTGTAGATGAAATTGCACAATCTATTAAAAGGTCTAATCTAAATTATCCAAGCGGCAGTACGAGTTTGTCCGGACAAAAAAGAAATATTATTACAAAAGGAAAAGTAAAATCAGTAAGTGATATTGAAAAAATTGTAGTAAGAAACACAAAAGGGTCAATTATAACCATTTCAGACTTAGCCCAAGTAAAAGATGGACTAAAAGAAACTTCTACATATTCAAGGGTATGTGTTATAGGTGAAAATGAAGCAGTAAAAAATGCATTGTCATTGTCCATCATAAAAAAGAAAAGTGCAGATATTTTCCATGTCAGTCAACAGGTTTATCAGGTGGTACAAGATGGAAAAGGGTCTGTATATCCAGAGGATATTACCATTTCCATCAGTGGGGATAATGCAAATATGATCAATAAGCAATTAACAGATGTTACGGACAATGCATTTTCAGGATTAATATTAGTCGTTTTAGTTATGTACTTACTGTTAGGGTTCAAAGAATCATTAATTGTTTCTACCGTCATTCCATTTACAATAATGATTGCCATGGTATTGATGAAGTCATTTGGTATGAGCATTAATAGTATGACGTTATTTTCTTTAGTGCTTGCTATTGGATTATTAGTGGATAATGCGATTGTTATTATGGAAAACATCGTTAAAGTACATGGTGAAGGCTATACGCCGGAATCAGCAGCAATCAATGCGACCAATCAAATTGCGCCTGCAGTTGCTTCATCAACATTGACCACATTAGCAGCGTTTTTTCCTATGATGTTAACACCGGGATTAATAGGTCAGTTTATGAAGTCACTCCCATTAACCGTTATTTTTTCACTGATTGCATCTTTATTAGTAGCGCTCATTTTAACACCAAATGCCAGTAGGTTTGTGTTATCTGTGAAATTCACTAAGAAAATAAAGTCCAAAAACTTTATAACCATAAAAAATTCGGCCATTGTACTAATGGTTCTGATTGCAACCATGACTGCTTTTAAAACAGAAACCGGATTTGGCATATATTCCATTGTATTTGGTCTCATTTTTAGCGTGATTGCTTATGTGAAACTTTTCAAGTCCTCTGGGGAGGCTTTAGAAAAAATTATTCATGTCTATTTAACTTTTCTTAGCAGCGTCATCAGCAGTAAGAAAAAAAGGGTTCAACTTATCACCGTATTTGTAGTGGTTTTTATAGGTGCTATGAGTATGATTCCTCTCGGATTAGTAAAATTAAATTATCTTGAAACCATTGATGTTGGAAAATTCTATGTTGACATTGAAACACCAAATGGAAGTTTATTGGAAGATACGTTAAAGGTAGCTACCGCTGTTGAAGAGGAATTAAACCATATTAAAGAAATAAAATCTTATACAACAACGGTTGGAAATTTAGGGCAGGATAGTATGAATTTTTATGCTGCCGAAAGTGGTAGTCATCCATCCATCGCAAGAATTCAAGTGGATTTAATTGATAAAAGCCATAGGGATAAATCATCTCAAGTCATTGTTAAAGAATTCAAAGAAAAAGTAAAAACCATACCCGGCGGAGATATTTATGTCAATGAGTATAAAGATTTACCAACAGAGTCGGCACCCATTACAATAGGCGTTGTTGGAGAGGATTTAAAACAAATGCAAAAAACTGCAGACTACGTTTATCAAGTTATAAATGATACAAAAGGAACAACCAATCCAAAAAGAGGATACAAAATGAGTGCTCCGGAAATATCCGTAAGACTCAACCAATTGAAAGCATCTGAGTATGGATTATCAACGTATGAAGTTGCAACATTTTTAAGAAGCCTAATATCAGGTGTTGAAGTATCCAAAACCAAAATGGATGGTGATGAATTGGATATTCGTATGAAAATTGAAACACAAAATACATCCAACATTGAAGCATTAAAGTTTGTAAAAATTCAAACCATGAATTATGGTGCCATCCCTTTGGAAGAAATTGCTTTTTTCAATGAAGATGTTTCATTTCAAAGCATTAGCCATGAGTCAAGGGATAGAATTATAAATGTCACTGCTGAAATAGAACTGGGGTATAACACTTTAGACGTTACGAAGGAGATACAACAAAAAATAGATAACAACCAGATCCCCGGCAATATTCGACTAAAATATAGTGGCGAGAGCGAAGACATGAACAAATCATTCCAAAGTATGGGGATTAATATGCTGGTAGCCGTAATCGTTATATATATTATTTTATCAGTACAATTCAACTCACTGTTACAGCCCATTTTTATTTTGCTCACAGTACCCATGAGTTTAATAGGTGTTTTTATAGGCTTGTTCATTACTGGAAATAGTTTTGGCTTTATGTCTTTTTTAGGAATTGTTGCCCTTGTTGGAATCGCTGTTAACGGTGCAATCGTTTTAATTGATACCATTAATTATTATAGAGCAAATGGCTTACCCTTACATGAGGCAGTCATTAATGCCGGAAAATCCAGATTCACTCCAGTCATTGCAACAACGGTGACAACAGCCGGAGGCATATTGCCTTTAACACTGCGTCAAGATTTTTATGAGGCCATGGGTTATTCCATAGCATTTGGTTTATGTTTTGCAACCATGCTGACACTAGTCTTAGTTCCGGTTGTCTATACTTCATTCGAAGAAAAATTAATAAAACCTGAAAAGGAGGTAGTAAAATGAAAAAACGAATCATCGTATTATTTTGCGTATTGGTTATAATTGCCGGCTGGCGTTCAATGTCATCGTCAGAGGAATCAAATGAGGTAGAGCAAACCCAAATGATTGAAAATATAGTGACAGTGGATTATCCGATTTATTATGCCTTTGAAGATAAAATAAGTGTCAGTGGAACAATAACTCCAATTGAGGAAGTATTAATTTCATCTGCTATAAGCGGCAAAATTCAAGAAACTCTGGCAGAAGTAGGGGAAGATGTACAAAGCGGGCAATTATTAGTACGTTTAGAAGGCGAAATGTATCAATTATTACTTGAACAAAGCGAAAATGATGTTGAATTGGCTTTGCTGGCATATGACTCAGCCAAAGCAGATTATGAACGATATAAAGTCCTTCATGATTCAGGCAGCGTTTCCAAAGTTAATTTTGATAATATGGACAAAACTTATAAAATGGCTAAAATTAACTACGAGTCTTCCCAAACCCAATGTTCTATTGCAGCAAAAAATTTAAAAGATACTCTAATAAAGAGTAAGATCAATGGGGTCGTAGCTGAGAAATATATCACTACAGGAGAAAATGTTTTTCCCGGCACACAGCTTTTTAAAGTGGTTGACAATCATAATGTGTTTATTATGGTTAAATTAAATGAGAAAAAAATAGACAAAATAACAGAAGATACACAGGTTCAGGTGGAACTTTCAAATAGTGAGCCGGTAATTGGAATAGTTGAATCCATATCACCAATGCCTATAGAGGGTGAACTGAATTATGAAGTAAAAATACGTGTTGATAACGCTCAGAAAAAACTTAAGCTGGGAGGTTTTGCAATGGTGTCTATTATCAGTGAAAAGTCAGATGGACATTTAGCCATCAAGACCAAATGGATGCACCAAGATGATGACAGACATTATGTATGGATGAATAAAAACAATCGTGCAGAAAAGAGCTATGTAGAAATTGGCTTAGAAATTGAGGATATGACAGAAATAATAAATGGAATCGAAGAAACAGATCAAATTATCGTCACAAGTAATAACAGCTTAAATGAGGGAGACTTAATAAAGTTAAGCAATTGAAAACAAACAAGTATCAATATGTTATTATTGTTTTACAAAAAAACAAAAATGATAATATGTATAGTTATTTCGTATGATATGGTATATAATTTTCATGGAATTTAAATGATTTGCACAAATAAGGGGCATAACCAACATGGACATTGACTAAAAAACTTTTTTATCCCAGGAGGTGAAAAAATGGGAGGACATGGACCAGCAACAGACTGGGGTGTCGATAACGCGGCCGGCTATAAGACAAAGCTTGGAATAGTAATGTTTGTAATTTATGCAGTGATTTATGGCGCATTTATTTTAATAAATGTGATGAATCCAAAGATAATGGGAGCAGATGTCGGGAATATCACCTTAGCAATGGCTTATGGATTTGCTTTAATTGTTGGCGCTGTTATAATGGCATTAATTTACAACAAGTTATGCACTCAAAAAGAAAAAGAAGTTAATCATTAATTACTTATTTTTAGGAGGACTACATTCATGAATTATATACCATCGCCTTTTGCGATTGCTATATTTTCAGCATTTGTTGTTTCAGTGCTGGTGATTGCATATTATTTTGCAAATCGTACTACGAGTTCGGAAGGCTATTTTGCAGCAGGTGGTACGATACACTGGTCAGTAAACGGAATCGCATTTGCGGGAGATTATTTATCAGCAGCATCATTTTTAGGGATATGCGGCATGATTGCCACGGTTGGCTATGATGGATTTTTATACTCGATAGGCTATCTTGCCGGTTGGGTTGTAGCACTTTTTATTGTGGCCGAACCCATGAAAAGACTGGGAAAATATACTTTTGCAGATGCACTGGATGCTAAATTTAAATCCAAAGGCGTTAGACTTATGGCTGCAGTGAGTACTCTAATCGTATCCATCTTTTACCTTATCCCACAAATGGTCGGTGCCGGCACTTTGGTTACGCCATTATTAGGATTACCACATTGGGCAGGAGTCATAATGGTAGGAACCATTGTTGTCATTATAGTTGCAACAGCCGGTATGGCATCTACTACATATGTTCAATTTTTAAAAGGAGGATTATTGATTATATTCTCTTTATCACTTTCAATTATGGTCATCAACAAAGGCGTTATGGCTGAGCCAAATCTAAAAGACACACCTTTTCATAAAATGAGGACGATTAATATTACTTCTAAGAGTGGGAACGATATTAAAATTGAGGATCCATCCTATAAAGTTCAAAAAGTATTTTCTTCCGGCGATATGACT
Organism: Clostridia bacterium; assembly: GCA_028279945.1. Classification (GTDB taxonomy): domain Bacteria; phylum Bacillota; class Clostridia; order Peptostreptococcales; family JAAYPU01; genus JAKSCF01. The sequence continues at coordinate 18,951 of JANQMT010000199.1, forward strand.
TTTGTCAAACTTATGAATGACGAAGTATTTTCTATATGGAAAGTTAACGACGACCATATTGAGGAGACGCTGTATGTTTCAGATACGCCGGAAGGAAAATTATATAACGGTGCACCTAAAAACGAAGGCAGGTTTTTTCAAGTAGGAAATGTTAGCCAATTAAACGGACAAGCGGTGAAAGATACAGGAAGTTTAGGCCCCTTCGAGTTTATTAGTAAAATAAAAGAAAGTACAATTATTAGATATAAGAGTAAAGTAATAGAAGATGGTGATAGTAAACATACTATTTATTATCAAAATCCTACTAACGGGAGAGAGCTGCTTAGGCCAGGTATGGCTTACAAGCTGGATAATGATAAAGGATCAAAATTGATTGATAAACTAGACTTTGTATCACTTATGATTGCGCTGTTATTTGGGACTGCTGCCTTACCCCATGTACTCATTAGGTACTATACGGTACCGGACCCGGCAAGCGCCAGAAAATCGACTATTGTTGCTATCGCAGGAATTGGATTCTTCTATATCCTAACCATATACATGGGGCTTGGAGCTATGATTAATGGTGTAATAGATGTGACAAACAGCAATATGTCTGCACCACTTCTTGCCAAATCATTTGGTATTGGAATATTTTCAATTATATCAGCAATAGCATTTGCAACTGTACTTGGTACGGTAAGCGGCCTTATAGTTGCTGCGTCAGGAGCTGTTGCACATGATGTAATGGATAAATATATGAAAATAAAATTAACCGATAAATCCAAAGTAACGGCAGGTAAAATTGCTGCTATAGTAGTCGGGATAATTGCTATGATACTTGGTGTATTATTTGAAGGGATGAATGTATCCTATTTAGTTGGGTGGGCATTTGCTGTTGCTGCATCAGCCAATTTCCCTGCAATAGCTATGGTATTATTCTGGAAAAAGACCACTGCAAAAGGCATTATGGCATCGGTTGGAGTAGGATTGGTTTCATCTCTTGGACTGATCTTATTGTCACAAAAAACTTTCGATAAAGTATATCATCTTGTGGATGTGACTGCTCCGGTTCAGTTGAATAACCCGGCTTTAATCTCTATACCACTGAGTGTATTAACAGTAGTTGTTGTATCGTTAATGACTCAAAAAGATACAGAGATGATACCAAATTCATAAGAAGTTATTCATCTGTTACGTCAAGTAAATGTTGCCTCCTAAATCAAAAGTATTAGGAGGTTTTTTTATTGTCATGATATGATTGCTGAGTAATAATAATTTTGCAATTTAAAAAGTATCCATTAGGTTATAGATTTTTTTATTTTATGGGATGATATGAGTATCAGGAATGATATAATATAGTGATATTGAATCAATATAAAAGGAATTAACCTAAAAAAATTGGTTAATGATATATGACGGAGGATCATCATGAGTAAAAGTTATTCTATTACCACCTTTGGATGTCAGATGAATGAGCATGATTCTGAAATTTTAGCAGGCATGCTTGAGAATTTAGGATATACAGAGTCAGAAGAAATGGAAGATGCCGATATCATCATCCTAAATACATGCAGTGTTAGAGAAAATGCTGACTTAAGATTTTTTGGCAACCTTGGACAGCTTAAGCACATCAAGAAAAAGTATCCCGAAACAACCATTGCAGTGTGTGGCTGCATGATGCAGCAAGAGCATATTGTAGAAACAATAAAAAAGAAATACCCTTTTGTAGATATGGTATTCGGAACCCATAACCTTCATGAATTCCCAGAATTGCTTTCAGATACTTTAAGTAACAAAACAAAGTATGTTAAGGTTTGGAAAGATGCCGGAGAAATAGTAGAGAATTTGCCTTCTAAAAGGAAATTTGAGACAAAAGCGTTAATCAATATTACTTATGGCTGTAATAATTTTTGTACTTATTGTATTGTGCCTTACACGAGAGGAAGAGAACGCAGCCGAAAACCTGATGATATCATTAAAGAAATAACAACATTAGCAAGTAACGGAACAAAAGAAGTCATGTTATTAGGTCAAAATGTTAACTCTTATGGCAAAACACTGGATGAGAAAACAGATTTTGCTGATTTATTATATCAAATTAATGATATTAAAGGGATTGAAAGAATCCGATTTATGACATCCCATCCCAAAGATTTATCACAGGATTTAATAAAAGCAATGGCTGAGTGTGAAAAAATATGTAATCATATTCACTTACCGGTTCAATCCGGAAGCACCAAAATATTAGAGCGCATGAATAGGAAATATACCAAAGAGCATTATTTAAGCTTAGTAGAACAGTTGAAAGCCGGTGTTAAAGATATTGCAATTACCACCGATATAATCGTTGGATTCCCCGGTGAAACAGAAGATGATTTTAATGAAACATTAGATTTGATTGAAAAAGTACGTTATGACTCTGCTTTTACATTTATCTACTCGCCTAGAAAGGGAACACCTGCTGAAAAATATGAGGATTTAACAGATAAGGAAGTTAAAAAACAGTGGTTTAATCAACTTGTAAAGGTGTTAAATGATATCTCACTGGAAAAAAACAGTGCCTATATGAATCGCGTTGTAGATGTTTTAGTAGAGGGAAAAAGTAAAACCGACCCTACCAAGTTATCAGGCAGAACTTCCAGTAATAAGCTGGTTAACTTTTCATCAGAGAAGAATTTAGAAGGAAAAATTGTACCAATAAAAATTTCACATACAAAAACGTTTAGCCTTGAAGGAGAATTAGTCTCAATCTAAGATGTGGATGGAAATATTTATTAAAAATAGGGAACAAGGGGACTGTAATGCTTGAATTGTTTGAGATCAAGATTGAAGATGATTGGATACGTTCAAAAAGACAAAAAGTTGCTGAGGCATTTAACCGTGAATCTAATCATATAAAAAACGGTAATATCGAAATCATTTCTAACCAAGATTTAAGACTGTTATTTGACTTGTATGATGAAGTTTTTTTAAATGACTGGTTTAGAAATAATTATGAAGGCAAGATGGCTTTTTCTCTTTCTAAAAGAATGACTAAAAGTGCCGGTGCTACAATCTGCCCTAAAAACATTCATAAAATAAAGCCAGAAGATTTGAAACTGGAAATAAGAATGGGTATCAATTTCTTTTTTAATTATGACTCCCTTCAAAAGGACAAGATGGTAAGTGGTATAAGAACCAAAAACAGCCTTGAAGCGATGCAAATTGTTTTTGAGCATGAAATCTGCCATGCAATAGAATTTATTTATTTTAATCGCTCCAGTTGTAAAGGAAAAAGATTTAAAAACTTAGCATTTAATCTGTTTGGTCACACTGAAAGCTATCACAGACTACCTTCTAATAAACAAATAGCTTTTGAAAAGCTGGGGTTTAAAATAGGTGATGTTGTTAACTTTGAGCTAGACGGCAAGAAAACAGCAGGCATCATATCCAATATCAATAAAAGAGCCACCGTTATGGTAAGAGATAAAAAGGGTGATTACCGAGATGCCAAAGGCGTACGCTATTCAAAATATTATGTCCCTTTACAACTCTTAAAATGAAAAAAACTAGAAAAATGAATACCTCAATATTCTAAAGAATATTTTAATAGCCTTTGACTCATAATATCTTTAGGTGGGCTGTATTTCATATGACTGCCGCCTAAAATAAAATGGAGGTGATTTCATTGAAAAAAGTAGCTGTAGAAGATACCTTAACCAATGTAAAAAGCTATTTAGAAAACAATGGGTATTCTGTAGACTATCTCAATAACAGTAAAGAGAACTTAGATATTTATGACGCAATTGTCGTGTCAGGTCTAAATAATAATATGTTAGGCATTCAAAATTCAAAAACAAAGAGCAGTGTTATTGTAGCAAAAGGCCGAACGCCGGAAGAAATAAAAAATGAATTGAAAGATAGAATGATATAATAGAAGAATCCATTCCTTTACATAGATTTTGCTTAGGCAAAATCTTTTTTATAATGACAAAGTAAAAATAGCAAGAGTTATAAAAGATATTACCGCAAATGACGATATGGTGTATAATAAAAAGAAAAATATAAAAAGAGGTAAAGATATGTCAATGGGCTTTAATCTAAGGAATTTTATATTATGTATTATAGGCATTTTTCTGTTGATATTGTTGATACCCAATAATATTGTTCTAGAAAAATTGGGCTTGGAATCAATTTTATATCATCAAGTATATCATTTTGAAGAACAATTAATGAATTTAGGAAATCATCAAAATGAAATTGATATTATGGCTGCAAATAATATACAGAATATAATAGGTTCAACTATATTGTTTGGAGCTATGCTATCATTGATTGTATTTAATGCGGTTTTATCCATTCGAATGATTGATAAAAACCATTTTTTTGTCTTTGCACTTTTTTGCATTATATTATTATTTGAGATGTCATATAGCGGTGTTATGTATTTTTTAAATGAAAATATAGATAAGTTTCTTTCAACATCTAAACTCATCTTATTAAACATAATCATTATATTAATGATGGTCTTTGCACGCACGTATTTAGATTTTAGCCGCTATAACGAGAAGATTTATAAAAGTATGACTGTATTTGTGGTATTGCCTTTTATTTCTATCTTCTTTTTCTTCATTGGTATGACCTACCTTGCTGTATTACTGACATGTATACTCATTATTATTTCATCTCTTTATTTGCTGAAGGTGTGCATTTATGACATAAGAGAGAATAATTCTAGGAACACAAAATTTTTTATCGCTGTTTTATTATCTCTTTTAATAGGTGGGGGTATATCTTTTGCCGCCGGCATGAGATATATAGAAAACAACTATTTTACAGATCATGTGTTTGAATTGACCAGTACTATTGCAATTTTAATCATTTCATATGCATTGTCAGGTAAGTTGTTTCTATTGCAGCAGACAAATAAGGAGTTAATGAAGTCCGAACATTCATTAACATTATTAAGTCTTACAGATGAATTAACGAAACTTTATAATAGAAGATATTTTAATGAACGATTAAAATATGAAGTCGAACAAGCCCATATAAGCGGTAAAGCATTAACCCTTTTGTTAGTGGATATAGATTATTTTAAGAACTTTAATGACACTTACGGCCATCATGAAGGGGATAAGGCTTTAGCAAAATTAGGTAAAATAATATTAGAAAATATTCGCCAAACCGACTATGCTTGTAGATATGGAGGAGAAGAATTCGGAATTATTTTACCGAATACCAGTAAGATAAAAGCAGACAAGTATGTAGCGGATCGATTACATAAAACATTAGAAAAAAGTGTATTTGCGTTTACAAGAAAAGGAAAAGTATTTATAACCGTTAGTATTGGTATTTGTGAATTACAATCAAATGACAGCGCTGAAACTTTGCTGGAGCATGCTGATGAAGCGTTGTATAAAGCCAAAACATTGGGCAGGAATAGAACCGTTATTTATAATACCAGATGGGCTAAGGATACTTCACAATAAAAGGTCAGGTTTTTAAAAACACTGCATTTTGAAATATGTGGTGTTTTTTTAATAATTATTTTGAAATTTGTAGAAAAAAATACATAAAAGTATTGATAATGATAATCGATATCAATATACTATAATTAAGAAGACATATTTATTTATATAATAATAGTGCTAATAATAAGGGGGAAGGATCATGCCGCATTGTTGCTATAGTCAATGTATGCTTTCAGATAATGTTCATGATGAATTTATTCAATGGTTAGTTGAAATATTAGGTCCGGTATTAATGGGGAATAAGCCCGCAGAAATACTTAGTTTTTCTCATGGTGATAAAAGTTCTCCGGAGAAAATAGAAAATATTCAATTATATTTAAGCAGATGTAAAAGAGTAAAATATAGAATTATAACATATAAGAAAAGTAGTGTTAAAGTTTTGTTTTATAATACATTAACTTTAGACAAAACACTACAAGAATCGAGAAATATCATCTTTTTAAGGAAAAATGGCTATCCGGATGAATATGATATGAATAAATATATAGAACATGTTATAAAAAAAATAAAAAAAGGCAGTATTCCCCATGAAATAGGCGTGTTTTTAGGATATCCCTTAAAGGACATTATGGGCTTTATGGGTCATCCGTCATTAAAGCTTACTAAGGTTAATGGCTGGAGAATTTATGGAAATCCAAAGATATCAGATGAAAAATATGAATCCTTTTTATTAGGCAGAAATAAAATAAAAGAATTACTGCTTACCGACACACCTGAAAATATTTTAGCTTCAATCTAAAGTATTGCTTTTTACTTCTATTATCTATAATATTATTTTAGAGATAAGGAAGGGGAAAAACATGAAAGATAAAAAACAATATAGAGAGCCAGAAGTTGATATGACCCCGGTAAGTCAAAGAGATACCAGTGATTTACCAATTTGGATTCAAAAAATCACACCTTATTTTTTCATCTTTTTAGGAGTATACATTATAAGTATGCCAATTTATAAAGGCAATATTTTTTCCATAGAGATGGTTGTATGTATTGTTTTAGGGGGGCTTTTAATAAGAGGTGGTATTAAAGGCATGATTAAAAGAAAAAATGAAAGAAAAGAGTAGAATAATTAATCAGATGGTGATGAAATGAAAATAAATAGATTACTGGAAATAGTAATTATCTTATTAAATAAAAAAATGGTTACGGCAAAAGAACTGTCTGAAAGGTTTGATGTTTCAACCCGGACCATATATCGGGACATTGATATACTTTCTTCATCCGGCATTCCTATTTATACCAATAAAGGAAATGGCGGCGGAATTGCTTTATTAGAGAACTTTACCATGAACAAAACGCTGCTTTCTGAAAAAGATAGTGAAAGTATTATCTTAGCTTTAAAGACCTTGCAAGCTACAAAATATCCTGAAATAGAACTGGTTCTGGATAAGCTGGGAGGACTGTTTGGTTCAGTTCGTGCAGAAGACTGGGTCACCGTTGATTTTTCAAGATGGGGTGAAGATTCTTTAATAGAGGCCAAATTTAATAATATTAAAAAGGCCATATTGGAGCGAAAAATAATTGGTTTTGATTATGTCAACTCATTCAATCATAAAAGCAGTAGAAAAGCTGCGCCCATAAAATTATATTTCAAAGGTGAATCCTGGTATGTATGGGCTTATTGTATTGAAAAACAAGATATACGTTTGTTTAAATTGTCTAGAATGAAGCATTTAAAAATCACCGATGATTCTTTTAACCGAAATGAAAAGGTAAAAGAATTGGAAAAAATAAAACAAAAACAACAGGACCCACCCATGGTTAAGCTAAAGCTTGAATTTCAACCCAGTGTTTTGTACCGTTTATATGATTATTATGATGACGATATGATACAACAAAATAAAGATGGTACTTACACTCTAAAAGTTGAATTTCCTGAAGATGAATGGGTTTATTCCTATATCATGTCTTTTGGGTCTTTGGTCAAAGTCCTAGAACCCGAATATGTACGAGATGAAGTCATCAAAAGGTTTTCTAAAACTTTAGAACAATATAATGGAGTAGAGAACAGGTGACAAATAAGTACAAATATCCTATTTACAAATACTTTAGGATATGGTAATCTATTTTCAATAATTAAATAATGAATACTTCAGGGCAGGGTGAAATTCCCGACCGGCGGTAAAAGTCCGCGAGCCGAAAGGTTGAACTGGTGTGATTCCGGTACCGACAGTAAAGTCTGGATGGAAGAAGTAGAATAATTGTGTATTTGCTGCATGCTATTTTTCATGAATGATATATATTGTACACATGCCCTGGAAATAATATTTTCAGGGTTTTTTATTTGCCTTGAAGAAGCAAAGGAGGTGAAGCAGTGGATAAAAAATATATGAGTCGAGCTTTAGAGCTGGCAAAGCTGGGAAAAGGTTTTGTGAATCCCAATCCATTGGTAGGTGCGGTTATAGTTAAAAATAACAGGACTATTGGTGAAGGTTATCATAAAGAATACGGCGGGCCTCATGCAGAAATCAATGCATTTAGCAACGCTATAGAAGACGTATCCCAAGCAGATATGTATGTGACTTTAGAGCCATGTTCACATTATGGGAAAACGCCTCCTTGTGTGGATGAAATCATAAAAAGAGATATTAAAAAAGTTGTTATAGCCATGGAAGATCCAAATCCTTTGGTATCTGGAAGAGGGATAAATAAGCTCAAAGAACATGGTATTGAAGTGATTGTGGGGGTGTTGGAAAAAGAAGCCCAAAAAATAAATGAGGTATTTATAAAATATATTTCAACCAACCTACCGTTTTGCATCCTTAAAACAGCCATGACTTTAGACGGAAAAATTGCAGCATATACCGGTGATTCTAAATGGATTACAGGTGAGGCATCCAGAAAACATGTTCATATGCTGCGACATGAAATATCATCCATAATGGTAGGCATAGGAACTGTAGTAAAGGATAATCCAAATCTTACAACTCGATTGGATCATATGTCATTTCGGAATCCAACCAGAATTATTGTGGATACATCTGGGAGGATACCGCTAAATTCAAATGTGCTTGAATGTAATGAAGAAAAACAAACCGTTGTTGCAGTAACTGAAAGAGCCCATAAAGAAAAAATAAAAAACATAGAAAAAAAAGGTGCCCGCGTTATTGTTTTGCCTCATAAAAAAAATCACGTCAATTTGTCATCTTTAATGAAATACTTAGGAGAAATGAAAATCGACAGTGTGCTTATAGAAGGTGGCGGCACATTGAACTATTCATTACTGAAGGAAGGCTTAGTTGATAAAGTGATTGCTTTTATTGCACCCAAAATACTAGGTGGTGAAAAAGCAACAACGCCGGTTGCCGGACAAGGTATTCCAAATGTAAAGGATTGTATTATGTTGAAGGATATGAGCGTCACAAAATATGGGGATGATTTAATGATAGAAGCTTATGTACGAAAGGAGGGCTGACATATGTTTACTGGGCTGGTAGAAGAAATAGGCACGATTCAATCGATACAAAAGGGAGAAAAATCAGCAAAGATTATCATAAAAGCTCAAAAGGTTTTGGAAGAAGTCAAGCTGGGAGATAGTATTGCAGTAAATGGTATATGTCTGACGGTAACAGAATTTACATCCAATGTTTTTTCGGTGGATGTAATGGCAGAAACCATGAGATTAACAAATCTGAGTCAACTTAAAGCCAGTAGTAAAGTGAATTTAGAAAGAGCATTACAACTGGGAAGCCGACTTGGAGGGCATATCGTCAGCGGTCATATTGACGGGGTAGGTACAATTCAAGAGCTGCAAAAAGAAGAAAATGCCGTATGGGTAACCATCGGTGCACCGGATAATGTTTTAAAATATGTCATTCATAAAGGATCCATAGCCATAGATGGTATTAGCCTTACGGTTGCTTATGTGGATGACGCCATTTTGAAAGTATCCATTATTCCTCATACGAAAGACGCTACGACACTTTTAACGAAAGGCAAAGGGGATCTGGTAAACCTTGAGTGTGATGTCATCGGAAAATATGTAGAAAAACTGCTGCCCCATAAAGAAAGGCAGGACATTCATAAAAGTATTGATATGGCTTTTTTGGATAAGCATGGTTTTACAACATAAAAAACCAGATTATTAGATTTTTTGTAGTTTATCGTGAATAATCTGGGTTTAAGAAAGGAGAATTGTAATGAGTGATTTTAGTAAGATAGAAGACGCCATTGAAGATATAAAAGCGGGAAAAATGGTTGTCGTTGTAGATGATGAAGATAGAGAAAACGAAGGGGATCTGGTAATGGCTGCTGAAAAGGTAACCCCAGCGGCTGTTAATTTTATGGCTAAATATGCTAGGGGACTCATTTGTATGCCCATTGAAGGTAAGCGGCTTAATGAATTGGATATCCCCCAAATGGTAAAATACAATACAGATAATCATCAGACAGCTTTTACTGTTTCTATTGATGCAGCAGATACAACTACCGGCATATCCGCTTTTGAAAGAGCAGATACCATAAAAAAAGTCCTCAGTCCAAGTGCAAAGCCGATAGACTTTAGAAAACCCGGGCATATCTTTCCATTGGAAGCAAAAGCAGGCGGTGTACTAAAACGAGCCGGTCATACCGAAGCTTCAGTAGATTTAGCAAAAATGGCAGGTTTGTACCCCTCAGGGGTTATTTGTGAAATTATGAATGAAGATGGAACAATGGCCAGAGGTGACCAGCTTAAAGAGTATGTTAAAAAACATCAATTAAAGATGATTACCATTGCTGATTTAATAGCATATCGGCGTAAAACGGAAATTTTAGTAGAAAAAATAACGGAAGCCAATATGCCTACACAATATGGTGAATTTCAAATTGTTGGATATCAAAATAAGTTAAATGGTGAACATCACGTAGTATTGGTAAAAGGAGATGTCTCAAATGGTGAACCTGTACTGGCCAGGGTTCATTCGGAATGTCTCACAGGAGATGCTTTTGGGTCATTGAGATGTGATTGCGGCGAGCAATATGCAGCTGCTATGAAACAAATACAAGAGGAAGGCCGAGGTGTACTGGTCTATATGCGCCAAGAAGGGCGTGGTATCGGCCTGATGAATAAGCTTAAAGCATATCATCTTCAAGATGAGGGGATGGATACCGTTGAAGCAAATATCGCCTTAGGATTCCCTGAAGATATGAGAGAGTACGGGATCGGAGCACAGATATTAGCTGATTTAGGAATAAAAAAGGTTAAATTAATGACCAATAATCCAAGAAAAATTTCCGGTCTTACAGGATACGCAATAGAAATCGTAGAAAGAGTACCCATAAAAATAAACCACAATGAAAAGAATGCCTCTTATTTGGAAACAAAGAAAGAAAAGTTAGGGCATATTCTGTAGATGCTGCCTTAAAACGATAGTTAAACGGTAGTGGAGCAATAGCGAAACAATAGTGGAACGATTGTTCAACAACTGTTCAACCATAATTAAAACAGGAGGAAAAGAAATATGAATATTTATGAAGGTAAATTAATAGCACAAAATCTAAAGTTTGGGATTGTTGTAGGGCGTTTTAATGAATTTATAGGTGGGAAGCTGTTATCAGGTGCATTAGATGGTTTGAAGAGGCATGGTGCATCAGAAGAGGACATCGAAGTGACATGGGTACCGGGTGCTTTTGAAATTCCTTTAATTTCTAAGAAGATGGTTAAGTCAGGAAAGTATGATGCGGTTATCTGTCTAGGCGCTATTATAAGAGGATCCACACCGCATTTTGACTATGTGGCAAGTGAAGTGAGCAAAGGGATTGCCGGCGTATCTTTGGATACAGAAGTACCGGTAATCTTTGGCGTTCTTACAACAGAAACCATTGAACAAGCTATTGAAAGAGCCGGTACAAAATCCGGAAATAAAGGATATGATGCAGCGGTTACTGCTATAGAAATGGCAAATTTGATTTCTGATTTAGAAAAATAAAGTATTGTGATAAAGATATTAAAATTTGACAGCTAATAAACACTTTAGCTGTCAAATTTTATCCATTTATAGAGCTTCACTCATTAGGAGTGCATAAAAAATGGTCAATATTCAATAATACTCTTGCATTATGATTTATGTTGAGAGACATTTGGTATAAAATTTTCATTGCGAAATGAACAAAGGGAAATAAATTTTAAGTATACTAAATTAAGACGGTCAGGGCCCTAAACCTCTGCAAAGTATTACAACCCTTTGGTTTTAATTCCGTTGCACTTCATTAAAACTGCATTTCTCCATTACAAATTATATACCAAACATCTCTTTAAGCCTAATAGTATGTATTCGTTTAGCAAGACCAAAATATAAAACATTTTTCGACAGACTTATTGAAATATTTGACACTTTATGAGTATTATTATAATATATTAGCGTATAGGTATGTAGGTGACCATACACCATACCGCCTTAATTAGACATCCGGTATGTATTTTTTAATGAAATTCAATTTAGAATTTGACGAATTATGATAAAGTTTGTCTTATTTTCTGGTACATTTAAGTATAATATAGCAATTTTTCTAAATAAATTGTTAAAATAAATTGATGATTGACTAATTCTTGGTATAATATTTATAAGTATAACATTTTTTGATTTTTTTTTACATATTATAATATAATAATGTATTATTTGACATAATTTTGTTTTAACCTTTAATCCAAGGAGGATATCGGATGGGAAATGAGAACAATCTTAAACAAACTTCAATAGGTGTAGATGTTATACCTGAAAAAGTATCTATGTACGACACAGAAGAATTAGCAAAAAACTCAGGGGCTAAGAAAAAATCTTTCTTTGAAAAACTAGGCTTAATCGAACCGGTTGATCAGGAAAACGATGAATCTGCAGCTCCGGAACCTCAGCAAGCACTTTCAGAAGTTAAAAGGATTGACAACAGCGAAAGTGAAACTGTCTCGAAGACAGTAGAATATCCTATTAAAAATTCAGAGCAAAATAATAGGATAGAAAAATTATCAATTGATGAGATTTATACTATTTTTACGTTGTTGCCCAGATCAGCTACCAATACGGTATATCTTATCGATAATTTTTTAAAAGCTTTGCCCAATAATTTGCCTATAGAGATTAAGCGACAATCATTGGATAGTTTACTCGCCGCATCTCATATTAACATGACAGACCTTTTAAATGATGGAAAAGAACGTATAGAAATTATGAACGATTATCTTAATAATTTTACGTTAGACCTGGAAGAAGTGATTAGTAACCATGAGAAACAAATCAAAGAATTAAATGAGAAAATTGCACATCACAATAATATAATAGAAGAAAGAAGCCGTACATTGGAAGAACAAAAGGCTATTGTTAAATTTGAAGTTCAAAAAATATCTTCTATTATTGATTTTGCAAGGAGCAAAGATATATAATTTAGTATGATAAAAAAAGGATATAGACTGAGCAAGAAAGGCAAAATTGTTTTATTTGTTTTTATACTTTTAATTATTATTGCAATTCTCTCATGTGTAAAAGCATTACATAAAAATTCAGGAAATCAGAAACCTTCTAACATACCTGCTTCCGATAATAATGCCTCTAATAATCAAGGGATTGAAGAAGAGAATACAAAAGTGCCTGAGAATAAGGATAATATCGTACAGATTGATGAATATAATTTATCTTTATATTTTTCACCCGGTAAATCGACATTATCCATTGAATCCATAAGTGCATTAGATTTATTTATCGATATTTATAAAGAGTATCCCAATAGTATCATTCAGATTGAAGGTAATTGTGCTACAATGATTACAAAAAAATTGAGTGATCGGGAAAAACAAATAAATATTGAGTTTGCACGAACCAGAGCAGAAGCTGTTGCTAAATATTTAAACCAACAGGGTGTATCAGAATCTGATATGCATATAAAAAGTAACGGCTCTAACAAACCTTTAGAAAGTAATGCAACTGCAGCAGGTAGAAAAATTAATAGAAGAGTAGACATTTTCGTTGAGATGAAAGAGCAATAAAGAGTGTTTGTAACACTCTTTATTTTTTTCTCCATATCATAAAGCATTTTTTCAATTATTTCATTACCTTTTAGTCTTTAATAATATCAAATCATTTCTATCTTTTAATTTCCAAATAATAATGTGACGGTGTAACCTTTTTTAGTATGTTAATGGTACAACTCTATTTACAAGACGGTATAATTTGTGCAATCCATGATTGTTGTGGTATAAAATGTGAAATCATATTTTTATTTATTTTGCTAACCCCTTGTAATAGAACGTTCTAGACGGTTGTGCAATATAAAAAAATTGGTTGGCATTATAATTGCTATTTTCTATGTATGGGAGGATAAGTTATGAAGGATGAACTTAAAAAATTAATTAAGGATGAAAGTAAGAAAAATCCTTTAACGGATTCAGAGTTAGCTAAAATTTTGAACTGCAAAAGAGAAATTGTTTCTAAATGCAGAAAAGAGTTAGGTATTGAAGATTCTCGAGAAAGGCGAAAACCTTTACTGGTTAATGAAATAGAAAAACTATTATCCAGAAATAATACCCTTTCAGAACGAGAACTTACCGCAAAGCTTAATGAAAGTGGATTTGATATTTCAAGACATTCTGTTAGGTCCATAAAGAAAGAATATGAAAATCAGAACGATAATATGAAAATCATTAAAAATAATCAAATGCCTACTTTCAGAAAAAGAAAAGCTTTTGAAAACTTAATTGGTCATGATGGATACTTAAAGCCTTTTATACAACAGGCCAAAGCTGCTATGTTATATCCTCCAAATGGTGTTCATACTTTAATTTTAGGTCCCACCGGAGTTGGTAAGAATGAACTTGCAGAAGCTATGTATCAGTTTTCTAAAGAAGAAAATATGGTGCGTGAAGAATCATCCCTTATTGTATTTAATTGTGCTGATTATGCCGATAACCCTCAATTGTTAATGGCACAATTGTTTGGGTATGTTAAAGGCGCATTTACGGGGGCAGAAACAGAAAAAGAAGGATTGGTGGAAAAAGCTAATGGAAGTATTCTTTTTTTGGATGAAGTACATCGACTACCAAACGAAGGACAAGAATTGCTTTTTAATCTGATAGACAATGGAAAATTTAGAAGATTAGGGGAAACTGATCGAGAAAGAGAAGTACAAGTGACTATTATAGCAGCAACAACAGAAAGTCCGGACTCCATACTGCTGGTTACTTTTAGAAGAAGAATTCCCATGGTGATTGAACTTCCTCTTTTAAATATGAGGCCCTTAAAAGAACGTTTGGATATCATTAAGGCTTTTTTAAATAAGGAAGCCTATAGAACAAAAACGATTATACAGGTTAGCAACGAAGCCATAAGAGCTTTATTGCTGTATGACTGCCCAGGCAATATAGGCCAGTTAAGAAGTGATATACAAGTATCATGTGCTAGAAGCTTTCTAAATCATATGGTCTCACAAACAAAAATGATGAAAATCGGAATGGATGAATTACCATCAGCTGCTAAAAAAGGTCTCCTAAGAATAAAAACAAATCGTATTGAGACAGAAAAGTTAATCGGAAATAATGATCTCATTGTGCATCCAAAAGTCATACAAGATAAAATTTTTCCAAATGAAGATATTTATACATTTCCAAATGAAATTTATCACTATATTGAGAACAGATTCCTTGATTTACAGAATCAAGATATGTCTCAAGAAGTGATCAATTACATTATTGGAAGCGAAATGGAAGAGCGATTAGAGAAATTAATGAAAAGAGTAGAGGATAATGTGAAACCTCTAGAAAAGAAAGATTTAATTAAAATAGTAGGCATTGAAGTCATTAATGTCGTTGAAAATATTATAAAAGTAGCAAAGGGAAGGCTAGGGATTACCGTTGAAAACTTATATTATGTTTTAGCTGTCCATTTAAGTACAACAATTGATAGATTAAAACAAGGAAAGATTGTTAAACATCCGCAATTAGACAAGATAAAGCGAGAATACAAAAAAGAATATAAAGTAGCAAAAGAAATGGTAAGTACTATTGAGAACGAACTTGATATTAAGCTAACAGAGGATGAGGCAGGCTTCATTACTATGTATTTAAGAATGATGACAAAAGAGAAGGAAGTAGAGCAAGAAGGTAAGATTGGTGTCGTTGTATTATCTCATGGAAATGTAGCCAGTGCTATGGCTGACGTAGCCAATCGGCTTTTAGGCGTCATTCATGCGAGATTTGTGGAGATGTCCTTAGATGAAAGCCCGGAAAGTGCAATAGAACGAGCGACAAAAATGGTTATAAATATTGATGAAGGAAAAGGAGTATTATTTTTAGTAGACATGGGTTCATTACTCACATTTGGAGATATTATTTCACAAAAAACCGGAGTTAAAATAAGGACTATAAGTAAAGTTAATATGCTCACTGTAATTGAAGTTGTAAGAAGATCAATACTCCCAGATGCTGATATAGATAATATCGCAGACAGTCTTGCTGAAAGGCCGAAAGAGCAATTTCAAGATGTACAACTTAAAAAAGATGATTGTCATAAATCTAAAGACAAAGTTATTGTGACATTATGTATGACAGGAGAAGGTACTGCAACTACTTTAATCAAGATATTAGAAAAGAAATTACCTAAAGGAACAACTTACATTGCTCATGGTGCGGTTGATATCGATATCAATAAAAAATTTGAAAGCATATTGAAGACCTACTCAATTGCAGCTATTGTAGGAAGTTACAATCCGTATTTTAGAGATACCCCTTTTTTTTCAACCAGAGATATATTGAAGGATGAAACCATTGATCAAATCAAAAAATTGTTAATGAATTCAAAGGATTCATTATCTCAAGATCATAATGATAACAAGCTGTTAAACCTAAAGTCTGTAATCAAAGCTGAAAATACAATGATTAATTTGGAAGCTAAAGACAGAGAAGATGTTTTGAATCAGCTATGCGATCACATATGCAATCAAAATCTTGTGAAGAAGGCATATAAAGACACTGTTTTTGAAAGAGAGAAAATAGCCCCTACATTTTTTAATATGAATACAGCAGTGCCTCATGGTGATTCCCAGTATATAAACACGTCTACCGTTGTATTTGCGAAGTTAAATAAAAAGATGGATTGGGATCAAGGACAAGTAGAGTATGTTGTATTACTAGCTGCTAAAGTTGAAGACATCAAATTGGTGCAGGAACTGTACAACTTTCTTACATGGGAATGTTTTGAGAAAAGTATGAAAAATATTAATTCATTTAATGAATTGTATAAGTTAATAGACTTGTATCCATAATCAATAAATTATAAGGCATAAGCATAACGTAAAGGGGAATTGAAATGAAAGTAAATAATTCAGAAAAAGTGATCGTAAAAAGAATTAATGGTGAGAATCAGCAAAATGCCATAACGGAGTTAGCCCATTATTTAGTTGAGAGGGGGTTTGTTAAGAAAAGTTTTATAGATGCTGTTTTAGAAAGAGAAAAGATTTACCCTACAGGGTTGCCTACAAGCAGTATCGGTGTCGCCATTCCGCATACAGATGCCATACACGTTAATAAAACAACAATAGCAGTGGGTATATTAGACAACCCGGTGAAATTTACTATGATGGGAAATGACTCAATCGTTGATGTAAAAATGATCTTTATGCTGGCAATAAAAGAGCCTAAGGGACAATTATCAGTTTTACAGAATTTAATGGCATTTTTTCAGGATGAACAAGGCGTGGCTGCAATTAATAATTGTGACAATGAAGAAATGATAAAAGAGATTATTGAAACAACTATTTTCAAGCTAGAAACAATTTAAACCTGGATATTAGGAATTTTTTCCTTTATCAAATAAAAAAACAAGGAGGATTAATATGAGTGTTATTAAGTCAGCCGTGGATTTTATTTTAGGGCTAGGTGTCTCCACAATGCTGCCTATTATTATGACTATTTTTGGATTAGTATTAGGGCAAGGCTTTAAAAAATCATTTCGAGCCGGGATTACCATCGGTATAGGTTTTGTCGGTTTAAATCTAGTTATTGGATTGATGTGGGGCGCGGTGGAAGGCGCTTCAAAGGCTTTGGTTGAGTCCTTAGGAATTACTCTGGACATTATTGACGTAGGTTGGCCTATAGGAGCGGCAATTACTTGGGCAGCACCAATTGCGATTTTATTAATTCCAGTTATTTTTATCTTTAATATTTTGTTGCTGGCTGTTAAATTTACTAAAACAATGGACGTAGATATTTGGAATTATTGGCATTTAATATTTGTAGGGGCAATGTCATATTATGCAACCGACAGCGTTATGATAGCTGTAGTAATAACTTTAATAAATTCTGCAATTATTTTTAAATTGGCAGATTGGACGGCGCCGGCTGTTGAGCACCATTTTGGACTTAAAGGCATTTCCCTGCCCCATGGTGAAACTGTAAACTTTGCGCCTATTATGTATGCTTTAAATAGAATAGAAGATAAGATTCCGGGGTTAAATAAAATAAATATCAATTCAGAAAACCTTCAAGAAAAGTTCGGTGTTTTTGGAGAGCCGATGATGATGGGACTATTTCTAGGATGGGGCTTAGGGTTTTTAGGAAAATATGACTTGAGCAACACATTAACACTGGGTATTCAAATGAGCGCTGTAATGGTATTGATGCCTAAGATGGTAGCGTTGTTGATGGAGGGATTGATTCCCATTTCAGAGGGGGCCAGAGATTTTATTTCTAAAAAATTCCCAGGAAAAGACGTATATATAGGGCTGGATGCTGCAGTCGTTATTGGTAACCCTGCAAATATGACAGTTGCTTTGATTATGGTGCCTATAACCATTCTTCTAGCAATTGTACTGCCCTATAATAGAATGTTACCTTTTGCAGACTTAGCAGTATTACCATTTACAGTTATTTGGGCAGTAGCGGCTTCTAGGGGAAATATTTTCAGAGGATTACTTAATTCTATTGTAGCTTTGTGTATTGTGTTTTTCATTGCAACCAATTTAGGGGCGTTAACAACGACTATGGGACATGCGGTTGGATTTGATTTTCCAGAAGGTGCAACCATGATTTCCGGTATAGACATGAGTTGTCACCTTACGCTTTGGATCTTCTTAAAGCTATTAGAATTTAATAACTTACCTGTATTTTTATCAGGTGTGGCTGCAGCTGTTTTGTATGGTGGAATGTGGTATTGGACTAGAAATGATATTAAAAAACAATATGAGAAAGAAATATTAGCCAGTGAAAAAAATTAAAGAAGATGATAGTTCATTTTAAGGAGGGAATCATTTGGCAAAAAAGAAAGTATTAGTAGCGTGTGGAACTGGAATTGCAACATCTACTGTGGTTGCAAATAAAGTAAAGACCGTATTGAAAGAACAAGGTATAGATGTTGAAGTACTACAATGTAAAGTGTCAGAGTTGAGCTATAAAGCAGAGGGCGTAGATTTAATTGTTACAACTACGCCGTATAATAATACTAAAAATATACCTGTAGTTGTGGTTGTATCATTTTTAACTGGAATTGGAATAGAAGCCGATGTCAAAAAAATTGTGGATATTTTGAAAGATTAAGAATCAATAGATATATCAAGAAGGCAAGAAAAACCTTGCCTTCTTGATGCGTCTAACGTGAAAGGGAGCTAAGCAATTGAAATCAATGGTTTATTATGATATGGGAGATTTTAAATATGAAGAACTGGATAAGCCAAAAATTAATTCAGAGGAAGTATTGGTCAAAATGAAATATTGTGGACTTTGCGGGACGGATATCCATAAAATATTGCATAAAACAGTTAATACACCTATTGTTTTGGGGCATGAAGCCGTAGGAGAAGTCGTTGAAGCTGGGGTAAATGTTGAAAATTTTAAAACAGGAGATCGTGTGTTTTTTGCACATCATGTCCCTTGCTTTACCTGCCATTACTGTTTAAGGGGAAAATACAGCTTATGCAAACAATTTTCTGCGACTAATATTGACCCTGGGGGATTCTCTGAGTATATAAGAGTGCCTAAGGAAAATGTAAAAAATACGATGCATCGTATCCCGGAAGATATATCTTATCAGCAGGCATCCATGATTGAACCACTAGCCTGCTGCCTTTATGGATTGAACAAAATTGATGTTAGAAACAGCGATAATGTATTGATTATGGGAGCAGGCCAGATTGGTGCGCTCTATATTCAATTAATGAGATCTTTAGGTGTAAACTCAATAGTTGTTAGTGATATATCTGAGTTTAGATTGAATAAAGCGCTGGAATTAGGGGCAGATGTATCTATTGATGCCGGCCAAAAGGAAGTTACAGAAGAGGTATTAAATCTTACAAAAGGAAAAGGTGTGAGAACTGTCATCATTTGTTCATCTGTTTCTAGTCTCTTAAGTGATGCTATCAATTGCATACAAAGGGGAGGACAAGTTTTGGTATTTGCACCTTTTGATGAAAAATTAACAACAAAAATTGATGCAAGCAGATTCTTTAAAGATGAAATATCTGTTGTAGGGAGCTATTCTTCAAGCCCTTATGATTATGATATTGCTATGAATATGATAAAGCAAAAAAGATTCAGTATTGAAAAGATGATCACCCACACATTTACCTTAGAGGAGCTTCAAGAGGCTGTAGATACTGCTGTTAATCCCATGAGTCATGCTTTAAAAATTTTAATAACAACTTCTAAGGTGATCTAAAGAATAAGGAGGATAAAATGGTTTTACATGGTAAAGTTGCAGTAATTACAGGAGGGTCTAAGGGGATAGGAAAAAGCATTGCAAGAAAAATGGCTGAAGAAGGCGCGAAAATAGCATTACTGGATTTGGATGAAGAAACTGGTGAGAAAACCACTAGTGAAATCAATAAAAAAAGGCATTCCACTGTATTTTATAAATGTGATGTTACTAATTTTAGTGCAATAAAAGCATGCAGAGACAAAATTATAAACATGTGGGGTAAAATAGATATTCTAATAGTCAATGCAGGTATAAGTTATAGAAGAAAAATATTAGACATTTCAGTTGAAGAGTGGCAAAAAGTAGTAGATATTAATTTGACAGGTTCTTTTTATACAGTTAAAGCTTTTCTTGGTGATTTTTTAAATAAACAACTTGAAGATGAAGGGAAAATTATTTTTATTACTTCAGGGTCAGCAATAACAGGGACCGGAGGAGGGGCACATTATTCATCTTCAAAAGCCGGACAGCATGGTCTAATGAGAGCTCTATCAAAAGAGATGGCGGATAAAGGGGTAAATGTTAATGCTATTGCACCTAGATCAATAGTTACCGATATATTAGACGAATTATATCCTGTTGGACCTAAGCGAGATGAATTGGTGAGACAAATTCCTATTGGGCGTTTAGGATATCCGGAGGATGTTGCTAATTTAGTTTGTTTTCTATCTAGCTGTGAAGCTTCGTATATACATGGTCAAATTATATTAATAGATGGTGGAAGAACATATTGAGCGATAACCATTCATTAATGTTTTTAAGGGAGGATGAATATGAAACACAAAATAATAGTTGCTACAGGCACTTCAAAGAATAAAATGGCATTTGCTGTAAACTATATTCAGCAATATTGCAAGAATAAAGGGATGGATGTAGATGTGGAGGGCGTTAATGTTTATAAAGCGGATTTTGAGAGTAAAGTGCCCAGTGTTGTTGTACTAATAGGGCCTAATAAAATTAACATAGATACACCTATTGTTTCCGGTACGTCTTTTATTACTAAAATAGGAATGGAAACAACCTGTGAGGAAATTATTAAACTTTTGAAGTAGAGTCATATTAATATAGCTTAATACACTTTAAAAATGGGAGGAATACGCTATGGATATAGAAAAAGGAATATTAACGGAGATATTTAAGCGAATGAATGAAGCCCGATGCTTTGAAGAAAAGGTCAGCTA
>JANQMT010000209.1:0-60708 GCA_028279945.1 Clostridia bacterium
CCCCTACTTTCTCAGCCAATAATGCCATTTCATTTATAAAAGAGATTTTAACTGCCAGGAAAGCATTGGAAGCATATTTGATTAATTCTGCTGTTTCTACATTGGTGAAAATAAACGGTGTCTCCTTTAAGTATAAAACATCATATATTTTTTTCATTATTTCTTTGGATTCATCTGTTTCATATCCAATAACAATTCTATCAGGTAATTGACTATCACCAATAGCTTTTCCTTCTCTTAGAAACTCCGGATTGGATACGATATCAAAATCAATACATTTGTTTCTCTGTTTTATTTCTTCAGCAATAATACCTTTGACTTTTTCTCCTGTTCCAACAGGTACTGTGGATTTGTTAACGATGACTTTATAATCATTAATATGCCCGCCGATTGTCTTTGCAACGTCATAAACATACGTCATATCTGCACTGCCATTATTGGACTGCGGAGTACCAACAGCTATAAAAATCACTTCACTGGTATGAATGGTATATTCTAAATCTGAAGTAAACTCAATTCTATTTTTTACCTTTCCTAAAAGTTCCTTAAGGCCAGGCTCATATATGGGCACTTCACCTGACTGCAGCATTTTTATTTTCTTTTGGTTAATATCTGCACATATCACTTCAAGTCCAAAATCTGCCATGACAACACCATGCACCAAACCTACATAACCAGTTCCTATTACACCAATTTTCATACTTTATTGGTCCTCCTGTTATAATATTTTGTGTTTAAATCTTAATAACAGAATAGGGGTTATAAGTTAAGGTTAGTTTAGAAAAAGGAAAAATCTACATTAAATAATTCTTAAAATCATAATCTACTCTTGATTAATAACCTCACAATGAAATCTTCCTTTCAGGTTGAATAGGTTTGAATGGCCTATTCTCACCGGCAAAGGAAGATTCATTATTTTGCTTATACAGATTTTCTAAATTCTCCAGCTATATTCAAATTCATTTTTTATTTATTTATTAGAGTATTTAACCCGTTTATATTAATATCTAACGTTACATTTGGCTTTATTACAATATGGTTAACACATCTATCCAAATCTAGTTCACTTTCTTTTACTTCTTCATCTTTGCCACTATCATAGTGATATTCCAAATTCTTAGTTTCCATTTAGTCACCTCTTCCTTTTGTGTTTAGAGAAAAACCGCCTCTACCAGTTGGCTTTTCCACTATTTATATATGTTCAGAAAAAGAAAAAGGTTCTAATTTTAATAATAAAGTCTGATCATGTCATTAGATTGGTAAGGGTGTAACCACTTGACGATCAATTTTACTCAATTCATTCTTATATATATTTACTTCTTTATTTTCAGCAACAGTAAAAATCAATTTACACATTTCCTTTTTCCTTATATGGTTTTGGTAATACAACAGCATGTCATAGTCAAATGTCAGAACCTTAGATACTGAATAATTTTCACTTAATGCAGTCTTCATAATTTCTATTTCAAATCTGTATAATTCTACGATAAAATCATCTTTTATCTTGTTTTTAATAAAATGCTCTATGCTATTCAACATCTCTTCTCGAACATCACTTAATTGATGGCCATAATAAAGTGTTCTGGTTAATAAGTTGGTCATTCTTTTCATTTCAGGCTCGTATTCAAGATAAAAATCTAATAAATTATCGTTATAGAATGCTGTTATTTCATTAATGGTTTTGGGTGTTTTAAAAGCGAAATAATTATAAATGTGATTGATGAATACATCCAAATAGAAGTATTTATCTACAAGTTCATTGTTGACAATATATAAACTAGAGAATAAATTTGGATAACTTTTAATTAATTCAGTATGGTTTTTAGCAGGATATCTAAACAGATAAGAATTTTCTTCATTAAAAGTTAAATCATCTTTTTCCGTAAAGTAGATATGCGTACTTGGAAAACAAATACATTTGAATATAGTTGTATCTTGGATTGATAATTCTTCTACACAAAACTTTAATAAGTTGAGACTGCTTAGCAAATCTTCTTCTTGCTCTGTCGGTAATCCATAAATAAAATTCACCTGCATCGCAATATTATATTGCTTGATTAACTTGATGGTATTTTTAACCTCTGATATATCCAAGTGTTTATTAATTGCTTTCTGCATTGGCTGGGAACCTGTCTCAATGCCTAAAAGAATCCTCTTACAACCTGCTCTTGCCATCAAACTAACGGTTTCTTCGTCCAAGTTATCGGCTCTTGCACTACAGGTCCAATCAATATTAATTTTCAAACTTATTATTTTGTTACAAAACTCTAAAATATTTTTTTTACTGGCTGTAAATAAATCATGAACAAAATCAAATTTTCTAATATTGTATTGAGTCATATAATACTTAATTTCTTGAATGATTCTATCTGTACTTTTCAGCCTTACTTTTCGTCTCCAAAAAATCTTAGTACAGCAAAAAGTACAGTTATATGGACACCCTCTCCCCGACTCGATGTTGATTCTGGAAAGCGTAGTATCCTTATTTAAATCAAGCATTGGCAGTTCATCTAAATCCTCAAGTAATGGACTAAGTTCATTACAAACAACTTGGTCTGATTTTCTATAACAAATACCCTTGATGTTTTCTATATCTTCTTTATTATTAAAATAATCTATAATGCTTATGACATTTTGCTCCCCTTCCCCTATAGCTACCATGTCTATAAAATCAAATGCCTCCAAAGTCTCTACGCTGCATAAACTGGCATGGGGACCGGCAAAAATGATTTTGATATTTTTATCAATTTTCTTTATATTTTTAGCTATGGTTAAGGATATAAAAAATGAAGTTCCTATGGTATAAAATGATACTATTTTGGGGTTCTTATTTAATATATATCCCACAATAGTTTCATAGTTTTTCTCTAAAAGTATATGATCAGGTACTTTTTTTTCTGCCAACAAATTTGGAAAGCTGACGACCTCAGAAGTATAACTTGAATTTGCATTAACTATGGTTGATAGCATATTAATCCCTATTGGAAAACTGATCATACTTGATTGTTGAAATCCATCAACAAATATGATATCCATTTGTTTATCCTTTCTTTAGCTTCTTTAAACTGCTGACAAACATGTTATCAGCAGTTTAAAACGCCTCTATACCATTGTGCTCTCTATTCCTTCTATAGTCACCTTAATACTAACATTTGGTTTTACCACAATGTGGTTAACACATCTATGAAAACCCAGTTCAATTTCTTCTACTTTTTCTTCTACATTTTCAACCGGTTTATAATCTTTATCTTTGATATGACTTTTATTGCTTAATTCCCTAGCTTCCACTTTGTCACCTCTTCCTTTGGTACTTAAAGAAAAACCACCTTAACGATTAGCTTTTCCACTATCTATATATGTTCTTGATAAAAAAAATGTTCTGATTTGAATATCCTGGTCTTATCCTGTCTCCGTGTTAATAAAAGTGTAACAATTTGACGATCGATTTTGCTCAGTCCAGTTACAAGCCCATTCATATAAGAGCTATATCTCTTTGTATATACTGACTTCTTTATTTTCGTTAACTGAAAAAATCAATTTACACTTTTCCTTTTTCTTTGTATGCTTTTGATAGTACCATAATAGGTCATAGTCAAATGTGAGAACTTTAGATTCTTCAGTATTTTCGCTTAATGCTGTCTTCATTACTTCTAATTCAAACCGAAATAATTGCACAATAAATTCACCTTTTATCTTGTTCTTAATAAAATGTTCTATACTGTTACACATCTCTGCTCTGACATCACTTAATTCATCTCCATAATAAATTGTTCCAGCTAATAAAGTGGTCATTTTTCTCATCTCAGCTTTGTATTCAAGATAAAAATCTAATAAATTGTTGTTATAAAATGCTATTATTTCATTGATGGTTTTGGGTGTTTTAAAAGCGAAGTAATTGTAGATGTTATTAATAAATATATCTAAATAGAAATATTTATTTACAAGCTTACTGTTGACGATATATAAACTGGAGAATAAATTTGGATAACTTTTAATTAATTCTGTATGATTTTTAGCCGGATATTTAAAGAAATAAAAATTTTCTTCATTAAAGGTTAAGTCATCCTTTTCCGTATAATAAATATGGGTACTTGGAAAACACATACATTTATATATCGTTGTCTCTTTTATGGATAATGATTCTACACAAAACCTTAGTAGATCCAAGCTCCTTAGCAAATCTTCTTCTTTCTCTGTAGGTAATCCATAGATAAAATTTACCTGCATTTCTATTTTATATTGATGGATTAACATAATAGTAGTCTTAACCTCTGACATATCCAAATGTTTATTGATTACTTTCTGCATTCGCTGTGAACCCGTCTCAATGCCTAAAAGAATCTTCTTACAGCCTGCTCTTGCCATCAAACTAATGGTCTCTTCGTCCAGGGTATCAGCTCTTGCACTACAGGTCCATTGGATGTCAATTCCTAGATTTATTATTCGATTACAAAACTCTAAAATATTTTTTTTACTAGCCGTAAATAAATCATGAACGAAATTAAATTTTCTAATATTGTATTGATTCATATAATATTTGATTTCCTTAATGATTCTATCTGTACTTTTTAACCTTACTTTTCGTCTCCAAAAAGTCTTAGTGCAACAAAAAGTACAGTTATATGGACACCCTCTCCCCGACTCGATGTTGATTCTGGAAAGACTAGTTTCCTTATCTAAATCAAGCATTGGCAGTTCATCTAAATCCTCAAGTAACGGACTGGGTTCATTACAAACAACCTGGTCTCCTTTTCTATAACAAATACCTTTGATATCCTCTATTTTTTCTTTATTATTGAAATAACCTAAGATACTTATTACATTTTGTTCCCCTTCTCCTACTACTACCATATCTATAAAATCAAATGCCTTTAGAGTCTCTACACTGCATAAGCTGACATGGGGACCGGCAAAAATGATCTTAATGTCTTTGTCAATTTTTTTTATATTCTTTGCTGTGGTTAAAGATATAAAAAATGAAGTTCCTATGGTGTAAAATGATATTATTTTTGGATTCTTATCCAGTATATATCTTACAATCGTTTCATAATCTTTCTCCAATAATATATTTTCAGGCACTTTTTTTTCTGCAATCAAATTGGGAAAGCTGATGACTTCCGAAGTGTAATTTGAATTCCTATTAATTATGGTTGATAACAGATTAATCCCTATTGGAAAATGAAGTATACTGGATTGTTGAAACCCATCAACAAATAAAATATCCATTTGTTCATCCTTTCTTTAAGTAATCATTTGGCTTTCCACTATTTATATATGTTCATCATCAAGAAAAAGTTCGTCATTTTTGTCTAATCATGTCATCAGATTAATGAAGATGTAACAACTTGGTATGTTCATCTCTCATGTAGTCTACTGAGAAAAAAACTGCTGACAAACATGTTATCAACAGCTTAAGTTTATTTTAAATATACTTTCCATAAAATTTTGAGTAAGCCTAACCCGCTGGATTAGTTTCAAGTCCGCTTATATCAACGTCAACTGTAATTTGGGGTTTTATTATAATACAATTTACACTATCCCAAACAACGGGGTCGTCCACTACTATGTTATCTGTTTCTACTTCTTCAACTTTTTCGTCTACTTTCTCTTCTACATTTTCAACTGACTCACAATCTTCAATACTACTTTTATAACTATACTTTGAGTTCTTAACCGCCATTCGGTCACCTCTTTCCTTAGTGTCTTTTTTAAAAAAACCTTGAAATGTTTTGTTTCTCCCACTATTTATATATGTTTGAAAAAAGAAAAATGTTCTAATTTGAATACAACTGTCTAATCATGTCATCAGATTAATGAGAATCTAACAACCTGGTAATCTCTCATGCAGTCTGCTGGGAAAAAAACTGCTGACAAACATGTTATCAGCAGTTTAAGTTTATATTCAATATACTTTTTTATAATTTAGTAACTTAATCAAAGCCAAATATTTTGTCAGTAACGAAGAAGAAGTTGCCCAAAATTATCCTATCACCCCGGTATTCAAACCGGTTATTTTACAATCAATCTTTATTTTTGGTTTTATTACAATACAATTTATACAGTCACAAGCAACATGGTCGTCCACTTCTTTTTCTGCTACTTTATTATCTGTTTCTACCACTGCTTGGCCAGTCAATAATGATTCTATATCGAATGTCATATCTACTTCTGGCTTTATTATAATATGGTTGACACATCCATTACCTATATCCACAATGTCTACCTTTTCTTCTGCTACTTCCGCTTTTTTGATTGCTTTTTCAACTGGTTGACAGGCTTCATCTTCTTTATAACTACATTTTAAATTCTTAACTTCCATTTTCAGCACCTCTTTTCTTTAGTGTATTTTCGAAAAACCGCTTTGACTAATTCGGCCTTTCTCATTATTTATATATGTTAGCCAAACGAAAAGTGTTCTAACTTGAATACAACTGTCTAATCATGACATCAGCTTAATAAGAATGTAAAAGCCTGACGATTTAATCTCTCCTTGAACTCAAACATAAAAAAAATCTGTATACTCATAAGCACACAGACTTTCAATTCTTGTTATATAAATCTCTTTGTTCTATTTCCTAATTCATCTATTGAATCCGTCCCTAATCTTTTATAATACGCTCTGCCCATAGTTTGGCTTCCTTTGAGGACGATTCAATATTTTTCTTAGGCTTCAAGAAATCTTTAGCTCCAATAAAGGTGTTCTTTTTTTCTATTACCGATTTCGCTTTATCAACTGCTTTTCCAGGACCGCCTTGATGACAATAAAAATATGCAACTTTTTTCCCTTCAATATAATTTTCTTCTAATAAGGTTTTGATTGGTGGTGCATAAGTTCCAGCCCAAATCGGTGTGCCAACTAAGATTGTATCATATTCGTCTAAATTCTTACTTAGCGGCTTAAGTTCCGGCTTTATGCCCATAATAACTTGTGTTCCACCCCAAAAGTATTTACCAAAGCCTTTTGATTTTAATTCTTTAATGGGTTTTATTTCTAAAATATCTGCATTTAAATCTTTTGCCAAAAATGCCGCTATACTTTTGGTGTTTCCTTCAAAGGAATAATACACTACTATAATTTTACTCATCTTTTTCTCCTTCAATATACTCTCCTTCTATCTTGAATACATTATACCAAAATATTTACCCTGTCAGGGATATATAGGAAAATTTAATTCCTTTTTTTTACATAATGAATATAAAATGTATATATTGTTCTTTATTTAGAATAATATTTTTAAAACTTAAATTTTTGAAAGGATCTCTATGAAGAATTCAAAATATTTAACTATTTCCTTTTCAATAATCGTCTTTTTAATTGGATTAGTATTAATATATCAACAAAAATATCTAAGTGCCCTTGCCTTAATCGCCATCTACCTTTGTTATTTACTTTTTCTATATTTGGAAAATAAACATTATTTTAAGGTAGACAATTTTACAAAGTCTTTATTGATGACAACCGTCACTTTACATGCTTTGTTGGGAGAATGTTGCAGCCTTTATCATAATACAATTTGGTTTGATAAAGCTTTACATGTATTTGGTACTTTCTCATTTTCCCTTTTCTTTTATTCTATTATTGACTCAGCAGCTATATTTGATTCTAATTCTAAAATATTTATTTTTATTCTTATGGTATCAATTGGAATCACTACAAGTGCGATTCTAGAAAGTGTAGAGTTTATTTTCGATATTGTTTTTAAAACTAAAAACCAACACGGTTTAGTAGATACCAACTTAGATATGATATGTAATGCACTGGGAGCTGTTTTAGCCGGCTTTTGGTTATTATATAGGAAACCTTCTTGACAAAGTGCCAGGCTAAAATCAAAAAAACTAAGCAACTTCAGTCCTATACCATTAGAACTTTGGCTCCTTAGAATTTATTATTTTCACTGTCTATTTGACAGGAGGGGAGTCCTATATTTATACATTATTTATATATATAGAATAGAGTTTATAAATTTTCTTTATTAACCAGCACTAATGGAATAATCACTTTTTCTTCTACTGCTTCACCATTAGCTACTTTTAATGCTGCCTCAACCGCTTTTGCCATTTGTACATCAGGTTGTTGTTTTACTGTTGCTGACATTTCATCTTTTCCTATTGCTGTTAAAGCATCATCCGTTGCATCAATACCAAAAACTTTAATTTCATTTAATCTATCCGCTGCTGTAATAGTTCTAACTGCACCTAGTGCCATTTCATCATTATGTGCATATACAGCATCCAGCTCCGGATTAGCCTGAAGAATATCTTCCATTACGGATGCGCCTTCTTCTCTTGAATAATTTGCTGTAAGGCTAGTGACTATTTCTAAATCTGGAAGTTCATTAATCACA
The DNA here is from genome assembly GCA_028279945.1 of Clostridia bacterium. GTDB lineage: Bacteria > Bacillota > Clostridia > Peptostreptococcales > JAAYPU01 > JAKSCF01. The sequence continues at coordinate 8,346 of JANQMT010000209.1, forward strand.
TCTTCAAATCCTTTTTGCCTATCCAATGCAGATGGCGCCCCTGCGATTCCTTCTAATATAGCTATTTTCCCTTTGCCATTAAGTACTTTATTAACTTCTTCTGCTGCTAATTTTCCAGCTTCTGCATTATCAATATCAAGATGTTGTACTACTTTACCGCTATTAGAGGGTCTTGTAACTGTGATTACAGGAATATTGGCTTCATTAGCTTCTTTTACTGCAACACCTATTGCATCTGAATCAACTGGATTAATGATTATAACATCTACCTCTCTAGCAATAAAATCTTCTATTTGCGATACTTGCGTTTCTGAAGAATCTTGTGCATCTAAAGTTATCATATCTATACCCAACTCGACAGCTTTAGCTTCTCCTCCTTCTTTCATTGTAACAAAAAATGGGTTTGCCAAAGTTGATACTGCAAATCCTACTGTGACAACCTCTTCTTCCGGTGGGGTTTGTTGTTCTTGGCCATCATCAGCTGCTTCTTTTGGTGAACAACCTGTAAAGCTCATGGATAATAAAAAACACATCACAATTACTAATAGTTTTTTCATGCTAAATCCTCCCTTAAAAAATAATTAATATTTTATAACTGCATATTGCAGTTATCTACATTATTTCTCTTTGCTTTTTACTAATACTGCTATTAAAATAATTAATCCTCTGATTATTTGTTGGAAAAATGCTGAAATCCCTATTAAATTCATTCCATTATTAATGACTCCAATTATAACAGCACCAAGTAAGGTACCCACAATTGTACCAATTCCTCCACTCAGTGAGGAACCACCTAAAATAACTGCTGCAATAACATTCATCTCTAAGCCTTCACTTGCTGTAGGCTGTGCAGATAAAAGCCTTGACGTTACGATTATGCCTCCTACTGCAGCCATTAAACCTGAAACTACAAAAGCAGTAACTCTATAGAAATTAACACTAATAGCAGATAGTTTGGCTACTTCTTTACTTGCTCCTATTGATTTAATATAAATACCGTGTTTGGTTTTGTTTAAAAATATAAAAGCTATTAAAAAAATACTTACTGCTATTAAACTTGAAACTGGAATAACGCCAAAATATCCGGCTCCAAAAAAATCAAATTCTTCTTTTAGATTTGAAATCGGTTTACCATTGGTAATAAGTAACGCTAAACCACGGGCAATTTGCATCATTGCAAGGGTTATAATAAATGATTGTATTTTGCCATATACCGTTAATAAACCATTTACCAAACCCATGACAGCACCAAATATCAAGCCTGCTATTACTCCCAGTAAAATAGAACCTGTTAGATTAATAACAAAGGCAGAAATTACACCGACTAATGCAGCCATTGAACCAACTGATAAATCTATTTCACCTATTAATATTACGCAAGTCATACCTACTGCTACAATTAAGTTAATCGATATTTGACGGGTGATATTCAGTAAGTTTTTAGTCATTAAAAAATAGTTAGATTGGAATTGAAAAATGATTATCAGCAAAGCTAATATAATCAATAACCCTAGCTCATCTCTCAATAATTTTTTAGCAACAGATGTTATATTCATACCTTTTTTTTCATTACATAGTTTTTCTTTAGCCACTTTAACATCCTCCTAATGCCTTTGTCAGTATTCTTTCACTGGTAGCATCTTTTGCCAACATTTCATCCACGATTTCTCCCTTGTGTAATACCATAACCCTATCGCATAACCCGCATATTTCATTGAATTCAGACGATAGAAGAATAATACTCGTTCCATTATCAGCTAATTGCTGTATTAATTTATAGATTTCAACTTTTGTCCCTATATCAATCCCTCTGGTAGGCTCATCCATAATAATAATTTCCGGATTACCAAGTAACCACTTACTAATGACTACTTTTTGCTGATTGCCTCCTGATAAATTTTTTATTTGAAGCTTTAAGTTTAAAGGTTTAACATCCATTTTTTTTATCATATTTAGTACCAAAAGCTTTAATTTTTTATTGGATAATAAAAAATGATTTGAATTTAACTTTTCGATATATCCGATCATTGTATTATTCATAACGGAATGATCCAAAAATAATCCTTGTGTTTTTCTATCTTCCGGTATTAAAACCATTCCTTTGTTTTTTACATCTTTAGGAGATTTTAAAATCGTATTTTCTCCTCCCACTTTTATGCTGCCATTAAAGCACTGGTCTACACCAAACAAAGCTTTTCCTAATTCACTTTTCCCAGCCCCAATAATTCCTGTAATCCCCAATATTTCACCTTTTTTTAATTTAAAGCTTATTGGATTGGTCATTTTTATTGATTGAATATCTGTTACTTCCAATACAACTTCGTTTTTAGCATGACCCTTTCTTATGGGAAATTCATCTTTTACTTCTCGGCCAATCATTGTTTTGACTAAGGTATTCATATCTACTTCACCCATCTTGTAGGTTGCTGCATTAATACCATCTCTGAGCACAGTTACTCTATCACAAACTCTTTCTATTTCCTCCATAAGGTGAGAGATATATATCATGGTGATTTTTCTTTTCTTCAAATCTTCCATGATGTTAAATAAGGTTTCAATCTCTGCTCTACTCATACCTGTTGTTGGTTCATCCAGAAGAAGAATTTTGGCATCAATACATAACGCTTTGACTATTTCAATTATTCTTTTTTGTCCCATCCCTAAATCTTTTACTTTTGATTTAGGATCAATTTTAATATTAAAAGATTCTAGGTATCTTGAAGTATTTTTTAATAACGTCTTCTTATCATTCCAACCTAAGAAATTTACGGTAGGTTCATGTCCTAAAAAAATATTTTCTGCAACACTTAAACTGTCAATTAAACTAAGTTCCTGATATATGGCGGAAATCCCCTTATTTCTTGCTTGAATAGGACTATTGATTTCAGTTTTTTCATCTAAAAGTAAAATGTCTCCTTCGTCTCTTTGCAGCACACCTGTTAGTATTTTAATAAGTGTGGATTTTCCTGCTCCATTTTCTCCTAAGAGAGCATGTACTTCACCTTCTTCTATGGTTAAATTAACTCCATTTAGTGCCTTTACCCCTCCAAAACTTTTTTTAATATGATCAAGTTCTAATATTTTTCGTGCCATATATTACACTCCTAAGTAAACCTAGATTATTCATTTGCCATCTATTATTTTAGCTTTTCCACTTGCTCTATAGTTGGTACGGATGATTGGGCTCCCTTTATAGTCGTACTTAATGCAGCAGCCTTTTTGGCAAATTCCAGAGAATCTTTATAATCAACACCATTTGATAGAGATGCAGCTAAAGCACCTGAGAAAACATCTCCTGCCGCAGTAGAATCTACCATATCAACCTCAATGGGTTCTATCTTTATAACTTCATTGGCTATATAGGCAATTGCACCTTTTTCACCTTGGGTTATTATAGGATTCTTAAATCCAGCCTCAACCATCTTATTAAGAGCTTTTTCAGCTGAACCATCATCCACTACTCGAACCCCGGTTAAGCAAGAAGATTCTGTCTCATTGGGTTTTATAATATCAATTAAAAAAGGGATATCTTCCGGCATTTCTTTTCTGGGTGCAGGCGCTGGGTCTAATATAACAAACATATTATTCTTTTTAGCAATTCTTATGGCTTCATATACGACCTCCGGGTCTATCTCCATTGTTATAAGTAAAATTGTACCTTCTCTAAATAATCCTTCATTGTCATAAATGTCTTGCTTAGCTAATTTCACATTGGCACCGGGGGTAAATGAAATAGAGTTTTCACCTTTTTCATCCACTCGAATCATTGCTATCCCTGCAGTAATATCTTTTTTAGTTAATATATTGGATGTTTTCACTTTGTTTTTTTCCATGGAAGCTTTTAATTGTTTACTAAACTCATCATCTCCAAGCATACCAAAGTATGTTACATCTCCTCCTAATAAAGAAGCCGAAACAGCTTGATTTCCACCTTTTCCACCTGGATACATTTTGAAATTATCCGTTACAATGGTTTCTCCCGGAGCAGGCATTTTACTCATATACATAACCATATCTATATTGATACTACCCATGCAAAGAATCTCACCATTAAATTGATAGTTATTCATTTTACCCCTCCCTGTTTTTTTCTACTTCTTTTACAAATTCTTTTACTTGGCTCTCATTAATATCATTTTTCCAGTTATTATTATCTTTAAAATAACTCCCTACAATCATTCCGTCCGAATACTTCATTAAGTCTCTTACATTTTCTTTTGTAACACCGCTGCCAATTATCACAGGAATATTGACATTTTCTGAAAACTGTTTAACCTTTTCAGGTGTAGGGGCTTGTGCTGTTTCAAATCCTGTGACAATAAGTGCTTCAGCACCATCTATTTCAGCATCAAGAGCTTGTTCTGTAATTGATCGGTCTGAAATGATAAAGTGACTGCCATGTTTTACGTTAACATCACAGAATAATTTAACATTTTCTGATGAAAGGTTACTGCGATATCTACTCAATTTAGCTCCAATTGCCTCTAAAAATCCTGTACGAGAAATATATGCATTAACATATTCAAATACTCTAATCCATTTTGCATCACATGCACATGCTATTGCCATTGCTGCCATACCACCATTTAAATGACAATTAATGCCTATTGGAATAGATACTGAATCTTTCACCTTTGAAGCAATTACCGACATAGCAGCAATTGTCTCATGACCAATTTCATTTCCTTTTAAATATGGATAATCCCAAATATTCTCTATTTGCAACCCATCAACGCCGGTGCTTTCCAGTTTCTTTGCTTCTTCCACCGCAATATCAATAATCTTATCCATATCCATATTAACCGAATCATATAAAGGCGCCCCCGGTAAAGGTCTTAAATGCACCATTCCAATAATAGGCTTTTTCTTTGGAAATATATCATTAAGTATTTTTAAATCTCTCATATTATATACATGAATGTACAAACATTCATGTGTCATCACCACCTTTCATATGTCTCTTGTCTGTAATATTAAGTTAATCGTTTAATTATTATTAACTTAATCCGGTCTAAAAATCTACACCGGATTGGAGCATAATATTGCAATAAGGCGTGAATTCACCTGTTTTTACAAAAACAGCTACTTTTTTACCTTCTTTTCCTTCTAGCGCTCCATTTAATACCAAGTCTTTGAATTCTACATGAGGTATATTATCTTCAATAATGTCATTGCCTTTGTTTTTCTTTTTCCCTATTATGTCTTTAAATTTCCTATACTCCTCCGAACAAGCAGTTTTTGTTTCATTTGCAATAATAACTTTTTCAACTTCCAATTCTTCTAAAATAACTTCTAATACATCTGCAACTTTTGGTATATTTCTGCCTATTGAAATATCAATACATTCTGTCCTGTCATGACTAGGAAACGGGAAGCCTCTATCTGTAATAACTAATAAGTCAGCATGCCCCATTCTTGCAACCATTCTTGCTAAATCATTTTGTAAAATACCATTGGTTTTCATAAAAAATTACCTCCTATTATTTAAAATTTATACAGATTAATAGATAAACATTGGTTGAATATTAATCGTTATCTATCAAAAACCAACTCATTTAATCGTTTAACTGAATATCAAATTTTTTATGTCGATTTTCTTATAATTAATTCTGTATCCAATATGACTCGATGGGTTCTAACAATTTTTTTCGTATTGGATTGGTTTAACTTATCCAAAAGCATCTGCATAGAAATTTCTCCGGTTTCACTCTTGGGTTGGTGTACCGTTGTAAGCATTGGGTCTAATATTTCAGAATAATAAATATTATCAAACCCTGCAATTGCAATATCTTCCGGAACCCTCAAGTGTGCTTTTTTTGCAGCTTCAAGAGCACCCCAAGCCATTATATCACTACAAGCAAATACAGCGGTTGGCCTATTTTTAGCTTTAAGCAATGCCGTCATTAACTCAAAACCACTTTCATACTTTAAATTTCCATTTATCAGAAGTATGTCTTCATCTTGAATACCATTTTCTATTAAATAGCCTTTAAACCCTTTAATTCTTTGTTTCACACTTGGAATATCATCGTATGGAGCCGTTAAACACGCAAATGTTCTATGCCCTTGATCCAATAAATGTTTCGCTAACTGGCGAGATCCTTTATTATTATCTGCATATACGACACCAAATTTTGATTGTTCTACAGATAAAGGTCTATCCACTATTACAGTTGGTATGTGATCATGTGCCAATAATTTATCTATTTTCATTCTTGGGGCAACATTAATGATACCATCTACCCTATTTTCTTCAAAAGCAATCAGTGCTTTCTCTTCTCTTGTTGCATCTCCATCAGTATTACACAATAATACTTGATACTCTTTTTTTAATGCAATGCTTTCGGCTCCTCTGGCAAGTTCAGCAAAGTAAGGGTTAGTAATATCCGGAACCATTAGTCCAATTTGAAATGTTTTCTTAACTTTTAAACTTCTTGCTACCTTACTGGGTCTATAATTCAATTTCTTGATGGCATTATTAACTCGAATTGTTAATTCGGGGCTGACATATTTTTGTTCAGAAATAACATTTGAAACAGTGGCTACCGACACTCGTGCTGCTTTTGCTACATCTTTAACACTAGGAACTTTATTATTATTATCTGGCATTAATAAACCTCTTTCTGATTAGCAAAACGATTACTAGTTATTCGTTTAACTAACTTATTATATATTTAAAAAATATCAATTCATTTTTTAGATATTTTATTACTTTTTTCATGTTTTCATAAAAAACAAGGCATAAATTAATTAAATTTAAAGATTAATTTCTTAAAAGTGATTATCAGTTATTCGTTTAACTGAGTTTAGTTTATTAAATAAATTATTATTTGTCAAGCTATTAAAAGCTATCTTTTTAATATTTTTTGTTATTTTTATAATTTTGTAATCTTTTATATAGCGGAAAATAAGGTCATTAAGGTGAATGATACTTGATGTATATTCTGATTATGTTAAAATAAAGCCTAAACAATCCCATAAATTAAAACGCTCTCGGAGGCAGCTATGACTAAGAATATATTAATCGTTGAGCCATTTTTTTCCGGTTCTCATGCATTTTGGGCTAATCAGTATCAATCATACAGCTCACATAACATTAAGATATTAAGTATGAAGGGACAATTTTGGAAGTGGAGAATGTATGGCGGCGCCGTTACACTGGCTGAAGAATTTATGAATTTAGATTTTGATCCTGATATCATTTTGGCTACTGATATGTTGGATTTAACCACGTTTCTGTCTCTTATTAGAAAAAAACTCAATCCTTCTGTACCTGTTGCCGTATACTTTCATGAAAATCAGTTAGCTTACCCATGGCAAGCCGATGGAAAAGATAAGACGTTAGAAAGAGATATCCATTATGGATTTATGAATTATACCACTGCTTTAGCTTCTGATTATGTTTTGTTTAACTCTCATCATAACATGCATTCGTTTTATCATGCATTGGAAAAACTGCTTAGAAAAATGCCGGATTACAAGCATACGGGCATCACCCATACTCTTTATAAAAAGTCCCAGGTTTTGCCTATTGGTATGAATTTAAAGAAAATAGATGAAGGAGACCCAGGTGTTTACCAAGAGAATTGTCCTCTTATTTTATGGAATCACAGATGGGAATTTGATAAAAATCCGCAAGATTTCTTCAGTGCACTATTCATATTAAAAGAAGAAGGTTTGCAATTTAGAATTGCTCTCCTGGGTGAAACCTATGAAAATTCTCCCGATATTTTTAAAAGAGCATTGAAAAAACTTGATAAAGACATTGTAAAAACAGGCTACCTGACAAATTATGAATATGCCTCTTGGCTGCTTGCATCCGATATTATACCCGTAACCTCAAACCACGACTTTTTTGGCATAAGCATTATGGAAGCCGTCTATAGTCACAGCTATCCGATTTTACCAAAACGCTTAACCTATCCCGACCTCTATAAGCTTCATGAAAACCCGGAACTTTTTTATGACAGCTTTGATGAATTGGTTGATAAGCTTAGGTTTGCAATGGTTCATATCCATCAGATCAGAAAAAAAAGCTATAGGGAACTTGCGTCCCCTTACGACTGGAGTGAGTTAACAATACACTATGATCAAACACTAGAAAACTTAACACAATAGTGTTGCTTTTTCAAGTCAATCGGATAAAACCATGAAAATCTCCTTTAAGCAGAATCATTTCAATATCAATTCTGCTAAGGAGATTCTTTATTCACTTTTAGAAGTTTACCGTTGTATTGAACTCTTTCAAATTGACATCCATCTTAATTTTAGGCTTGATGACAATATGATTGACACAATTACACATTCCTAGGTTTTCTGTGAATTTGTTAGTGTTTTCATTATCATCTGTTTCTACAGAAGTTGAAGTTTCTAGCCCTTCTATGGTTACATTTATGCTAACATCCGGCTTTATTATAATATGGTTAACACAACCATCAAGGAGTTCTTCTACTTCATTCACTTCATTGTCACCGTAATGATATTCTATATTCTTGGCTTCCATTTTTTCACCTCGCTCTTACTTATACACTTTGATACCAGTCGGTCTTTTAAAAGCAATTTCTGCTGCATTCAGCAATCTCTGTCAATATCGCCGGTATCCTGTATAGACATACAGAATTTTTAATTGTAAGCATACATAACAAAGTGTGTATGCCTATACAGAATATCGGCCCTATACTGAACTAGAAAAGCTTATTATTGTTTATATATGTTGACCGCCTTATTCTCTGTAACTTCAAAATTTAATTGACACTTTTCTTTTTTCCTCATATGGTTTTCATAATATCCTAACATGTCATAATCAAATGTCTTTGATGTGCTGTTTTCATTCAGCACAACTTTCATTACTTCATTTTCAAATTGATACAATTGAGCAATGAAACCATCTTTCATAGTATTTTTAATAAAGTTATCTATACTTTTAGACATTTCTTCTCTTACATGACTTAAATCATCTCCATAATAAATGGTTCTAGTTAATAAAGTCGTCATTTTTTTCATCTCTGCTTTGTAAGCAAGATAGAAGTCCAATAAACTATCGTTGTAGAATGCTATGATTTCATTCATTGTCTTGGGTATGATAAATGTGAAATAGTTATAAATGTGATTAATAAATACATCTAAATAGAAGTATTTATCTACCAAGGCATGGTTGACAATATACAAACTGGAAAATAAATTTGGATACTTTTTAATCCATTCCATGTGATTTTTAGCAGGATATTTAAATAAGTGAAAGTTCTCTTCATTAAAGACCAAATGACGTCTTTCCGTCCTATAGATTTGAGTACTTGGAAAGCACATGCATTTAAATATTGTAACCTCTTTAATGGACAACTCCTCTACACAATACCTTATTAGGTTAAGGCTCTTGAGCAAATCCACTTCTTCTTCTGTTGGCAACCCATAGATAAAATTGATTTGTATTTCAATGTTATGCTTTTGAATGAGCCCAATCGTCTTCTTGACTTGGGACATATCTAGGTTTTTATTAATCACTCTCTGCATTCTCTGCGACCCTGTCTCAATACCCAGAAGAATCTTTTTGCACCCTGCTCTTCCCATAAAGCTGATAATTTCTTCATCTAATGTGTCTGGTCTTGCACTACACGTCCATTCTATATCCATTTTCATCTCTATGATCTTATTACAGACCTCTAAAATATATTTTTTATTGGCTGTAAATAAATCATGAGTAAAATCAAACTTTTTGATATTGTATCGATTCATATAATGGTTAATCTCATCAAGAATCCTATTTGTACTTTTTAGCCTTACTTTCCGTTTCCAAAAAGTTTTGGTACAACAAAAAGTACAATTGTAAGGACACCCTCTCCCGGATTCAATATTGATTCTTAAAAGCCCTTCATCCTTTAATTCAAGCATGGGTAACTGATCTAAATCTTGAAGCAGCGGGCCTGGCTCATTGCACAAGACTTCATTGGACTTTCTATAGCAAATGCCTTTAATATTGCTTATTTCTTCTTTACCATTAAAATAGTCTAAAATACTTATTACGTGCTGCTCTCCTTCTCCAACAGCTATCATATCTATAAAATCAAATGTTTTTAAAGTCTCTTTGCTGCATAAGCTGACATGCGGTCCTGCAAGAATTATTTTAATGTTTTTGTTCAGCTTTTTTATATTTTTTGCTATGGTTAAAGATATAAAAAATGAAGTGCCCAGCGTATAAAATGATATTATTTTGGGCTCCATGTTCAATATATATTTTACAATGGTTACATAATCTTTTTCTAAAAGTATGTTATTGGGTACTTTCTTTTCAGCTAACAAATTAGGGAAACTGATGACTTCTGAAGTATAGTTTGAATTTTCATTAATTATGGTGGATAACAAATTAATCCCTACTGGAAAATGACGTATACTAGATTGTTGAAATCCATCAACAAACAAAATATCCATCTGTCTTACTCATCCTTTCTTTTACTGTTATGTAGTCGGATTTGGATGAGAAACTGCTGACAATACACATCAGCAGTTTATTCTTAAACTATTTTTCATTTTTCAATGTCTAACCTACAAAAGGATATGAAAATTCGCTCAAATTACAATCAATCTTAACCTTTGGTTTTACAACAATATGATTTACACAGTCAAGGACAACAACTTCGCCTGTTGCTTTATCGTCCGTTTCTACAACATCTCCGGTTAATAATGATTCTATGTCAAATGTCATATTAATATTTGGCTCTATGACAATGTGGTTCACACATTCACAGTCTACATCTACAGCTTCTTCTAATTCTTCTGATACTTGTAATTCTTGTTGTGATTTTTCTTCTGATATTTCTTCTGCTTTTTCTACTACATCTTTAACTGGTCCACAATCTGTATCTTGACTACCGCTTTTATTACTACATCCTAAAGTCTTAACTTCCATCCAGTCACCTCTTTTTTTGGTGTATTTTCGAAAAACCGTTTGACTGATTGGGCCTTTCTCAATATTTATATATGTTTGAACTGAAAAAAATGTTCTAATTTGAATACATATGTCTAATTATGTCATCAGATTAATGAGAGGTGTAACAATACTGAGGATTTATTCTAAATCTTTAATATTGCACCCTCATGAGCTGATGTTACATGGTTGCGATATCTTGCCAAATACCCTTCTGTTACTTTGGGTTGTGGATGCACTATTTTTTCTAATCTTGATTTTATTTCGTCTTCGGATAGTCTTACATTGAGGGTTCTTTTGGGAATATTGATTTCTATCACATCACCGTTTTCTACAATGGCTATGGTACCGTTGGATGCTGCCTCCGGTGATACATGTCCAATACAAGGACCTCTTGTGGCTCCTGAAAATCTGCCGTCCGTCACCAGTGCAACACTATCCCCAAGACCCATTCCGATTAACGCTGTGGTAGCCGTCAGCATCTCTCTCATTCCGGGGCCACCCTTAGGCCCTTCATATTTTATAACGATGACATCCCCAGATTGAACCACTCCGTTATATATGGCTTCGGTCGCTTGTTCTTCTGTTTGAAAGCAAACAGCAGGACCCGAGTGTTTTAGCATGGAGGGTGAAACCGCCGTTTGTTTTACCACGGCCCCTAATGGTGCTAAATTCCCTTTCAATATTGCCAGACTGCTTTCACTGGAGTAAGCCTTAGAAATTGGTCGGATGACTTGTTCATTTAAATTTTCTCTACCTGTTATGTTTTCTCTAAAAGTTTTTCCTGTCACCGTCATCCGGTCCAGATTGATAATGCCATCCAGTTCTTTCATTACAACAGGAATGCCCCCTGCTTCATCTAAATCCATGGGTGTATGATTCCCCGACGGCTTTATTTTACACAAGTAAGGGGTGGTTCTGCTTATTTCGTCGATGTCTTCCAGCTTTAGTTTTAATTGGGCCTCGTGAGCGATGGCCGGTACATGGAGGGTTGCATTGGTAGACCCTCCCACACTCATTGCCACTCTCAGGGCATCTTCCAACATTTCTTGTGTTACTATATCTCTAGGTCTTATGCCTTCATTGACCAAATCTACTATCCTGAGTCCACTGGCTTTTGCCACCCTGAGTTTTTTGCCGTCTACTGCATGGGCCATGGCACTATCGGTCATGGCAAGCCCTAACGCTTCCGACATGACAGACATGGTATTTGCGGTTCCCATCATAGAACACGATCCGGGGCCGGGGGATAAAGCTTCTTCCATTCTCAAATATTCATCCTGAGAGATATGGCCTTTTAAGAGTTCTCCAACTTTTTCTTTAAGCTCATAACTTGCATAGTTCTCCCCTTTATATCGTCCGGGTTTCATAGGCCCTCCGGTTACCATAATTGCCGGAATATTGATTCTAAGCATTGCCATTAGCATGGCGGGGACAATCTTATCGCATCCGGCTATTAAGAGCATGCCATCCAGTCTATGAGCTCTGGCATAGAGTTCAATAGAATCCGCAATATTTTCTCTGCTTGGAAGTACGAAGCACATCCCGTCATGGCCTTGAGCAAATCCATCGCATATAGAGATGGTATTGACTTCAAATGGAATGCCTCCTCCGGTTCTAACGCCGTCTTTTGCAGCTTTCGCCACCTTGTCTAAGTGAATATGTCCGGGATGCATTTCATTATGAGAATTGATGATCCCTATAAAAGGTTTTGACAATTCTTCGGACAACAGTCCCATTCCTCTGAAATGGGCTCTGGGTCCACCCATAGTGATACCGTTGACCACCTTGGCACTGGGATATTTTTCATCTTTATATTTCATCATCATTGGCACCCTCCTATATCATCTATTTTTTATATTTTAATATCCTATTTTTAAGCTGAAGCTTTCCGTCTTCAGTAAATGGAATCTTTTCGGGTTCTCCTAATATCTCAATGGTCTTATCCTTTTGAATTTGAGATAAATAGGTTTCCGACACATATATGTATTCCAGAGACAAGGTATTTTTTATCCAAACCATTTTGCTTTGAGGATGGGCAACTCTTGAACAGCATTTAAGGGCAACCTGTAATGCTTGAAGATCATTCTCCATTACCACGGGTATTCTCCCGGCTTCCAAAACGGTTGATGTAATCACATTGGCATAGGTATCGTCAAAATTTATAGAATGGAATAAGTCTTTGGTAGTAACATCTGCCGTCCCCAATCCCGTAGCATTCCCCTTGGTCTTTTCCGTCAACTCTAAAACAATCATTCTATCAATTTTAGGAGCTTTGGCCAGTTCTCTTTTAAAAAATTTTGAAGCAGACCTGCCTGTTATATTGGGATCCATTCCCGGGCCGCTTATTTCTTTTCCCATCTCTTGTACAATCAATACATCCACTTGATTAAGTTTTATTCTTGGAAAAAGCTCTTTTGAAATGTTAAGCAGTTCTTTATCTCTTTCTATTATTCTTTCCGGTTGGATGAGCTCAATATTGGCCGAATGTTTATACGCATTTTCTACTATGGCCAATCCCCCTATGATGGGCGATTTTTGAAGTGCCACTCTTGTCATATCTTCCAACAAAGCGGGGAAGGTATCGAATCCTCTGTTATGGGTTACGGTTGCTCCCTTTTGTTTTCCCAGTCCTATGGCTATCATTTTTAAAAGCCCGCTCTCTACAGATCCTTTAAACCCTGTATGGGGTTTCACTCTATTGATGATAATGATGCCATCGCTGTTCAGTGCATTGTTTTCCACATACACCGGCACACCCTTTGGAGTTCTTCCTACCTCTGTTACTTCCATAGAGGATATAATTTCTGCTCCTACAGATGCTTCTGTTATGCCCAATGCCTTTAGTACCGCCACCTGGCCTTCCCCAGTTGCACCTCCATGACTTCCCATAGCAGGAATGACAACAGGCGTCACGCCTATAGCCTTTAGATTGAAGATGAGTCTTTTTACCACCGGTAATATGTCATGTATCCCTCTGCTTCCTACTGCAATGGCTATTTTTGAACCTTTTGTTAATCTGCTCCTCTGATTTTTCAGAAACTTAATGAATTCTCCATCTATATGCCCATTGATATCTTCTATTTTTTGTTTATTGAAGTTTTGTTTGATGGGTACCATTTTTGGCATTTCTACATGAAATCCACCGGATAGATTTATTGTCATAAATTGCCTCCCGTTATTTATCTTTTACTCTAAACAGCGGTTCTTGTCCATTTAATACTAAAAATGCGTTTTCAATGGCCATGTTTCCGGCCCTTCGTTGCGCCTCTATAGTATGTGCACCGATATGAGATGTCACAATAACGTTATCTAAATCAAATAAAAAATGGTCTCTTTCCGGCGGCTCTGAGCTCATAACATCTAATCCTGCACCCAGTACTTGTCCGGACTGAAGCGCATCGTACAAATCTCTATCATTGATCACATCTCCTCTTGCCGTATTGATAAAAAATATGCCGTCTTTTACAATATTAAACAGGTCTTTATGGATGATGCCTTTTGTGCTGGGTATGGACGGCAAGTGTACCGATACAATATGGCTCCTTCTAAATATGTCTTCCATACTTACCAGTGCCACATCCAATTTTTCTACAAATGCCATATCAGGATAGGGATCATAGGCCAGTATTTTCATATCAAAGCCTTTAGCTCTTTTAGCTACTTCTCTTCCTATGGCGCCCAATCCTAGTATACCTAGAGTTTTTCCATAGGCTTCTGTTCCCGTAACCACTCTCCATTTGCCCTCATGGACAACTTCGTTATGTGTTTTAGGTATATGTCGCATGACGGATAACATCAATCCTATGGTCATATCTGCAACCGCATGTTTGTTACTTCCCGGACAATTTGTCACGATGATACCTTTATCATTGGCTGCTTGAATATCAATCCTGTCCACACCTACTCCAAACTTGGATATCACTTTTAATCGGTTGGCTTTTTTCATTACTTTTGCCGTAAAATAATCATCGCCGCATATGACAGCATCTACGCCGCCTATGATTTTTAGTAAATTCTCTTCGCTTAAAGTGTGGCCTTGATATGGATTGGTTACGATTTCTGCGCCTTGTTCTTTGATTTTTTTTATCAGTTCAGGCAGCTTATAAAATACTCTGGCCGTTATTAAAACTTTGTTCATGGGCTATTCTCCTCTTGCGGTTTTTCCCTTTACATATATTTTTTTAATGACAGGAAGCAATATGGTGCCTATTGAAATGATTAAAAATGCCAGACTTATGGGCCTGCTGAATAAAATACCATAGCTTCCGTCGGATAATATCAAAGCACGCCTTAAATTAAACTCCGCCATAGGGCCTAATATGATGGCTAACAGCATGGGGGTGACAGGAAATCCAAATCTCGGCATGAAATATCCTATGACTCCGAATACCATCATCATTTTGACATCAAACATGGTGCTGTTAACGGCAAAAGCACCCACTACGCATAATACCATGAGTATGCACACCAAAAGATTAACGGGTATTTTAGTGACGTTGACAAAAGCCTTTACAAATACACTGGCTTGAAGGTACATAAATACATTGACCAATATCAATCCTACCATTATGGTGTATACGATCTCTCCGTGGGTGGTAAAAAGCTTAGGTCCCGGTGTCAATCCCTGCATCATTAGGGCCCCTAGAAGTATTGCCGTAACCGTATCCCCCGGAACACCTAGTGTCAATAACGGTATTAATGTGGCGCCTGTTACCCCGTTGTTGCCTGCTTCTGCTGCTGCCACGCCGTCCATATGGCCTGTGCCGAATTTTTCAGGCGTCTTAGATACCCGCTTAGCTTCATTGTAGCTTAAAAAAGAAGCAATAGCCGCTCCGGTTCCCGGGATAGCCCCTATCATGGTCCCGATTGCACTGGATTTTATGATGGTGCGTAAATGATCTTTGATCTCCTTGAGCGTTATCTTTTGATGTTCAAATTTAGTTATTTTTTCCTTTCTGGTGAAATTGCCTTGTCTTACTTTAGATAATATTTCGGAAATTGCAAAGAGCCCGATGAGGGCCGGTATGAGCTGTATGCCCGCCGATAAATAGGGATTTCCCATAGTGAGTCTGGAAATACCATCAATAGGATCCAACCCTATCATAGAAACAAACATACCTAAGACCCCCATTATAATGCCTTTGATTATATTATTAGCGCTTACCGTGGATATAATGGTCAATCCGAATATCGCCAAAGAAAAATATTCTGCTGGCCCAAATTTAAGGGCAATCTTTGCAATCTGAGGGGCTATAAAAAGTAACATCAAGGCACTAAATATTCCTGCTATGGTAGAGGCGATGAGTGCCATTTTCAAAGCCTTTCCTGCTTGTCCCTTTTGAGCCATAGTGTAACCGTCCATGATGGTAGCAGCCGACGCCGGAGTCCCCGGGGTTTTGATCAATATAGCGGTGATGGAACCGCCGTATATTCCGCCACAATACACACCAAGCAGCAATGTGATTCCTGTGATGGGATCCAGCCCGAATGTTATAGGCAATAACAGCGCAACACCCATAGTAGCGGTAAGTCCCGGTAATGCACCGAACATGATTCCGGCTGTCAGGCCTAAATTCATGGCTAATATATTGCTCCATGTAAATATATTCTGTAGTGAAGCGATGACTATATCTAACATCCTTTTACCTCCTATGGCAGTTGTACATACATGATTTCTTTAAAGACATAATAAATGATAAAAACGATTACATAAAATATGACGTAATGATACCATTTTCTAACTTTTAATATATACATAGCGATACTCATTATGACAACGGTTGATATTAAAAAACCTACCATTTCAATGATTCCTATATATATGATCAATAATAAAAATATTTTTCCTACTCTTAATTCACTGATATCCCATGGGTCTGTTTCATCTTCTTTCGCTTCCTCATAGCCGGATTTGTTAAAGGATTTCAGTATTAAAATGCCGCTTAGCACCATTAGTGCTATTGAAAGAAATTGAGGAAAAAACCTTGGCCCCATTTGAGAAACGTCGAAGGCTTTAATTTCATAGGGTATTAATACCCATATGGTAATGGCTAAGAGGAGTAACACTACGCCGCTTATTCTATCTTGTATATGCTTCTTCATCGCTCTGATTCCTTTCTAAAGAACATCGCTACGCTTAATTTCATCAAATATCTTTTCAAACACATCTATTTTTTCATCGGATATGCTCTTCATGGTTCTTGCAGGATATTTTTGACATAACCCTTTTCTTGACATCAATCCTTTGAGATTAGCGTTCAATTGACCTGTGCCATATCCAAATATGCCCACCATTTTAAATATCAATTGCTGGACTTTTTTGGCTTTTTCAAATTCCCCATCTCCAATAGCTTGATGCAGTGCCAATTCGATTTCCGGTGCTATGTTGGGTATAGGTCCCATGGTGCCGTCTGCACCGGCTATTAAGCTTGCCATGAAAAAGGGAGCTCTTCCCTGAAACACTCTGAAGTT
This sequence comes from Clostridia bacterium, assembly GCA_028279945.1. Lineage (GTDB taxonomy): Bacteria > Bacillota > Clostridia > Peptostreptococcales > JAAYPU01 > JAKSCF01. The sequence continues at coordinate 25,741 of JANQMT010000209.1, forward strand.
TTCATTTTTGACTTCAAAGCATATCTTTTGAAATAACACGAAATCTCCGCTGCTGTCTTTCACTCCGATAATATTTTCATGTTGACTTAATTTTTTAAATGCATCCAAAGATATATTAATCTTTGTCATCTGAGGCATATGGTATATCATTACCGGTAGTTGGCTTTTGTCTGCCAGCTCTGTGTAGTAATCCATAACCTCTTCTTCCGATACGTTATAGTAAAAAGGGGGTACGATTAAAACCGCATCTCCACCTAAATCTTTGGCCGCTTTATTGTTTTTCTCCACTAAATCCATACTGCCTGCCCCTGTGGATACGATCACAGGATATGCTCCGTTGATTTCTTCCACTACACTTTCAATGGCCAGACAGAAATTCTTATCATCTATAGCGGTTCCTTCTCCTGCTGATCCTAAAAGCATCACCCCGTTGCAGCCTGCATTGACCGCATTTCTTGCTATCGTTCGGATCGCTTGAACATCTGTGTTTCTTTCCACGGTAAGAGGCGTAATTAATGCCGGTATAACCCCTCTTAATTTTTCTTGTATTCTCATATACATCATCCTCCCCACTCTAATATTTTACTTTATTTTTCCCCTTTCCAATACCTCACAGCTCATAACGAGCATCCTTTTCTAAAATACCTTGGTATTTCAGAAAAGGATACCAGCTAGTAGCTGGTATTAGTTATTGGGGAGTAAGTCCTAACCTTTCTATGACCGTTTTGGTTTCGGTAGTTTCATTGGTCAGTTTCTCTATAACGGTCTCTGCCGGTATAGGACTTAGGGTTAAGTTGGTATTTTCTGCAAATTTTATAATTTCAGGATCTTGCATCATAGCACCAAATTTTTCTTTTAATACTTCTTGAACCTCTTCAGGTGTTCCGTCGGGTACCAATATGAATTTCCATACGCTGAAATCTAAATCGTATCCCATTTCTTTGAAAGTAGGTACATCTGGAATTAAATCAAAACGCTCCGGTGAAAATATTCCTATGAATCTGAAAGTGCCATTTTCAACATGAGGAATTAATTCCCCGGGATGGGCTGCAATGATATCTACATGTCCGCCCAGCAAAGCGGTGATAGCACCTGCTCCACCTTTTTCCGGAATATGATCCGCTTCGATTCCCAAGGCACCGTACAATCCGGCTTGAGACAGATGGGGCAGCCCGCCTGTTCCCGATGATGCATATTTTACGCTGCCTTTTGCTTTCAGATCGTCTGCTGTGTATATGTCTGAATCAGCAGGTACGACGACTGCAATAGGCTCATAAGATAAGCCTATAATGGCTTCAAAGTCTTCCAAAGTATAATCCACTTCTCGCATAAAAGGTTGTGCCGTAAATACGCCTACCGCATTTAACATGATGGTGTATCCATCCGGGTCAGCACCTTTTACTTCTGTTGTAGCAATGGTTCCACCGGCACCATCACGATTGACGACGATTAAAGGTTGTCCCAAATGTTTTTCAGCAATGGAACTCAGGGCACGGGCCATTTGATCCGAGCTTCCTCCAGCCGACCAAGGAACAATAAATGTAATAGGCTTTTCCGGATAAGCAGGACCTTCTTCCGGCGGTGTTGATTCGGCCTCTTCTCCTTCATTACATCCTGTAAGTCCAACGGATAAAATTAATACCATCATGAGCAAAAATACAAGTATCTTTTTCAATTCTAACTCCTCCCTTTTTTAAGTTACGTTTAATAATATTATTAATTGCAGGAACTTAAAAGTTCCGTACAAATTAATACAAAGGATTTTATTTACTTGCCCAATATAAATAGAATGCCCAATATGACCATTATCACGCTGATCATGTTTTTTAATACGCTCTGGTCGATTTTTTCAAATATTGCAAGCCCTATTAACGTTCCCAATAGGGTCCCCAGACCGCCGCTTGCTGCATAACCCATGGTTTGCGTATTGAGATTACCATGAAATCCATGTAATATCACCGATATGCATGCTCTTACGAAAAAACTGAAATCTAATGTGGCTTTATAATTTTCCTTTTCAGGTAATGCATAGAGATAATATATCACCAGTGGAGGACCTCCGGTTCCAAACATCCCTCCTAATATCCCGCTTACGCTTCCTGCTGCAATACCATTTTTTAACGTCGTTTTTACTTCTATTGTCTTTTTATTATTGATATAGGTGATAACGGATAAAACCACAATGGTATATCCCAAGATTTCTTTCAATATCGCTTGATTGGAAAATAAGAGTATGTACACCCCTATGGGTGTAAGTGCTACAGATGCCATCACCGGCACTGCTGCTGTTTTATACTCTATATGCTCCCTATATTTGTACATGCTGTAACCGGAAGCTATAATATTTTGCATGGATACCACAAGAGATGCCAGCTCCAAAGGTATGACCAGCGGTAAAAAAAGCATGACAGTGAGTGCGTATCCAAAACCTGACATTCCCTGTACCACGGCTCCGCCAATACATATTATAAATATTAAAATCTGCTCCATAATTAAGGTTCCTTAATGACCATCCGTCTATTTTTTATACTGCTTTAGCTTATACATATCGATAAATTATGTTTTTAAGTCCCTGGGGTTGAAAAGCAATAGGTGCTGTGAATTTTGTCAGCGCTACCAGCCCTCCGTCTATACTGTCAATGCCCGCTATCATGGCCGCATTTTCCTCTTTCAATCCACCGCCGTAGACCACAGGCAGCTCATATCCTAAAATAGTTTTTGAGATTTCTTTTATATATGAAGATACAAATGATATGTAGGCTTCTTCTGGAGGTGTTTTTCCTGGGCCAATGGCCCAAATCGGTTCATATCCTATTACCATTTCATTTTCTTTGATTATGCCCTTTACGTCCTTTAAACATATCTCCAGTTGTTTTTTTATGACTTTTTTTATTCTATCTTTTTGTTCTTCAAAAGAGCCCTCTCCTTTTTCTTCCGCACTTTCTCCTATACATAAAAGGACATTGATGTCTCTTCTTAAAGCACATTTGACTTCACTGTTGATTATGCGGTTGACGGCTTCACCGACTTTTGCTGCTAACCCTTCCACTTCCAGAGGCATAAAAGCATTCATGATGTCTTCTTTATCTCTTCTTTCTTCGGAATGACCTATGATGGACCAGCGACATCCCATGTTTGCAACAGCCGCCGCCGGCAGATTGGTGGTAAATGCTCCGAAGTTTTTACCTTCCTCGATGTCGTCTTTGTAAACCCCTTGACTGCCGATATATAAATTCATGACATCCGGTGCAGGATATGTATTCAATTGGTCTATTGCAGGCAATATCAAACTCTCCGGTAATAAATATATGATTTCCATATCTTTGATATTTCCAATACTATTTTTACGGCTTTCATCCATTACCCATTCAATCCATTGTTTAGGATTGCTCATGGGACAAATGCCCCCTCTGCCTGTATCCACATCAAATCGTTTTAAATTGATAAATATCTTTTTCACTTAATCCTCCTCCTTATTGGTACACCTATATTCAGATGTGCTTATTTTGCCATATCAAGGTGAACGGCTGCTGTTTTAAAAGTCTTAGGAAGCGCTAATATTTTAGGGGTATGGCCTACATATTTTTTAGCATCCTCTAAAGCCTCCGCAAATGTGGCTCTGGTCTTCATCCCCATGCCTCTGGCATAACCCGGCTCATATGCACCTACACAATAAATGGCACTGGAATGTTTTTCAGCTAAATGCCCGCAGCTCATCATACTAAATGCATGGTATGGATGATACGCATAATTGAATCTATATTGATCCGTATATTTTTTCTCCATGGCAAAATACTCACCGTGCTCCGCCATATCGGGAAGATGATTATGATAGTCTCTTTGAAACAGTTCATATGTGGGTCTATATGAAGGAAATTCCTCATCATGGAAATATCCGTTACATATGGATGAGAATATGATCACACAATTTTCTTTTAAGACCCTCTTATGCCTTATAACCTGCGCAGATACCGCTTGCATGATGAAAATAGGATTGGTGCCCATTCCGTTTCCGTAATGGAAAGCCTGAGGCATGCCGAACATCATGATATCGTATGGTTCCTTTGCAAAAGCTACATTGGTTCTTTTATCCGCTACCTGCCATGAGATGGGCTGCATTTTTTCCGCATATCCGGAAAAAACAGCTATTTGTCTGGCTTTTGTATCTAAAACCGCATCGCACATAAAAAATTTCTTTCCCATCTTTTCTTCCATGTGCATGCTGATAGAATCAAATTTTCTTCTCATCAAACTCTTATTGCTGACAGGTGTGAAATCATCTCTGTGCATGACATGGGGTACATGATGAGATGCTATAGATTTCCAATGGGTTATTCCGGTTGCCGTATGTTTATATCCACCTGAATATCCTCCGTAAGGATTACCAAGGGTATGGCCTATACATACAGCCAAATCCGATTCATAGACTTCTTTATTCATTATGACAGGATTGCTTTGAACATCACATCCCAAATCCACCAGATTATGATCATCTTCGCTGTCGTGATTAACGATTTGCCCTGACCACCAATATTGATTAAATATATCCTCTCCTAATATCCTTTGTATTTCAGCTTTCGTATTCTTTCTATGAAGTCCGTTGCTGCAAATCAGTTTTATGTCCGAATGTCTGACCCCTGCTTTGATACACTCTTCAATAATAATGGGAATAGATATTTTTCTATGAGAGGTTTCATGCTCTCCACCTTTAACTCTATCGGGAAAAATGATGGCCACTTTAGAGCCTTCTTTGACCAATTGACTGATTGGTTCCATACCGATGGGGTTTAAGATAGATTCCCTGGTTTTATCGACGATATGGTCGAAGGGAATATAATCTGGATCTGGAATCGTTTCTCCGGGTACAAATACATCTGTTTCATCTCGCGGTAATTCTCCCCGCATTATTCCCTGTCCGTATTCAAAATCTACTTGGATCGTGTTCATAATCGTTCTCCTATCCCTATCAACTTTTTCTATCTCCAAACTAATTGCTCCAAACGTTTGGATATTTTTATATTATCACATATATTTTTTTTGTCAAACAAAAAATGATCCCTTACGGAATCATTTCTTACTTAATTTATTTTATTGGTGGACGATATTGTCAATCTATTAGCCGGATATTGCTCTGCAGCTGTCTCTTTCTATTAAATTAAAAGGAATTTCAACTCTAACCGGTAAATTTGTTTCTCCTTCAATCCTTTCCACCAGCATTTTAACTGCATATCTTCCCAGTTCTTCTTTTACTACATCGATGGTTGTAAGCGCCGGAGTAAAATATTGAGCCATGTCAATATTGTCGATACTGATAACAGATATATCATCGGGAACTCCGATATTTTTCTCATGCATTGCTTTTATGCTCCCCATAGCCACAAAATCATTAGCACAGAAAAAAGCTGTGGGCAATTCTTGATGGCTTTCAATATATTTTTTCATAGAAGTATGTCCGGATTCTGCATTGAGTGGGGAATCTATAACCAATTGAGGATTCAGTTGAATATTATTAAGCTTGAGGGTATCGCAATAGGCTTCATACCTGTGCTCATTAACCAGCTTGATATCTTCTCTCTCATTGACTTCTCCTATAAATCCAATTTGGGTATGCCCCAGGCTTATTAAATATTCAAGGGCAACTTTAGTGGCTTTATATCCGTCACAAATGACTTCACTAAATCCACCGTCCATATAGTTGACCCCTGCATAGACTAAATTTTTAATGTGTTTCTTAAAAAAATCCAATGTTTCATTATTGTATCTGCCCAATAAAATAGCACCATCAACGGGATTATACATCAGGTTATTATATAAAGCCGAAAAGCTCATATCCGTTGATGAAAATGAGTAGGCAACAACGTATCCTCTTTTATGGATTTCATCGGCAATCCCTCTTGATATGGATGCAAAAAATGGGTCATTAAAAACACCGTTCATAGCTGCCGATATACACCCAATGGCCTTGGTTAAAACCGGTGCCTCCTCCTCGTTATACACATTATTTATTAGATTTCTCGCATTTTGATTGGGCGTGTAGCCTAATTCTTTAACGATTTTCCATACTTTATCACTTGTAGACTTGCTGGCCGGCTTGGTCATATCATTATTGATTATCCTGGATACGGTAGATATTGAAACATTGGCCTCCCTTGCAATATCTTTTAAAGTAACTGTCACTTCATTTCCTCCATTTTAATGCTGTTAATTGCATTCTCATTAAATTCAATCCAAACGTTTGGATTTCTCTAATATTAACATGTATAAAATATTATGTCAACAAAGTGCCATTATACTATTCCAATATTGCCATATATTCATCATACTTCTGTACCAAAGTCAACTTCACCAGGTGCATAATCTTTGGATACTCTTATAGCTTTACTATTTCCCCATTTTTTTATAGTTGTCTACATTTTTCACCTCCTATAATTAATTTTAATTATAGTTCACTTATTTATTTCATCTCAGTAAAATCTTTAACCTACTAAACGCTCATTTCATAATACAGATTCTTTGACTTATTGAAAGCAACCAGAAAACAAATAGCTACTATTAAACACACAACAATGCAAACTGCAGCTGCTGCTGGGATCAACAGTAAAACAAAGGACACGACATTGAGAACAGCAAGAAGTGTCCATGTGGATTTAAGACTGTCCCCATTCAAAAGTATGTTATATTTACCTTCCATCTCTTTTACTCCCATAACAATGTTATAGGAAATATACAGAGAAATGATAGTAGACACAATGGCAAGGATATAGGACATAGCACCTAATGACGCAGAAATACCGAACAAATCTATTAAATACAGAATGCCGGTATAAACAACCATACCGGTTGCATATGGCTTAGCCTTCATAAACAGCTGGCTTTCCCAAGCCATTTCTTTCAACCCGTTTATCATAACGATATAACCTAGAAAGTCTGGAATCAGGCCAATCTGTGAGTTGCCATGATTCAGGTTAAAATCTAGAAATATCATGAGAAACCCGATAAATATGTTTTTCATTTTATGCACTCCTTTTTCTTGCTGTATCATTTTCAATAGATTATAACTAATATGCATCTGGATTTCAAATCCCTTAAAATTATCAATCACAGCGGGGTAAAAAAACCATTAAACAACTAATCATTTAACGGATTTACATTTCAATATATAATCCCTTCTTTCCTTTTGAATAACTACAACATTTATATAAACGTTTTTATAAATAATGTCTGCTCTCTGCTTGTAATCACAAACATTCAGCCACGAAAATCGGGGCTGAGGTTATCGAAAAAAAAAACTATTTTTTTCATTTATTCTTTTAGTTCTGTTACCGTTTCTTTATAATATATGAATTGTTGTTTGCCTAATTTGGTATATCGAGTTATTTTTAGTGGAATCGACCCATAGTTTATAGGTCTATTTTCTTTTCCATGTGCTTCAATAAAAAAATGTTTTTCAGCATATTCATTGTATTGATTTTCTTTTATAAATTTGTTTACATAATGTATAGGTTTAGTTTCTATTTTTCCGTTATAGTTATAATAGGTTATCATTGCCATCATTACAAATGCAGTTACTAATAAAATTACTCTTTTTACTGTTTTCTTGTATTCTGTAATATCACTAAAATATCTTGAATTTACTCCAGCAACTCCTGCTATAATAGCTATATGGTGTTTATACATAGAGTGTTTTACTATTATTACGTAACAAATGGCGATCAAAATAATCTCAAGCAAATATAATAAGTAATATATAAGAAAGTGCTTATTTGTTAATACCTTTAGTATTTTTTTGTTAAAGAAAGACATTGAAACCAGTAAAACCCCTATAGTAACATTAATAAGCCAATCTATAGTGGTATCTGTTGTTTTATAAAACAAAATTATACCTGCTAATGAAATAGGAATATGCCCTCCCATTAGCAATGCATATTTATATTTTTTACTTTCTTTATCTATTTTCCCTAAATACTCATAGAAATATAAAAAAAGATATACTATTGCTGCTATTATTGCACATACTCCCATCACTATTACCATGATAACCTCCTCAAGAGTGCTTCTTAAATTGTCCAATCTTAGATTGCTTCAACTTTTGGTAAATAATTAAGAATTCAGAAGTGAAGCCTAACGCAGTTTACCCATAATAATCAAATCGAGTAAATACCCATTTGCCATCAATTTTTTCATAAATAAATAAGTATTCTGTTGTGTACTCTACTACCTTTAAATCAGAAGAGTAATAGTAATCAACGTATGTAGCATATACAATTTTATTATCTATATATTCTTTAATTTCAGACCTACTTTCTCCCATATAAATATCCGAACCTCTATCTCCACCACAAAAATAAAGTTTGTTATCAACGTTTTGTACTCTATCTGAGTTGAAAAAATTATGTTCATTAATTAATTCATTAGAAAAATGACTTCGTATGTACGATTCAAACTCATCATAGTTATCAATATAATCAACAATTACTCTATGATAAACACGTCCATCAATTTTTATGGTATCTTCCCAATCACTTCTCGGGGCACTTAGGTCATACCAATCAAGTATCTCAAATGCTGACCCAATGACAAAATGAGGAGGAATCTCTATAATTTCATCAACATTTACTGCCGATTCTAAAGCTATAGTGGCTTCTCGTTGTTTAGATTTCATTGTTTCATAATCATGATAAAATATAGAACTTTCTTTAAGATATAAGCTGCCATCTTCACGAGCATATATCTCATAACCTATATCTTTTACCTCTTGAAAAACTTCGTATTGTTTTATATATTTTTCCTCCTCTGGTTCGGTTTCTTCTCTTGCCTCATAATAATAGAACTCTCCTTGCCTAAGATCCTCTACTGTAGTATCTTTTAAAAAATGTTCTTGGTTATTTTTTTCTATTTTCATTAATTCCAAGATTTGTTTATCCATCTTTTCTTTTTCATCATCACACATAAAATCTTCATAGTTATAAAATAACTCAAGGGTGTGAGTCAATTGACTTTTTGGTAACCATTTATAATTTAAGTAGTCTTCTAAAATTTTATTACCGTATTTTTCTTCTAAATAGCCTTCACTAATCATACTAACATCTACTTTTTTGCTCTCTTCATTTAAGATACTATTATTATCAACTTTCTCAACATCTTTTGAAATCCCAGCAACTTCATTCTTAAATATTTCATAGAAAAAGTTTGCAATCTCTACTAATCTTTTGTTCGAAATCTCTAATACTTCACCACTAAATTCTTTGTATTTGGGGTTATCATAATCTGGCGCAGCATCAAATTCTTTTTTTATTACTTGTTTTTTCAGCATATCAATTTCTGCAAATACGTAGGGTCCATCTACGGCGCCCGTTACCGTTCCAGTTGCTTTTATAACTGAAAAACTTATTCTTTCATCTCTAGGCTCATACCTAGATGAGCCTTCATTTCTTTCTGAAAATTCTGGGATTCCTTTAATATTTGCAAAATAAATTGATAGTTCTTCGTCTTGAAACAATTCTATATACTGCCCTTCTTTATTGACTAATATTTTAGTTGTTTCATTTTGTTCGGTATCTTTTTCTAATACTATAACCCTTTCCTTATTATCTTCTATCTCAGTTTTTTCTTCTTGCACACAACTTGAACAAAATAAAACCATTAAAATTATTACCGACCCAATAATCGCTTTATACATTTTCTCCCCCTTGTACTTAACTCAAGTTTTTTCTAAATGTACTCACTCTATTTTATTATATTTCAATTCCAATAATTAACCTAGTTAGTACAACAGATATTATAAAACAAACATTAGGGACGGTTCTTTTTGTTTGAGCTATAGATTTACACTCCAATATGACTCTATTACAAACGGTATACCATGCTTACATAAAAGCTTATTGTACGCTATTTACATTCCATTATGGCTTTATTACAAACACTTAAAAGAAAGCGAAAGTAACATTTTTGAAGAAAATTTACATTCCAATAGCTATATTACAAACTCAATTTAGAACTACAGAAAGTAAAAATCTTAGAATATTATACTATTTCAATGCTACCATATATAATATCAATTACTTCATCCAAAACATCTTGAGGCAATTGTTCCACACTCTTATAACCTCTGGAATTAATATCAAGGCTCCGCATTTGCTCACACATAATAGAGCCGGTTGTTTCAAATCCTTTAAGCTTTACATGTGTTGGATACGGTCTAGGTGTATTGGTAATTGGACAAACCATAACAACGGTATTGTGAGAATTAAACACATCATTACTCACCACTACTGCCGGTCAATAGCCAGCCTGTTCATGTCCTCTATTTGGATTAAAATTTATCTTGATAATCTCGCCTTGTCTTACCATACTTCTGTTCCTTCACTTTTACCAAAGTCAACTTCACCAGGTGCATAATCAGTTTTACCGTGTTCTTTTTCAAAGATTTTATATCTTTCAGCAAGGCTAATGTGTTTTTTCTTCTCTGCTTTTTTTATTGTTATATGGTCCCCTTCTCTTATAATCTCAAACTTAACGCCGTCTAAAAGACTAAGCTTATCAAGCCTACTTTTTGGTACTCTTATGGCTTTACTATTTCCCCATCTTTTTATGGTTGTCTGCATTTTTCACCTCCTATAATTATTTTTAATTATAGTTCACTTATTTATTTCAGCTCAGTAAAATCTTTAACCTACTAAACGCTCATTTCAAATCCCTTAGAATCAATGAATCACAGCGCTGTAAATCTATGGTATTACACTATTATGGATAATGGGAAGCTGATTTTAGATTATTAGCCTAATTACAAGCTTCTCTATGCATACTTATTATGGATAATGGGAAGCTCATCATGTTAACGTGTCATTCAGAACCGTCCCCCACCACATTTTTTTCAATCCTTTTATTAAGATATTCAATTAATTTGGTGGTTGATACGCACAATTTTTTCTTCCATAATTAGACCTTAATTTTTTTAATTACGTCTAACGTCTCGCGTGTTTACGACGTGACATCGTTCCGCTATCCGTCATGTTGGAAATACGCTGTTAGAAGACGTATGAACTTCTATCATTTTCAGTATAACTATATGTTTTTTATTACTGTAATAAAGTATTTTTCTTATAAGTTCTTCTTGATATTCCTTAGAATAATCTTTTTTAATCGCACTTATCAGCCGAAAAATTAAATCTTGTGTTTTTTTCTCATATTTATTTTCCCTTAAAGATATTAGTATCGAAATTAATAGCACTCCTATAGTATATGGCATAAATAATATTGCAATAATATTCGCAAATGAGCTTTTTGATACTGTATTAATACCCTTCATGACTGCCTTATACTCACCTTCACTTATTTCGTTTACTTGATAGTCAATTTCAATTGTTTTTATCAATTCATCTTTTCCTTCCATTGCATAATCATATGCAAACCCTGATACCATCAATATTACAGTTGCACTTGCTACTATAAAAACATTAAGAATTTTGTAGGCAATTTGCAGTGAGTTTGTCTGATATGGTGGTATAAAAGCAAAAAATAAAACCTGACATAATATAGATGCAATTCCAAATAAAACCATTCTTCCAATCATTAATTCATATGAAGCTACGATCATCAGTAAATCTGTTGCTTCAAAAGGTTGCAGCTGTGGCATAGTTAACTCTTTTGTAAGTGAAGATAAAAACATAGTTATACTTCCTATAATTGCAATTGCCCCTATAGGTACTATCAATAGTCCCTGAATTGTTGTCATCAATATTGAAATAGCTTTTAATATATGACTACATCTTGACAATGCAAAATATGATGAAATTATGAATACAACTATAGGAAAGAGAATATAGTTTAGAATCTGATTATTCAACAAAAAGTTGATATTAAAATTGCCTATTTTAAAAACAATAAACACCCCTAGCAAACTTGTTATAAATACTTCAATAATTTGACATGCTCTTTCATCAGAATCATTTCCTAAATCGAATTTTGAGGCATCTATATATTTTAATTCTAATCCTCTTTTAATAACCCTGTATACAAAAGTACAAAGCAATATTATTGCTATGATAATATAAATGAATTTAAATTTAATATCTAAAGAATATGTTAAAAGAAATATAAAAAAACTTATTACTGAATAATAAATACTTTTTATTGATATTATTTTTTTTATAAATGTCATTTCAACCTCCCAGAAAATCTTATTACTTCATATGCTGTCTAACTTATATATTCACGACATATGTCGGCAATACTTCCTTTATTAAGGTGCTTGCGACATATACGGTGAGTCTAAAAGGGTTGATCTAGTTATATTAAATCGGGACGGTGACTATTTGTACGTATATTTAACTTTATACCCATCGTAAAATGATTGTTCCCTAACCTCTTTTTTGACTTATTCTTTCGTCTCTGTTTTTCTTATTTGCTAGTACAACTCTTCTTTACTCTATCAAAACCTAATTTATCCACTTTATATAAATCATATATTCAACTTCCCATTATAGGCATTACCTATTGTTTAAACTCATCTCATCAATGTCTTTTTATTCTCCCATATTAGTCCTATAAATAATATATTTCTCCATATTTTTACAAATCCCTTTCATTTGCTGAATAATTTTTGTAATAAAATATATGAGATTGTGTTTTGAACGCCACTAACGAACGTTACCTGCATAGTAATTAAAACAATTGTTACTTAATAGCAAATAAAAAAGTACTAGCCTATCTAGTACTTTTTTTGGGGAGGAGGTGGGTTTGAACCCAACCATGGGTATGTCTGTCGCCATGACCTAATTCATGGCTCTATTGTGATGATGGGTGACCACGGTGAGCCACCACTACTTTTTTTCGATTACTTTTAATCATTATCGCCTTTCAGTTTCTCATAAGCACCTTCTTCAGTTAAAATTGAACTTGTTTTTTTATTCATTTTTATGAACATGATGATGAAAAATACTGTAATCAGTAGTATGGCTAAGCTGGGTATGTCAGTAACAAATATGGACAGATTTCCATCCGATAAAACCATTGATCTGGTAAAATTCGCTTCTGCAATTGGGCCCAAGATTAATCCAAGCATCAAGGGTATCACAGAAAAATCCAGTTTGGATAAGATATAGCTGAATATTGCAAGAGGGACAATCACCATCATCTCGCCAATATTTCCGCTGTTTGCAAATGCTCCGGCAAAGCAGAATACCATGATCATAGGACCTAGTAACTTATACGGTATTTTTATTACGTTTGCGATTTGTCTGGTTAAGTATTTTCCTAATATCAACAATAATATATTACATATGATTAGACCGATAATGATTGAGTAGGTTGTTACCGCTTGTTTTGTGAACAGAGAAGGTCCCGGAACCAAGCCATGCAGAATAAACGCGCCCAGTAAAACGGCTGTAACGCCATCTCCCGGAATTCCTAATGTTAATAAAGGTATCATAGCAGAGCCCACAACAGCATTATTACTTGATTCTGCTGCTGCAATGCCTTCAACAGCACCTTTTCCAAATTCTTGAGGATTTTTAGAACATCTTTTGGCCTCATTATAACTGACAAACTGAGCTACTCCTCCGCCTGCTCCGGGCATTGCTCCGATAAAAGAGGATATAATAGAAGACTTAATGATTGTGGGAATGCTTTTTTTCATTTCCTTCATTGTCAGCTTATCGTCTTTTCCTTTTATGGACAGACTGTTGGATTTATTAATGTTTTCATTGGCTTTAGATGTCTCTTCAACGGATTTAATGATGATCTGGGCAAGTGCTATAAAGCCGATTAAAGCGGGAAGCAATGCGATACCTCCGTAAAGAAAAGTACTTCCAAATGAAAATCTTACAGTTCCTGTAAAGGCATCCAGTCCCATTGTTGAAACAAAGATTCCAAGTGCACCGGAAATAAGGCCTTTTATAATGTTATCGCCGCTTACTCCGGCAATAATGGAAAGTCCAAAGATAGCTAGTGAAAAATACGCAGGAGATCTTAGACTAAGGGCTATTTTGGCAACGGGTGGTGCTGCAAATAAAAGTATAAGGGCACTTATAAGTCCTCCTATTACAGAAGCATAAAGGGACATGGTCAATGCTTTTTTTGCCTTCCCTTTCTTTGCAAGCGGATAGCCGTCCAGTGTTGTTGCCAACGCCGAATTTGTTCCTGGGGTATTAATAAGTATTGCACTTATTGAGCCGCCGTAGCATCCTCCTACATATAGTGCCAAAAGACTAATTATGGCGGTTGTAGGATTGAGTCCGTATGTTAGAGGCAAAAACAAGATGACGCCCAAAACCACCGTAAGCCCGGGAATACATCCCATAATGATGCCGATCAACACACCGGAAATCGCAAGTAATAAATTTTGAAACGTAAAAAGTTCAACCGCTATTTGACCAGACAACTCTACCATAATGCTCCTCCTATTTCAGGCAAACCAATCTTAAACACCTTTACAAACACAAAGTATACACCTACACCTATTGAAATCAAAATCATATAATTGGATATTTTTCTGACTCTGTAATAAAACAGCATTAATGCAACCGAAACAACTGTTCCAATCAAAAAACCTACCAAATATACTAAAACAGCATATACGCCCATAATCAAAGAAATGATTAAGGCTGTTTTCTCATACTTTAAATGAACCTCTACAATTTTTTCTTTTTTAAATACTAAGCTTTGAATGATTAAAGTCAATCCTCCCAAAAACATAATCCCAATTACCAGTCTTGGTACTAATCTTGGCGCGATCCCAGGTGTCTCTATTAATGGTTCCGGAATTTGGCTTGGAACTAACAGCCAAAGAACGATACCTAAAACAACAAACAATACGCCACCCCATAAGTTTGTTTTTATTTTCATTATCAAAACCTCCCACTCATTTTTAAGCACGTTGTTTAAAATCAAATTCGAAATTAACAAACAGTTTTATAGATTATTAATTTCGAATTTAATCTCAATACCTTCTAAGCTGCACATTTATTCTTAGTTTGGGCGTACATACCTATAATATGCACACCCAAACCATTCCTTTAACATTCAATTAGTTTTCGTAAATTCCCAATCCTTTTGCAGCAGAAACAGCATTTTCAAGGGCTGAATCAATATAAGCGTCTAGGTAATAATCATATAATTGGACATCGTTCAAACCAATGCTTGCAATCCAATCCGTATACTCTTCATCTTCCCAAACAAGTTTTATTAATGCTTCTACATCCTCAATCGTCGCTTCATCTGCACCGGTTCTTACACTTAGCATACCGCCGCCTACTATAACATTGCCTTCGTATCCCATATCCGCAACATTAGGAACTACTATGCCCTCAAATCCTTCGTAATCCTTATTTGTAAAACATGCAACAGGAATTACGTCTCCATTCATGACTTCATCATAACAAATCTGAGAAGTTCCTACAAATACATCTGCTTCTCCTTTAAGCAGTGCCGCTTTTTGTTCTCCACCGCCTTCATAAGACAATAATTTTGATTGTCCTCCGGCAGTATTGATCAAACCACAAAATGCCAAATGCGCATCTGCACCTACTCCACCGCCTGATAATGTTACGACTCTTGATTTACTCTCCTCAATGATTTCGTTTAAATCTGCAAAAGTACCTGATTTTACGTATAAAATCCAGCTCCTGTCGTCAACTACCCCAACAGGCGTAAAGTCTTCTGTTTCAAAAGGAATATTGGCTCTTATTGCTTTAGCATAGTACTGTCCATAAGACGTATACATGATTTTTTTAGTGTCTGCAGGTTCTTTTCCAAACTCTGTTGCTGCAACGATTCCATCGCCGCCTGTCAGGTTTTCCACCACCAATGGTTTGCCCGTGTATTTGGATGCTACTTCAGCAAATTTACGTGCAACAGCATCTGAGGTTCCACCTGCGCCATAAGGCATAATAATTTTTATTGTTTCATCAAAGAACGCCAATGACTCTCCTGTCTCCTCTGAAGCAGACCCATTGTCTTCCTGCTCAGATGCAGGCGCATCATTCCCACAAGCAGCCAGCGAAAATACCATCGCTATTACCAATAACAACATTAATATTTTTTTCATTTTTCCCCTCCGTTATTTTAATTTTTTTTTATATGATTAGATGCTTATAAACACCTAATTAAATAACAAAGATATCGTTTTCAATTTTTTCAACTTCTTTTTTAGCCTTCGTTAGGAATTCTTGTCTCCAAGGCTCCAGCCCTTGCGTAAAGTCTGTTGTTAAAAATTTATTGGCCATTTCGACTCCTAAAATGTCTCCTATCATCCAGCCACCCATTGTAAGAATGTTAGCATCATTAATGGCTCTGCATTTTTCTGCGGCATAAGCACTCTCTACCACAGCGGCATAAACACCTCTATACTTGTTCGCTACTACAGCCATTCCCATACCGGTTCCACAGATCAGAATGCCTCTTTCGTATTCGTTGTTTTGAATTTTTTTTGCCGCAATGGAGGCTACATCATAGTATGGCATTGGTGCTTCTATGCTAAGTGTTCCACAGTCATCCACTTCATAGCCTTTTTCTATTAAGTCATTTTTAATATGTTCTTTTAATATAAATCCAGATTTGTCTGAACCAATCAACACTTTTTTCATATTTTATCCCCTTTTCATTGATATGGAAGCCTTGGCAGCCTCAACAATGTCTTTTGCCAACAGTCCATATTTCTCCATCAGAAAATCCTGCATGCCTACTTCACCAAAATGATCCTTTACCCCAACCCTTTTAACCGGTATAGGATATTCGTCTGCTAAACACTCACACACTGCACCGCCAAGTCCGTTTAGGATGCTATGGTTCTCTGCTGTAACCATTGCGCCTGTTTTCTTTGCCTCATTTATAACGGCTTGTGTATCCAGTGGTTTTATGGTGTGCATATTGACGACACTTGCAGAAATACCCTCCTTTGCTAATATTTTTTCAGCTTCTAGTGCTTCATGTACCATAATGCCGGAGCAGATGATGGATACATCTGTGCCTTCTTTTATAGTGGTTGCTTTTCCAAGTTCAAACTCTTGGCCGTCTTCAAAAATACTGGGAAACTCTCTTCTTAAAAGTCGTATATATACAGCACCCTGGTACTCTAATATTTTAGGAAACATATTTGCAAGCTGTACCCCGTCTACCGGCTCATATATCACCATATCCGGAATATTTCTGAGTATTGCAATGTCTTCAAAGCTCATATGCGTTCCACCGTTTAGCATTGCAGTAACACCGGGGTCACTGCCTATCATCTTGACATTTAACTTTGCATAAGAGACGGATAATGTTATCTGGTCGCAGCATCTTCTGGATGCAAACGGCGTAAAAGAATGTGTAAAAGGGATCAACCCTAATGTGCTCATGCCTGCCGCAACACCTATCATGTTGGCCTCTTGTACCCCAAGGTCGATGGACCTTTTGGGATATACTTCTCTAAATTTAAGGGTTTGTATCGCTCTCATCAAGTCAGATTCTACGATACAAATTCTTTCATCCTCTTTAGCATATTGGATCAATAAATCCGTATATATTTCACATAATTGTCTGCCATGTAAATCCATATTTTCCCCCTAGTTTAACGCTTCTAATGCTTTTTTCCACATTTCGTCTTGAATGAGCATATTATGGGATGTTATTTTATTCTCCGCAAAATATGCACCCTTACCTTTTATCGTATCCAGTATGATCATAGAAGGTCTTTCCGCTATTTTTTGTGCCGTATCAATGGCATACTTCATTGCTCTTATATCGTGTCCATCTACTGTTTGTACATGAAATCCGAATGACTCCCATTTCTTATTCAATGGATAAAGTCCATTGGTTTCTTCTACCATGCCGTCTATCTGCATTTTGTTATAGTCCGTAAAAGCGATAAGGTTATCCAGTTTTCTGCTTCCGGCTGCCATAGCCGCCTCCCAGACCTGGCCTTCTTGAGATTCCCCATCTCCTATAATGGTATAGACTTTGAAGTCCTTCTTAGCTATCTTAGCGCCTATGGCTATACCAACAGCACATGAAAATCCTTGCCCCAGAGAGCCTGTTGTCATATCGATACCCGTGGTCAGGTTCATGTCACAGTGACTTGGCAATATTGTGTTTGGGCGGTTTAGGGTATCCAGTAATTTCTTTTCAAAATAGCCTTTCAATACTAATGCAGCATATAGTGCCGGTCCACCATGCCCTTTGGATAATACAAATCTATCTCGCTCCGGGTCTTTAGGGTTTTGAGGATCGATGTTCATGATATCGAAATACAACAAAGACAGTATTTCACATAAAGATAAACATCCGCCGATATGCCCCATTCCAAGTTTTCCAATACTTTCAATGGTATATTTTCTTATTGTATTTGCCTTTTCTTCAATTAGCTTTATCTTATCCATTTCATTCCTCCATTATAAAATTGACTTAAGCAAATGATGTACAACTTCTTTTGTCATATTCGCCGGAGTAAAATCTATAAGTGGTGCCATCATGCCTATATCCGTAATACGGTCAAGATCTGATTCTTTGACCCCTATCTGGCTTAATCTTGTAGGCACTCCCATATCATTCATCAAGCTTTCAATGCTGTTTGAAAAATCATTGATGTCTTTATAATTGAATCTCTTTATTAAAACGTCCAGCTTATCTTTAGCCCCTTCATAACTCAGCTTTATGAATGCGGGAAGCGTTATGGCGCAAGCGACGCCGTGGCTTTGTCCGAAGTCTGTGGTCAGTGGAAAGCTTAAAGCGTGTATGCCGGTTGTTTTGGTTTGGCTAAATGCCACACCCGCCATCATGCTTGCAAGGGACATATTCTGACGGGCTTCTATGTCTTTCGGATGATCATATGCCTTTTTAATGTTGTTTAAAATCAGCTCCATGGCTGACACAGCAAGCGCATCAGATATTGGGTTGGCGTTAATATTCCAGTAGGATTCAATGGCGTGACAAAAAGCATCCATCCCTGTGGAAGCTGTAAAACCCGCCGGCAATGTATACGTTAGCTCCGGATCGATTAAGGCTATATCCGGCCAGAAATAGGGTGATGCAAAAGGCATCTTAATGCCCTTTTCTTTATTGGTATAGACGCCGATGTTGGTCACTTCACTTCCTGTTCCGGCAGTAGTCGGAATACAAATCAGCTGTGTCTTTCTGCCTGTTATTTCCCTTGTACCGCCGCTGTAATAATCATGTATGCTTCCGATATCGTCTACCAGACAAGATACCATTTTAGATGTATCCATTGAGCTTCCGCCGCCTATGCCGATAACCACATCTGCTTTCATTTCTCTTCCCATGACAGTTGCGTTATCAACGGTATCACAGGAAGGATTCGGCTCTATCTTGCTAAAGAATGCCACCTCATCTGTTCCGATTTTATCAGCTACTTTTTGTGCCAGACCGCTTTGATATATAAAAGGATCACAGACGATTAAAACCTTTTTTCCTTTTACCAAAGTACTCAGCTGCTTGATTGCCCCATTCTCCAATACCAATTGTGTCGGCATAAAATATTTAAAATTTAAACCTTTATTCATTTTCAAGACTCCTTAATTTCGTTTTCTTTTTTTGTTCATATATTATCCCTACTGCCCCTGCTAAAACGATTGCCATTCCAATATATTGAATCATTATCAAGGTTTCGTTGAAGCATATAAATAGTATCAACAGTGCAAAAACCGGCATTAACAACAGAAATATCTTTACAATCCACACCGGATAACTTCTCAAATTTTTGTAGTAAAATATGTATACCAAAGTTTGCCCTATCCCTGCTACAAACAATACTGACATCATATGGTTACTCCCAAAAACCTGATTCATATCTGTAATCTGTGTTGTAATCAAGCTGCATGCTATGAAAAACAGCATGGTTACAAAATTATTATAGTAAGCCACAACATGGTTACCGGCCGGATTTTTCTTATCTTTCTGCACACTTTTAATAACAAAAGCATTAAGAGAAACAAACAAAGCACTTAATATAAAATATATATTTCCAAAGGAAGCCACATTAAATCCACTTAAATCGATATCCATTACCAGCACAACACCTACCAGCATCACAATGGTATACAACCAGTCAAACAAAGTGAATTTCTGTTTTTCAAAGAACACCGATAATACATTTACAAATAATACATCACATTTCAGCAACACGATGCCATATACCGCTGCGTCTGTTTTAAAGCCCAGAAAAGCTGTAATATCCAGCAGAAAACCAAAACACCCGATTAAAATCAGCTTCCATAATATGCCTTCTACTTTAAATAATTTATGAAATTCTTTATTTTTAAGCATCAAAGCCGTAAGAAGTATAAATGCTACAAATCTTATGGCTATCCCTACTACAAATGGGGATAAACCAAATGCGTTGGAGAATTTTGTTGCTACGTAATATCCACTCCATATTATAGCCGTTATGACTATGGGAAAATAATTTCTTTTATCGTCCATATTCCTCCAACTTCACATACACGGTAGGTTTTTTGTAGGTTTTGCCATCAATATCTATTTCTACATAAGCGTAATTTCCTGTATAGGTTAAGTTTTTTAATCCATCTTTGGTTACTACTACCGTATCTTCTGATTTTGCCCCCTGTATGCTTGGATTAAATGCATAAGCCTCGTTGACTCTGACCACATGATGGGCGTCTATATTGGCCTTCAGCTCTCTTGGCATAAAGCCGGTAAGTCCTCCTTGATGGTGATATTTGTATTCACCCTCATATCCTTGACTTGCATATGCTTTTATTGCCTCTTTATAAATATCACTCAGGGGTCTGCCTTCTTTTAATCCGGCTGTAAAAACGGCATCTACGTAAGCACATTTCTCATGTTTTTCTATCATTTTTGCATCATAACCCAGTAAAACATTTCTGGTAACGGAGCAAATCAGCCCGTTTTTTCTTGCACAAATGGCTACCATTGCATAATGCTTTAATTTTTTGTCTGTAAAGACAGGGTGTCGATACTTTTGTGCCCGCTCATCAAATCCTATTAAAATGGTTATGGGTTCAAGTCCTTTTTCCCAAAGCTTTTTTGATATTTCCCCGGCAAGCTCACATTCTGAAACGCCGGGTTTTATTCCTTTACAAATATGCTCTAAAATGATTGCAGATTCTAAGCACAATACTTCGTATTCCTTTAAATCCTCATCCGTTAAAACGGTTCTGATCTTGAATATTTCATTTGCTACTTGGGCCTCATCCAGAGCCTTACAGTCTTTTAATATCCCATCCATTACCTTAGGTTTTTGTGCCGGGTCATCCCATGGGTATTCTTTTATGATGATGCCTTGTGTCTTAGTAAGCTGTTCATCCTTAAGCCTTTGTGCTTCGATGTTGTCTGCTACCAAATACACCTCTTTTAGAGTTATTATGATAGACCCGCAGGCTATAGTAGATGCTAAACCAATATACCCTTTCCCCCTTGTCAAATAACTGAAATTGACTTGCGAATTGATGATAAGTGCTCCTGCATTTTTTTCAGCAATTATATTTCTAAAACAATCAATCTTTTTATTAAAGTCCATACTTATTACCTTTCATTTTGTTTCTTAGACCATGTAGCTTCTTATAATCGTAATAAGTTCATCATATCCTCCGAAGAACTGCTGTAAAGTGACTCTAACAGCACCGTAACTATCAAATTCTTCCGGTGTCATACCGTCGGGTTCATATCCTTTTACAAACTCATGGATTGTCATCAATTCATCTAAGTATTCTTGATTTACCGGATTGTCGATTCTGCTTTTTACAGCCATTGCACTGCCATTAATTTTTCTTTCAAATGCATTGGGAATGGTTGCTAGAATATCTCCGCCAATCATTTCAGACCAATGATGAATATTTCTGAATGCTGCTGTTAACAATTTTGTTTTATAGCCTCTTTCCTTGTGTATTTCATAATATCTTTTAGCACAGGCTATCCCTGAATACTCTAAAGCTTCAGGTGTTAACAATCTTTCTTCATTTTTAACGACAGATTTAATATAGTCATCCATTCTGCCAACCATGATGGTACAAACCGGATTAATGCATGAATTATCCAACCCTTCTTTTGCTCTTTTTTTCAGACCTCTCTCAACGGCCTCTGCTACTGCCACGGCTTGAGTTGTGGTAAAACAAACGGTGGCATTGATTGAGATGCCTCTATAGGTTGCTTCTTCACATGCTTGGATGCCTGCTTTTGTAGCCGGTATCTTGACCTGTATATTTTTTGCCAGTGTATTGAAATGGGCCGCTTGCTCTACTAATTTATCTGCATTTTTAAAATACTTATTATTGGTTTGGATGGATATCCTACCTACGCCTGTGCTTGGATCGAATATAGGCTCTAATGTCTTTGCCGCTTCTTTTGCAAGCAGCTCTATCATTTTCCAGGCTACATCATCTTCCACCATTTCCGGGTTTTCTTTTATGATTCTTTTCAGCTCATCTTCATATAAAGCCATGTCGTTTGCTAAAACATTTTTTACGATAATCGGATTTGTTGTTGCACCAATGGCGCCATGCTCTAATCCATATTTAAGGTCTTCTCTTCCACAAGAATCTACCCAAAATCCTGTTTCAAAATCCTCACTCATTCTTTTTAAATTACTCATCGTTTTCCTCCACTATTTTAATAACAATGCTTTTCCTGTCAGCCTGGCATACTCTTTTAAATCTTTTCCTATTAGAGGTGCGCAGTACCGGATAAACGCATCGGTTATAAAATTCTTATCTTTATTAATGAAATGTTTTGGCACACAATGTTCTACATTTGCGACTTTACCAAGTTCTTTCATGCCATATTCTATTAAATATTCATCGCCTTCAGTTCGGTCCATGGTTACCATTACGCCGGATATGCCTTTTGCAAAATACTCAATGGTTTTTTTGCCACACTCAAAGGCTTCCGCTACATCTATCTCTGATGCAAGTGCGGCAGATGACCGTTGTATAATGCCCGGCCGGTTGCATCTTGCTTTTAATCCTAATTTTTTTGAAACCAGCTGCGCCAGATAATTTCCGGGGCCTATTGCTGTTGAAATGATTTTATGACCAAAGTCGTCCACCTCTGCATTTTCTGTTCCTATGATCTCGCCGTCTTTATTGACGATGCCTTCCGAAACAGATATGGCTACATATCCAAGCTTGTCATAGATTCTTTTAACATCTTCTATAAATTTGTCTTCATCAAATGTTACTTCCGGCAAGTAGATGAGATGGGGTGCATCCAGCTCACTTTTTTTAAGCAGTGCGGATGCAGCTGTTAACCACCCTGCATTTCTTCCCATTATTTCATATATTGCAATGTCCTCAAATGTCTTCATAGACTCTTGATCTCTTCCGGTTTCTACCGTAGTCAGCGCTATGAACTTTGCAGCAGAGCCAAAACCCGGAGTATGATCTGTAAAGGGCAAATCGTTGTCTATGGTTTTTGGGCATCCTATTACTTTCATTTCATAGTTTTTTCTCTCTGCCAGCTGAGCAATTTTGTAGCATGTATCCATGCTGTCGTTGCCGCCAATATACACAAAATATTTAATATCGTTTTCGATAAATATACTTAAAATTTTGTCATATTCATCCTCTGTTTTAAGTTTATGCCTGCATGAGCCTAAAATCGAAGCAGGCGTATAAAGCATTTTGTCAATGATATCCTGGGGCTCATTGGTCAAATCAATAACCTCTTTATTTAAAAGTCCGCTGATGCCTTGTTTCATTCCGTATATTTTATTTATAAAATCTGCCTTTTTAGCCTGTGATAAAACCCCGGCTAGTGATGCATTTATAACCGGCGTCGGTCCACCGGATTGTCCAATCAATAAATTTCCTTTTAACACGTTCCACCTCTATATCAGTTTTTTATAATCCTTTGCAAACCAGTTTAGTTTTTCATTTACCATTTTAGCAACTTGGTTTTTTCCGGCTTGATGAGCACCCACAATATCGTATGCGTCTCCTTTTGCTGCATGATGCCTAACAAAGCCATCCATATATTGACGTTTAACCTCTGTTCCTATATTTACTTTTTTTATTCCCATACTTATGCCTTTAGCAAACTGCTCATCTGTTATTCCCGTCCCTCCGTGCAGGACAAGAGGCTTATCTTTTGATACTTCTTTAATCTCTTCAAGTCTCTTAAAGTTTAGGTTAGGTATTCCTTTATATAATCCATGTGCATTTCCGATGGATACTGCAAGCGCATCCACATCTGTTCTATCTAAAAACCCTTTCACTTGGGAAACCGTCGTCATTTTAGAATCTTTTACTTCTACGCCATCCTCGATTCCTGCCAAAGCACCCAGCTCCGCTTCTACAGAAACACCTGCTTTTTTAGCATACTCTGTCACCATGTTGGTGAGGCTAATATTTTCTTCTAAATCCGCATGAGATGCATCAATCATAACTGCGCTAAAACCCATGTCCACAGCCATTTTGCATGTTTCAATATTTCTGGAATGATCTAAAAATACACAAGCATCGACTTTGGCTTCTTTTGCCAGCTTTATCATCACTCTCGCCACTTCCAGATTGCCTTCCGCAAGCAACGGAACCTCTCCAATCATTAATATAACAGGCAGATTCGCTTCTTCTGCCCCTTTTATGATGCCTTGGGCGGTAAACATGTCGTAGGTTGAAAAAGCACCAACAGCACCATCATGCTTTGTCATAATTTCTTTAAGTGAAACTAAGCTCATATTGTCCTCCTTTATTTTAATGGTTGGAATGACCTAGTATTTGCAGATCTCCATATCCATCATATTTGCTAATTTTTCCAGTTCTTTTTCCACATCATCATAAATCACTATGAAATGTGGCTCAAAACCATTTTTTACGCTTTTGGATACAATCTCTTTAGCTTTTGACTTAGTTCTTACAACCATGCTGGTCCCGCAGAACTGTTTAGGTTTATCTAAAATCTCACCGCCGGCAATAAAGAACCTGAATGTACCATCTTTCTTTCTGCCTATTCTAAAAACTGTGGCTTTATCAGATGGTTTACACCCATATTCCATGGTTGGTCCTATTTTTCTATTAGGATGAACGCCTATTTCTGCACCTGTATCTTCTCTTGCTATAGAACAAGCCGCCGTTCCACAATGCCAAAATGTTATGGTATTCTCACTTTCATCTAACGATACCGGATCTCCAAAGAAGGTAGCACAGCCTGATAGTTGAGATCCTATGTACATGGAAATCGCACCATATACATCACTCTCACAGCTGGCTGAAATATTGTTGTCGTTTAACAATCCAAGAACACCGCATACAGGTGTGCCATAATCTACAAAAAAATCCGGCCAGCATCTGGTTGCAAGAGCTCCAATATTATTTTGGATCGCATAGTCTTTATAGGCTTTATATAGTTTAACAAAATCTTCTAAATTTTTTGCTGATGTTTTTTCCAGCCCTACCATGGCTTTTTTAGCTTCTTCCAAATATGGCGCACATTCTTCAGCTGTAAATTGTTTCGCTTTATTGATAAGCTCGCGTATTTCTATGCTTACAAGGGTAGCTCCGAAATATTTTAAAATATCTATATCAAGGGCCCTGCCAAATCCGAAGCCTTGCGGCGTATGTCCTACTGCAGCAACATTTAGAGTTTTAAGACTATGTTTAACTCTGGCCGCATTTACCGCTGCTTTTATCTCAGATATGACCTCCTCTTCATCAGGTCCTCCATATACGTATTCAAAAGTTCTGTTCATTTCATACAGCGTATTACCGGCAGAATATGCACCTGTTAAAGAGTTCAATCTAAGGCGATTACCATCGATAATTGGCTCTCTTAATGTCCAAAGTACAACCGGGCAATCCAACTTTTTTAAAATCTCACTACAGTAAGCAGCGTTTGCAAATGTTATATTTTGTAATACGATTACATCTGGATTTATGTCTTTCAAAAAGCTTTGTAGCTCTTCTATATCCAACAGCATTTTATCCGGAAAAATAAAATCTTCCGTCATCTCAGATAACATTTTTATTGATTTTTCAAATTGAATTTGTGCGGATTCTAAATGAAATGTTGGTACTCCTATTGGTAAATAAACACAAGTGAATTTTTTCATATTGCCCCCTAATTTTTTTCTTTCGTTGCGCCATACATATCTTCTAAGACCATGATAGCGGCTCCCTTTGCCGCAGCAAATTTATCTACGATTTCACAAGATACGGTTATGTCTCTTGTCAGCGTTTCTAAAGAATTCTCTTTTATGGTTTCATACACATATTTTGCAAAATTTTCATTATCCAGATCATACACATTTAAAATAATGATGTTTTTTATATTCAATACGGATATTACCGTAGATAGTTTCATGCCTAAATGCGCTGTTATGTTTTTTAATAAATCAATTGCTGCTTCGTTACCTTTTTTTATTTCATCCCTCAGCATTTCCAGCATAAATTTGTCTTTATTGCCATTGCCTTTTTTATAAATTTTTTGAAAATCCAATTTGCCCGCTTTTATCAACTCATCCACTTTATTTTGAATGGCTAAATAAGAGATTTCGCTGTCTAAACATCCTATTTTTCCACAAGAGCACAGCCTGTTTCCATTCCGGACTTTTGTATGCCCGATTTCTCCGGCATTTCCTCTGCTTCCGATGAATATATCATTATTTAAAACAATACCTAATCTGGTTCCGTATTGCATGGATACAACAATAAAATCTTTTTCCTTGGGATTAACCCATTTATAATGGTACGTTAGAGCATTTATGTTGTTATCTATATAGACGTCTATGGCGAACTCTTCTTCTATAATCTTCTTGATTTCCACGTTATTCCAATCATTGAAGTATGAATATTCTAATGCGATCCCATTCTTTTTATCCACATATCCCGGTACCCCTATGCCTATCCCGGCTACCTTTTCTCTATATGGCACCTGCTCTAAAGCTTTATTGACAGCCGTTTTTATGAGTGTGATGATCTGCTCAACCGACATTCCTTTATCCATCTTAAACTTTTCACTGTATATAACGTCTACATTAAAGTCTATTGCTACCGATTTAAGAACATCTGCATTAAATTCAATCCCTATAAAATATTGACCTTTCGGATTTATATTAAGATAAATAGGCGTTCTGCCTATCTTGACATCCTGACTCATTTCCTCTGTTATTAAGTCTTCTTTGATAAGAGAATCAACAATGTTTAGAATCGTCGTCATACTGTATTTAGTCACTTTTTTTATAACAAATCTCGATACCTCATCAGAAGCTCTTATTACTTTTAGCACATTGTTTCTTTTTATTTGTTTTCTTTTTTCTACTGCATTCATAATAGTTGCTCCTTTTTAAACTTTAAGTTTTTATGGCGAATTTTATCTAAAACGATAAAACTCCTTTTTCTATAATATACAATCTTATTTTTTAAAAGTCAAGGTTTTTTATCGTTTTAGATAAAAAAGCTTTGTTGAAGCCCTAGCCGTAATCTTGAAGCCCTAACACGGAATTTCTAATTCCGATGTAGGTCTCATACAGGAACTCTCTAATCTCTGATTAGTTAAGAGTTCTTCAGTTATTACGTCGCAGGTCTCATGCAAGGAGACAAGTGGAACTTTCCAATCTTTGATTGGCTATAAGTTGCCATTCGCAGGCAACAAAAAAGACAAAACCTCCTCCTAAAAGTAAAGTTTTGTCTTTCATTATAAATATAAAGTTTTAGTTACTTTGATACTGTGTCTTTAACATGGACGAAAAGATGCCTTGTTCTTGTTTTAATTCCAAAGGTGTGCCTGCTTCTGCAATAGAACCGTCTTTAATCACAACAATTTTATCGGCGCCTGAAACGGTTCTCATGCGATGGGCAATAATCAAAACGGTCTTGTTTTTAATAAGGGCGCTAAGTGCACTTTGGATTTTACTCTCATTCTCGGTATCAAGTGATGCTGTAGCTTCATCAAGCAGGATAATGGGAGCATTTTTCAGCATTGCCCTGGCTATCGATATACGTTGTCTTTCACCGCCTGATAACCTTTCTCCGTTTTCTCCGATTAAGGTATTGTATCCCTGGGGAAGTTTTTTAACAAACTCATCACATTGGGCAAGCTGTGCTGCTTTTATTACTTCTTCACCTGTTGCATCTCTCTTTCCAAGACGGATATTCTCCATAACGCTGGAATTAAAAAGTGTTACATCCTGAAAAACGATTGAATAATTATTTAGAAGCGTTTCAGGATCAATTTGTGAGATGTCTTCTCCGCCCAAGGTAATAACACCTTTGTCTATATCCCAGAACCGTGCAGACAGCTTTGCTACCGTACTCTTTCCTCCACCTGAAGGTCCTACAAGGGCTGTTACGTCCCCTTGTTTTGCGGTGAAGCTTACGTTCTTTAATGTTTGCACACCTTCTTCATATGAAAAGTCGACGTTTTTGAATTCGATATCGTAGTTATTAGGATAAAACTCAGATTTTCCATCCTGTCTTGGCATTTCATTCATCTCTTTCATGCGTTTTATACGCACGTTTAGATATATAAGCAGTGCAAGATTATTCATGACATCCATTATGGGGTTATAAATACGTGCTGTCACTACAAGAAAAACAAGGTAGGTAAAAATATTGATAGAACCGGTTGATAAGAGATAAGCACCGTACACTATAACACTTGGAAGTCCCAGCTTTAAGAATACATAAGACAGATTGATAAATCCACCTGCTAATAGCTCTAATTTAATCAAAACCTTTTCATAATTGTCTAATTTTGAGTTTAAAGTATTTGTAAAGGTCTCTTCTCTATTATAAGATTTTATTTCATAAGCGGAGTCAAGTCCTTCTTGAATTTTATCTGTAATATCCCTTTTAAAATGATAAAGTTTTGTATGGGCATTTTTTTGAAACTTTCTTGACAGATAAAAAATTAAGGCTGCAACGGGAATTACCCAAAATACGGCAAGGGACAGCATCCAATTGTAAAAAAACAGCATCACACCCATGATGGAACTCGTCAATATGGATGCATAAATTTGAGGAACTGAATGGGAAAAGAGCAGCTCTATCTGTGTAGCATCTTCCATTATGGTTGAACTTAAATCCGAGATATCCTTTTTTCCGAAAAAAGCCAAAGGCAGCTTTCTTAGTGTTTCAGCCAGACCAATCCGCGTTTTAGCGCTTTCTTCGTAAATTTTGGTATATGTCGAGTCGTATTGAAAATACGCAATAACAAACATGACCAAAAAAAACGCCAGCGACATAATAACATAATAAGCAGTACTATTTTGAGGGTTATTTGAAGGATTGAAAAGTAAAGTCATATATTCATCTAAAAATTTAAAGCCGAGGACTACCGGAACCATAAAGCTAATGTTCATGAGTACAGTCCAAATAATTGAGCGCAAAAGGTCTCGTGCGCCTTCTTCAGACATAGCATATTTATTTTTAAAATATTTAAGCATATTGTCCTCCTTTATTTACAATATTTTTAGTGACGATTTTCCATGAAACAGATTTTTGGTATTCATCCCACATTTTTTTGTATATACCGCCTTTATTCAGCAGCTCTTCGTGGGTTCCCGTTTCTGCAATTTTACCGCTTTCTATAACCAATATTCTATCGACATTTTGTACGCTTGTAAGACGATGGGCAA
Organism: Clostridia bacterium; assembly: GCA_028279945.1. Lineage (GTDB taxonomy): Bacteria > Bacillota > Clostridia > Peptostreptococcales > JAAYPU01 > JAKSCF01. Next base: position 55,283 of record JANQMT010000209.1, read on the forward strand.
TCATAAGCGTTGTCTTCCCCCGACTCAGCTCTTTAAGCGCTTTTTGTATTAAATGCTCATTTTCAGGGTCTGCAAAGGCAGTGGCCTCATCTAAAAGCACTATCCCGGCATCCTTTACAATTGCCCTGGCAAGTGCGATTCTTTGCTGTTCCCCACCTGAAAGATAGGTTCCTTTAGAGCCTATTACCGTATCCAGGCCATCAGGAAGGTTTTCTATAATCTCTCTTGACTGTGAAAAATCAATGGCTTTATTGATTTCTTCTTCTGAGACATTTTCTTTTCCAAAGACAATATTCTCTCTTAAAGAGCCTTTAAATAGTTTTGTATTTTGAAAAACAAAGGCAATATTGTCCATCAGTTCTTTTTTAGGAATATCTTTAACATCCATTCCTCCTACTAATACTTGGCCTTCATCTACATCCCAAAAGCGAGCAGCTAGTCGGGCAATGGTCGTTTTCCCGCCTCCTGAAGCGCCAACAAGTGCGACGGTTTCACCTTTATTTAATTTAAAACTGATTTTATCTATGGCGCGTTTGTCGCTTCCTTCATATGAAAACGCTACGTCCTTAAACTCCAAAGTATAATGATTAATGTTTTTTGTCTTTTCCTTATAACTCATACCGGGATAATCCAAAAGGTTATCCAGTCTGTCAATAGCCTGCTGTGCAATCATAGTGTTTTGCCTAAAATACATGGATCTCATTAAAAGCATAGTGAAGATTGGAGATATAAGAATGTAAAAGATAAAGTCCGCAAACACAAGGGCGAGATTTTCTCCTCTGCCTATCAAAAATATAGCCATAGGAATTAAAAAGTAAGCGGCTGATTGCATAATTACGGTGTAAAATGACATGGGCCTTTTCCAAAGAATCGTATATGCATAAACCATCTCTTTGTATTTAATAATGCTGTCATAGAATCGTTTAAAAGAAAATATGGATTGACCGAATGTTTTTACAACGGGAATGCCCCGGATATATTCCACAGATTCTGAGCTCATTTCCTCCAAAGAATCATAATACATTTTCTGAAATTTTTTACCTTCGGAACTCACCATGAACCTCATTGTTATAAATCCCAAAACAATTGGAACTAGAGACGCAAGGCCCATTCTCCAATCTACGATAAAAATCAAAGCTATAAGAATAATGGGAGAAACGATGCTGCCTGCCATATCCGGCAGCTGGTGTGCTAAAAATGTATGAGTTGTTGCCGCACCGTCGTTTACAATCTTTCGCATTTTTCCGCTTGAATGCTTATCAAAAAAACCTAGGGGCATAGATACTATTTTTTCCATACCAACTTTTTGCATTCCAACCTCTACGCGAAAGGCTGCAAGATGTGAACTCATAAGTCCAAAAAAATATACCACAACTCCACCTATTGCACTTGCTAAGGCAAGCCACGCATAAAAACCGACATTTGACACATCAATGGATTGGGGAGATGTTAAAATATCACGCATTATATACCATACAAGCACATAGGGCACAATGTTAAGAATTGCTGAAATACCTGATAATACTAATGACACAGGCAAAAGGACTTTTTTCTTGCCCATGTAAGGCGTGAACCTTTTTAAAATGAATTCTTTTTTCTTTTTTGGCATGTTGTTATCCTCCTATTTAAAATGTTTTAAAATACTCATCAGTTATGATTCCATATTTATTTTTTAAATAACTTTTTAATTGACTATATATTTTATAAGACCAAATAGCGATTTTAATAGATAATGATTTTCATTATCAGTGTATCATTATTAAATAACTCTTGCAAACAAAACAATAAACATGTGAGCGTTTAAGAAATTAATGTTGCAAGAGTCTTCATAATCGTAAATCACTCAAAAAAAAACTGATATAAATTGAACTGTTCTATCTTCGTCGTTGCATTTGATAGTCGTACAGCTTTTCTATCCCTGAATGAACAAAAATGGCCATTTGCTCAGCATAAGCATCCACTTCTTTTCTTTCGGGTTCATGTAAAACAATCTCCTCCAAAAAGCTGACATAGGCAGTGGCAAGTGTATGAATAAACATTTCATTAACGATGCCTTCATCGCATGATTCGGTCCTAGTAAAATACGAGAGTAGTTTATAAAAATTTTGTGCATAAATCTGATTAATTTTTTCCTTATAGTTCTGTAAACTTGATCCTGCTGAACAAAACAAAAGCAATTTAAAACTTTCATGATTATCAAGGACTGCCTGTGCAAATCTTTTAAAGCATTGAATGGTGATTTCATAGGCGTCAAGCGTGGCATCCTTCGTTTTAGAAACATAGTTACATTTATCATGTTGAAATTCACTTTTAATAAAACTTATAGCCGGAGCAGTAAGTTCACAAAATAAGGCATCCTTATTTTTAAAATATGAATAGACCGCACCTTTTGTTAAACCCTCTTTTTCTGCGATGACACGCAGCGAAGCTTTTTCATAGCCATTTTCAAGAAACTCTCTACGTGCAGAACTTATAATCTTTTCTTTAATATCCTCTTTTTTTACTTGCATTGGGCCTCCATACAGTCAATAAATTCCACTGGTATTTATTATAACTCTAAATAAATTGAATTGCAATCCTTGTGAGCATTTTTTTTACAATTACTTTTGTACATAAGCCTGAGCCTTCCTCTAGCCTCTTGGAGTATTGTGAGTCTGCAGTTTTAAAGTGGTCAAATTAGACCACTTTAAAACTGGGATAATACATTTTTTCCAGGTGGAAAATTAAAATATGTTAATTTTTTTCAAGTAATATTCTTTGGCTTTTTCTTCGCATTAAGTAATAAGACTAATGAATCAATATCTGATTTTTCTAAAATTCTAATCCACATCCATCGACCATCATGTAATTGTTCCTCGTTTTCAAAAATGGTCTTAACTTTTTTATTGAGTTTATTTTTAATCAATTCAACTTTCTCAGACTCTTTTGCTCCCAATATTATTAATATTGAAAATGCGTTGTCTTCAGGGAAAAAATAACACAGAGTTTTACCACTTTTTCTGTATCGAATGGTCCAACCGTACTTTTTTGTAAAGAAGACCAATTCAGGTGTAAAATCGTAGTTTTCATTCACATATTTGTGTATGCCCTCCCATAGGTCTGCTCTACTTCCAATAAATTTCAATATTTGATTTTCTGAAGGTTTTTCTGATTTATTTAGCATTCGTTTATATTCCACTTTATTCACCTCAATCATTTTTTACAGAAATGATAAATTCACAGCAGTCTCCGCCATTTAGTATGGATTGCTTAAGTTTAACATCTACCGGTTTATTTAATGCGGCTTGAAAAAACTGTTTATTGAATTCAACCGAACAATGACAGTAAGTATCATTTTTGAAATTTTCTTTTGATTGCTTAACCTGACCACAAAAGCATCTGTTATGTTTCCCCATAATCGTATGATTATCAACTATTTTATATTCAAGTTGTCCATCTTTCACTCCATATTTACTGAGCTTATCAAGAAAATCTTCTATGGATTTTGATTCATTCATCAGTCTTTTGGCAGTGTTTCGCTGACCTTTCCCACAGCATTTTGCACCACAAGCATTCATGATTTCAATGGATTTTTCTCTCCCCAGTTCATTTTCCATATTTTCTACTGCATTCCGCCACCAAGAAGCCTTTTTATCTCCTTTAAGGGCATCATAGTTTTGTGAACCTTTCATTATTCTTATTAAAATATCTTCTGTTACTTCTTTTTCTAGTATTTTAGCAAATCTGCCAATTCTTCCGCCTTTAGGAATATTTAATGTTGATTCTGTTTTGAATTCCCTTTCAACTTTCACGATTTTTTCCTCCTTTTAGCGTTTTGCTTTGTAATCATTATAGCAAAGAAAATATGACATATATATGTCATATTTTCAGAAATACTTTTTAAATTCTGCACCATACCGTCATTCAGATTATTGCTTTTCCCAGTCTGTTATCTATTAGACCCTTAGTATCAATCTTCCTTTATAAATCTTACTAAATCATTTAAAAATTCTTGACTCACTTTGTCTGTTTTAACATCACGTATTGCATGACCACCTTGAGGATATGTCTTAATTTTAAAATCATTGAGATTGTTTTCTTCTAAACGATGGATACATGCTTCAACAGGAACATTTTTATCATTACCTCCATATGCAAAAAATACAGGAACATTAATCTTTTTCCAATATGGGATGGGATCAAATCCTGCAATAGGGTTAAAATACTCACTTTCCTTAATACTACTAACCGTAATTGGGGCAATTAATTTTGCAATAAACGTATATGTATAAGATGAAATATTATTAATCTCTTCATGTAGTAATTGTTCATCGGTGGTAACGCTTGACCCAACCATGGACACAACAAAAGAAACATCATTTGATTCAGTCGCTGCTATCGGTGCAATCCAACCACCTTGGCTCATACCGATAATTCCAATAGTTGAATGACTAAAATATTTTTGACTTTTTACAAATTCTATTGCACTAGTGACATCCGTTGCCAGTTCTTGAAAATTCGCTCCTATCCATTCTCCTCCAGATTTTTCACATCCTCTTTTATCGGGAATTACGACTGCAATCCCATTATCTTGTAAATGCTTTACAACTGATAAATACCATACGTTATTTCTTGAGCTTGGGCCGGAACCCTGGACAATAACAGCTGTAGGAAATGGGCCTTGGCCTTCTGGTAACATTACCATTCCTGCAAGCTTCAAATTCTTGTTGTCGTTTTCAAAATATATTTCAAAATATTCTATTTCAGATAAGTCAGGTCCGTTTAGGCTTTTATGACTTCTATCTTTTAAAGCCAGTGGTAATAGCAATACAATTATAATCATTGTAATCATTAATATTAATTTTGATCTCAGTTTAACCAACTCCTTTCTTTATATTTCCTTTAATTTATTTTTTCAATTTCATTCCAAAAAGAAAGCGAAGTATATTCAAACGCCTTACCAACAGCTCATATGCCATTATAACTATAAATGAAACAATTGCTATTATAGAGAACTTGGTACGTATACTGCTTTCTTCCTGGATAATCGGAAAAGCAATAATCTGAATGACGGTATGGTGCAAAATATAAAATGGAAAGCACTTCCATTCATAGGTTCTCCTCCAATTATTAATATACTAATCCCATTATAGCCTTAAGGTATTATAGGAAAATTAATGCAATATTAGAATATAATTAGAATATGGGAGTTCTTAATTCAAATAATTTTTAATAGATGAAAGCATCAACATGGGCTAAAATGCCCCAAAATAACTAATGCCATACGGCATTTACCGCATGGCATCTTTTTATATAATAGGAAATATCGATTTTCTATTATATAAAAAGGGGGAGTGCAGAGGGGATGCCCCTTTGCCGATTAAGGAGGGTGCTCAGACTGCGATAGCAGTCGCCGAAGGGAACCATAGCCTTTTTGACCCAAGCTT